>CAYXPA010000052.1:0-28533 GCA_964466945.1 uncultured Verrucomicrobiota bacterium | reverse complement strand
CGTCCGAGCCGTCCGCATCGCGGATGTGCGCCCCGGAAAACACGTCGTACCAGTAAAAGTAGCTGGTGAGCACGACGGGGTCGTTGGTGCCGAAGCGCGTGGCCCGGGCCAGCTCGGCCGCGCTCGGGTGGAGGTGCGTGCCCAACGGCGGGTTGATGGGCTCGGCGGCCCGGACCGAACCAAGCAGTGCGGCGAGCGCCAGCCCGAGTGACGCCGCGCGCCCGTGCCAAGCCGGGGCAGGACGGAAACACGCGGAAGGGATCGAGCCGGTGGAATGACTGCCTTGCATAGACCCCGGTATGCCACGGCGGCGCGCGCGAGGCAAACTTCCCGGAAGCCGCGCGGTCACGGACGTTTCAAGCGACGGCCCCGCGCGGGCGTGCCGGCAGGTCGGGTCGCGCGGTGAGTTGGAACCAGGCGTCCACCAGCGCGGCCAGGCGCCAGGCGCCGGCCGGTAGCGACCCGGACACAAAGTGGCGGACCAGGTCCGCCCGCGCCGCGTCGAGGTACTCGACCGGAGATTTGCCGTCCACGCGCGCCAGCAGCAAGAGCAGGAGCAGGCGGGTGACCCGCGTCTCCCAATCGGCCGGCAGGCCGGTCCGCTCGCCCAGGTAGCTCTGCCAGAAGGCCGCCGCCAGTTCGCGCAACGCCCCGCCGCGCGGCGCGTGATAGAGGCGTTTGAGCAAGAGGTGATTCAGCAGAAACGCCACGTCGAAGGCCGGGTCGCCGTACCAGGCCACTTCGCAATCCAGCACCACCAGGCGGCCGTCCGCGCCGACGAGCAGGTTCTTGGGGCTGAAATCGCCGTGCACCAGGCACTCGCGCGTGGCCTTCAGCCGCCGGGCTTCGCTCTCGAAAAATTCCCGCAGTTCCGGGTGTCGCGCGCCGGTGGTTAGCAGGTACGGCGCGGTGCGGAGTTGGTGGAAATTGGCCGTGGTGTCGAAGCGGGCCCGCAGCGCGGCGTCGCCGGCTGTTTGCCGGTGAATGGCCCCCAGCCAGCGCCCGGCCGTGCGGGCGGTGGCGACCGCGAACACTCCGTCGAGCAACTGGCGCTTCCAATTCGCGTAGCCCGCGCCGAGGTATTCCATGGCGAAGTAGCCCGCAGCCGGGTGGGCAAAGAGCACCCGCGGCACGCTGCCGGGGGCGAGCCGGCCGACCGCTTCGAGATAGGCGCGCTCAACGTCGTTGCGGCGCACATCCGCCCGCCACTCGTCGCGCACCCGGAGTCGGGGCAGGGCGCGTTTGACGACGAACCGGTCCGGGCCGTCCTCGACCAGGTAGATGTCGCTCGACACGCCGCCGGCCAGCGGGGCGAGCCGCGCCGCGGGGTCGCTCAAGCGGCCATCGCGCCGGAGCTGTTCCCGCAGGGCCTCGGCGTCGGCCGTACTCATGGGCGGCGGCGCTGCGCGCGGGGCGGGGCGCGGCGCTTCAGCTCTTGAGGCCCAGTCCCGCCACGTCACGACACCAGGCCAGACTGCGCTCGAGCTCGGCCTGTTGGTACTCGCGCTCGGCCTGCTGGCGGTCCGCGCCCTCCGGCGGCCGGAACGGCGGCACGGGCCGGCCCTTCTTGGCCAGGGCGAGGAACCGGGCGAAGTCCGCGCCGCGCGCCTTGGGCCAGACTTCCCAGAACTCGGGCTGGAGGTACGGGAAGTCCACGCTGAACCCCGAGATGATTTCGGCGTGCACGCCCACGCCGGGGCACAGCTCGGCCAGTTTGGCAAACAACGCCCGCGCGTCCGTGCAGCCCTCGCCGATGGCCGTCCAGGCCACGCGCGCGCCGGTCTCGGTCTCCCAGACCATCGAGTCGCGGATGTGCGTGCAGACGATGTAGGGCGCCAGGCGGGCGAGGCTCTCGAGCGGGTCCTCGAGCGTCCAGGTCACGTTGCCGGAGTCGAAGGTCACGCCCACGTAATCCTTGCCGGCGGCCTCGACCAACGTGATGAGCTCCCAGGCCTGCATGTCGCCGGCGTGGTTTTCGATGGCGATTTTCACGCCGGCGTCCAGGGCCTCGCTGCGCACGGCGCGGCACACCCGCACGGTGTCCTCGATGCGCTGCTCGATGCCGCCCGGGGTCTTGCGGTCCTCGCGCGTGCCCAGCACGCAGCGAAAGACCGGCGAGCCGAGCGCCCGCGCCAGGCGCAGGCCCAGCCGCAAATGCTCCTCGGCCGTGCCCCAGGTGTTCCGAAACGCGCGCGAAGTGGGGCAAATGCTCCAGGAACCGAGCAAGAGGTCCAGGCCGTGGTCGCGGGCGCGCGCCTTCAAGTCGGCCAGGTAGGCGTCGTCGAACCGCTCGAGGGCGTCGAGGTTGGTGATGAAGAGCGAGTCCAGCTTCAACCCCGCGGCGTACTCGATCAGCCGGGGCGCCTTCCAGCCCCAGGCGCGCAGCGAAAAATTGTCGAAGCCCAGCTTGATCCGGCGCGGGCGGTCGGCGGCGGCGGGCGCCGACGCGGCCAAACCCGGTGCGGCCAGGGCCAGCCCCGTGGCGACCGTGGCCTTGAGGAACTCGCGGCGGCTGGCGCGAGAAATCGGAGTCGTGTTCATGGCGGCAACGCGCCGACCTTGGCGCAACTGCCCGCGCGCAGGCAAGCCTCGGGGCGGGGGCGGTCCGGCGGGAGCGCGCCGATTGGCCTCGGCGGTCCCGCCGCCGAGCAGTCGGCGATACGGCAGGCCAGATGCCGGATACCGGAGGCCGGCTTGCCGGCACTGTCGGTAGGGCCGCGCTGCGGCGCGGCCGGATGGGTGGCGCCGGCGCAGCGGCGCCCTACCGAATCAGAATTGAAAAGCGAGGAGTGAGGAGGGGAATGCCGGATGCCGGATACCGGAGGCCGGCGTGCCGACGCCGTCGGTCGGGCCGCGCTGCGGCGCGGCCGGGTGGGCGGCGCCGGCGCAGCGGCGCCCTACCGAATCAGAAGTGAGGAGCGAGGAGTGAGGAGGGGGATGCCGGATACCGGATACCGGAGGCCGGCGCGGTGGGAGAAGCGGCCGCAAGCTGCCGCACTCCAAACGCTGGCGCGTGAGTCGAGCGCCCGGTCCGTCGCGAAGCGTATGGTGTGCGCCGGCCTGGCGCGCTTCGATTGGCCCAGGCCGGCCGCTTGCCGGCGCTGGCGGTAGGGCCGCGCTGTGGCGCGGCCGGGTGAGCGGCGCCGGCGCAGCGGCGCCCTACCGAATCAGAAGTGAGAAGCGAGGAGTGAGGAGGGGATGCCGGATGCCGGATACCGGATACCGGATGCTGGCGCTACGGGGTCGGCGCGCCGATGTCGTAGCGCAGACCTCTGGTCTGCTGGATCGCGGGTTTCCAACCCGCCGGAACTGTGCGAACGGCTCGCCGAGGCCGACTGGAAGTCGGCGGTACAGCAGGTTGGAAACCTGCGCTACGGGCCCGACGGCGAGGCGCCGTCGGCGGCACACAGGGGCGCGCGCGTTCCCTGCGCCAAGTCGGCGGCACGTTCCCGCCGACGACTGCCTGCCCGGCCGTTCCACCCGGTGCTGAAAAGCGCCCGCGCGCGAGATCCCGAGCCGCGCGCTAGTCGGGATTTGTCTGCCGCCGTACCTCGGCCGCGAGGAAAAACATTTCCCGCGCAATCTCGCGGCACCGCGCGTCGTAGGCCGCGCTTTCGGTGGGGGTGTCGTCGCACAGCCGCGGGTCCGCGTAATGGATGGCAAAGCGGGCGAGGGCGCCTTCAATCGCCGGGCAGGAGCGGTCGGCGGCGCTGCAGGTCATCAACGCGATGTACCCCGCGCGCGGGTTGCCGCCGGCGCGATAGTGCTTGGACCAGGCGCGCACCGGCGGGCGGTTGGAGGCGTAGGTGACGAGATAGACCGGGTTCTCGCCGCGGGTGGCGTCGGTGATGACGAACCCGGCCCGGCGCATCGCCGTGACGGTCCGGCAATTGCAGGCCATGACCTCCGTGCCGCCGGAAAAGGCCCGCACGCGGTCCAGGCCGTAGTACGCGGCGGCGGTCTGGAGCCAGATTTGCGACATGTGGCTGCGCCGGGAGTTGTGGGTGCAGATGAACGTGACCCGGGCCTCGCGTCCGGCCCGCAGTTCTTCTGCCATCACCGACGCAATTTCGCGCAACACGACCTGCCGCTCCGGCGGGACGCGGTCCAGTTCGGCCACGGTCTCCTCGAGATACGCCCGCACCCCCGGCAGCAGCGCGGCCGGCTCGCGCGCCGTCCGGGGGCCGGCACAGCCCGCCGCGAGCCACGACGCCACCAGCAGGAGCAGCCACAGAGCCGTCTTCACGGCGTGCCTCCGGTCAAGCCGGCCTCCGCCCCGGCCTCGGTCAGGTCCAGGCAGAGCAGCCGCTCGCCGCCCCGCACGAACAGGCGCCCGCCCGCCAGCGCCGGGTGCGAGTACACCTCGACCTCTTCCTCGAACACACGCTGCCGGGAGAGGATGCGACAGGTGTCGGCCCGCGCGTCCACCAGCCACAATTCGCCGCTCAACGTGACCACCAGCACGCGCTCCGCGTCGGCCAGCAGCGTGGCGTGGTCGCCCAACGCCTCATCCTCGTGGCGCCAGACCGGTCGGAGGCCGGCGCGCAGGTCCAGGCAAAACAGCTCGCGGTGCGCGCCGAACAAACGCCCGGCCGTGGCCACCGGCGTGGCGGTGTCCGGCGCCAGGTCGGCGAAGGCGGCGACCGGCGGCGACACAATCCGGCCGGCGGCGTCGAACCGATACCGGCGCGTGCCGTTGTTCTCGGTGGCGACCACGAGGTCGCCGTCCACGACCAGCGGCGTGGGCACGTTGAAATCGCCGGTTTCCGGCGGCACCAGCCGCCAGAGCCGCCGCCCGCTGGCCACGTCCCAACCGCCCAGGGACACCTGGTCGTAGCCGGCGATTTGCCGGCGGCCGCCGAGCGTGGCGCACACCAGCGCGGCGTAGGCGGGTGGCGCGCCGGGCGTGGTCCAGCGCGTGCGGCCGGTCTCGGCGTCGAGCGCGGCCAGGCCGGCGTCCGGGGTGCCGGGGTTGACGATGACCAGGCCGTCCACGACCAGCGGCGTGGCGCACCAACCCCAGGACGGCACGCGCGCTTGGAAGTCCCGGCGCAGGTCGCGTTCCCAAAGCAGCCGGCCGTCGGCCAGACTCACGCAGCGCAGCCCGCCGAAAGCGCCCAGGAGATACGCCCGGCCGTCGCGCAACACCGGCGTGGCCCGGGGCGACTGGCCGTAGTCCAGTTGGCCCGGCGCGGGTAACTCGATCCGCCAGAGTAATTCGCCGGTCGCTGCGTCCAGACACCGGTACACGTCGCGCTCATCGGCGAGATCCCGTTCCGCCAGCACGAGCCGCCCGTGGCTCACGCTCAACCCGGCCAGGCAACCGGGCATGGCGGCCTTCTTCCACACAATTCGCGGCGGCTCGGGCAGGCGTTGCGGCAGGCGCGGCACACGACCGTCGCGATTGGGTCCGCGCCAGTCCGGCCAGTCGGCCCCGGCCCGCGGCGCGGGGTCGGGCGCGGAAGCGGGCGGGGCCGGAGCGGGAGATTCGGCGGGCAGGGGTTGGAAACCGGCCTTGCTTTCGAGGTCGCGGAGCAGGCGGGCGTCGCTCTTGAGGCCCAGCAACGTTTGCTCGATGCGCCGGGCCAGTTCGGCCGGGCAATCCCGGCTGAGGAACGCGGTGATGAAGGGCGCGGGCGCGGTGCGGGCCAGCACTTTAAGGTCGCCCGGCCGGGCAGTGCCGCAGCCTTCGAGCAGGGGCAGCGCATAGGCCGGGATGACCGCCACCGGCGACGGCGAAGCCGTGCTGTCCAGCACATCCAGCGCGGCCTCCGTAGCCGCGGCGCGGGACTCGATTTGGGCCGGGGGGTTCAACGCCGCGGCGTGCAGGGCCTCGAGCGCGGCGGCGCGGCGCGCGTCGGCTTCGGCCAGGCCGACGAACACGCGGCGGCCGGCCAGGTCGCGGAGTGCGCGGGCCGGGTCGTCCTGGCGCGCCACGAAGAGCGCCGGGGCGGTGGTCTGGCCGTCGCGGTCGGTCAGGGCGCAAACCGGTCGGGCCGGCCATTGGGCGCGCCGGGCGGCGTCGGCCACCAGCGCGCGGTCGCCGATGACGAGGACGCGCGCGCGGTCGGCGGCCAGCGCGAGCGAGTCGGCGAGGTCGTCGGAGAACTCGACCTGGACCGGTTCCTTGAGCGCGGATCGGAGCCGGGCGGCGAGCTTGCGGTAATCGCGCTGGCCGTAACCCGGCACGCAAGCGCAGGCCAATTCCTTGGCCAGCGGGTCCATGACCACGAGCCACACCGGCTGCGGCGCGGGCGCCGCCGCGGGGCCGGCCGCCTGGTACAGCGCCAGCGCGGCCATGACCGCCCGCAGCGGGCGGTGCTTCCCAATCTTCGCGTGGGCGACGCGCACGGGACGAGCAGGGCGGAGGTAGGCCACGATGGCGACCAGGTCAACCCTTGGGGGCGAAGATGCGTATGGCGTCGCGGGTGGTGTCCAGCAGGTAGAAGCGCGCGCCGTCGGGGCTGCGGGCCACGGTCACGCGCACGCAGTCGCCCGGGCCTTCGAGAAGCGCCAGCACCTCGAGGAACTTCCCGTCGGCGGAAAAGCGTTTGATGCAGGTGGGCGGGCCGGACTCGGCGGCGAGGATTTCGCCGTTGGCCAGCACGCGCAGGTTCTTGGGTTCGCAGCAGCCGCCGAAGTCCGGCGCCTTGACCCGGCCGGCCTTGCCGAACTTGCTCAGCAGTTGGCCGTCGCGGTCGCGGCACTCGACGCTGTGGCGGGCGTTGTGGGCGATCCAGAGGTTCCCGGCGTGGGTTTGGATGTCCATTTGCCCACAGCAGCCGCGGAGTTTTTCGACGATCAACTTCGGCTCCGCCAGCTCGCGGGTAAAGCGATAGACCCGGTAGGTGAAATCGTTCGGCGCGGGCACGGCGGCAAACACGTCCTGGTCCGTCACCGCCAGGCCGGTTACATGCGCGCGGCGTTTCTCCATCCGGCTCAGCATTTCCTGGCGCCGGGTTTCGAAGTCACCGCCTTCCTTTTTGAGTTCCTCCAGCAACTCCTTGTCGAGGGACACCGGGGCGTCGGCCACGGGCGTGGCGACCGAGGCCAGGACGCGGCCGTCGGGGTCCAGCTTCAGGAGCTTGCCGCTGCCGCCGACGTAAATGGTCTCGTCCGGGGCAACAGCAATCGCCTCGGGCGAAATGTCCAGCGGCAGGGTGCGCAGGCACCGGCCGTCGGGTGAATAAACCCGGATACTGGCAGGCTCGGGCGGGGACGGGCGCCGGGCCTTGCTGGTCTGCGGGGTGATGGGTTCGCCGGGCTTAATCCGCGGCGCGGTGAGGGCGGGCGCGAAGCAGGCGAGGATTTCGCCCCGGGCATTGAGGCAGTAATTGCGCAACGCGCCGGGTTGTTCGGGGTTGCCGATTTGGATCGTGCCGACCTCCCGGCAGGCCGGCTGCCAGGCCGGGTCCTTGGCGCGGCGCTCGGCCGCCTCGCGCTCGGCGGCCTGATGCGCCTCCAGTGCGGCAATCGCGGCGGCTGAGTTCTCGCTGCCGGACTGTTCAACGGCGCGCAACCAGACCAGCAGGGCAAGAATCCCCGCACCCGCGCCCGTCAGCGTGGCGGTCTTCATCCAGGGTGAACGAGGTTGTTTCATGGCATGGGACGTACTGGGTGTTTTCGGGTGCCCGGCGAAGGACGTTGCTCCAACGGGAGGCGCTCTCCCGGGGACCATTGGCATTGGACAGGGCCAGGCATACTTCTGCACGAAAAAAAGTGCGCCCGCCGAGGTGCCTCGGGCGCATTTCGGTTTAGGGCAGGCGGGTATGCTTGGCGTCGCGCAGGTTTCCCAGCCTGCCGTATCGCCACTTCCAGTCGGTCCCGGCCAGCGGTTGCCCAGCCTTGGCGGGTTGAAAACCCGCGATACGGCAGACTCGGAGGTCTGCGCTACGGCATCGCGCTTCCGGCGACCCGCTGCATGAATATGAAGTGCGCCCGGCGGGTTGCCTGCTGCCTCGACTTGGCCGGGGCGGGCGCCTACGCTCCGCGGGGCTTGCGTCCCGGCCCGCTTTCATGACCCGCACAGCGAAGCTGTTGTGCCGTCCCGAACCGCCGCGTCGCCGCCCGGAATCCGCCCGGCCGGGCGGCGGGTGCGCGGCCCGGGGTCCCTTGTGTTGACCCGCTGGCCATGCGCGTCGCCCTGTTGACTCACGAACCGTTCTTCCCACCCAGCGGCGGGGGGTCGGCGGAGGCGCTGTACCTGGTGCGCGAACTGGTCCGGCGCGGCCACGGGGTGACGGTGTTTGCTCCCGCCAGCGAGGCGCCGGAGGACCTGGCCGGCACGGGCCGGTTGCGGCTAGTACCGTTCACCGCCTGGCGTATGGGCCGGCGCACGCGGCTGCGCACGCTCAAGTACCTGCTTTTCCCCGGCGCGCTGGCCCGGCTGGTGCAGCGGGCGGCGGCGCGGGAGCGGTTTGACGTGTTGGTGGCCCAGCACGCCATCGCGTGCGTGGCGGCCGGCCGGCTCAAACGCCCGTTGCGCGTGCCGGTGGTGATGAACTTCCTGGACCACCTGACCGGGTTTATGGAGACCTGGCCGGCCTGGCTGATGCCCCCGCCCGTGCTGGCGGTATTGAAACGCTACGAGTTGAGCCTGCCCCGGCGCTACGGCGCGGACGCGGTGCTCACCGTGTCCGAGCCGCTGGCCGAGCGTTTCGCCGCCACGGGCTACCCGCGCGAGCGGTTGCGGCCGATTTTTTACGGGTACGACGCCGCGCGGTTTGTGTTCGACCCGGCCCGGGTGGCGGCGCGCGGGCAGGCGCCGCCCACGGTGGTGATGCACGGCTCGTTCGACCATCATCACCTGGGGCCGATCGCCCTCGAGACGCTGGCGCGCGTGCGCGCGGCGCGGCCGGAGGTGGTCTTCGAGTTCATCGGCCCGGACACGCCGGCCTGGCGGCGGTTTGCCCGGCAGGTGCGGGCGCGCGGGCTGGGGGCGGCGGTGCGGCATGTCGGTTTTGTGCCGTACGAAGCGGTGGCGGAGCGCCTGGGCGCGGGCACGGTGGGGCTGGTGCCGTACGAAGAATCCGCGGGCACGCACTGCGCGTTTGTGGCGAAGGTGGTCGAGTACCTGGCGC
The DNA here is from genome assembly GCA_964466945.1 of uncultured Verrucomicrobiota bacterium. Classification (GTDB taxonomy): domain Bacteria; phylum Verrucomicrobiota; class Verrucomicrobiia; order Limisphaerales; family J093; genus DSVZ01. The sequence continues at coordinate 19,453 of CAYXPA010000052.1, read as the reverse complement.
TGGGCCTGCCGGTGGCCAGCACGGCGCTGGAGGGCATCCGGCGGTATTTCGCCGCCGAGCCGTTGGTGAAGTTCACCGCGTTCGACGGCGCGGCACTGGGCGGGGCGGTGCTGGCCTGGTTGGCGGAACCGGCGGAGGCGCGCGCGCGCCTGGCCGCGCCCGCGGCCCGGCGGGTGCGCGAGGCACTGGACTGGGGCGTGGTTTGCGGGCGGGCGGCGGACGCGATCGAGATCGCCCAGCAACGCGCCGCGGCGGAGGGCATCTCGAGATGAGCGAAGCGAAGTCGGGTCCCCTGGCGTTTTTCCGGCAGACGGGCTGGATGGTGCTGGCCACGGCCCTGATGGGGGTGTTCATGACCGGCACCCAGATGGTGGCCGCGCGCTGGATGGCGCCGGCCGAGTACGCGGTGTGGTTTGCGCTTCTGCGGGTGTACCTGCTGCTGGGCATCCCGAGCATCGGCCTGCAAACGGTCTTCGCCCGCCAGGCCGCCGCGGCGCTGGACGCGGACCGTCGGGCGGTGCTGCGGGCCACGGTGCGCGCGGTGTTGCGCGGGACGTTTTTGCTCTGGCTGGGCGTGGCGGGGCTGACGCTGCTGGCGCAAGGCTGGCTGGCGCGCACGCTCAAGGTGAGCAACCCGGTGGCGTTGTGGATCACGCTGCTCATCGGGCTGGTGTCGCTCTGGGGGCCGGTGCTGCGCGGGCTGGCGCAGGGGCATCAGCGGTTCGCCGCGCTGGGTTGGGCGTTGATCCTGGACGGAGTGGGGCGTTTCACGGCGGTCCTGTTGATCGTGCTGGCCGGGGGGCAGGCCGCCGGGGGCATGGCCGGGGCGTTGTGCGGGCAACTGGTGTCGCTGAGCCTGTGCCTCTGGGTGGTGCGGGAAGATTTGCGCGGGCCGGGCGCAAGCTTTGCCTGGGGGCCGTGGTTGCGGCAGGTGGGGCCGATCACCGCCGGCACGGGCACGGTGGTGTTTCTGTCCACGGCGGACGTGGTGTACGTGCAAAGCCTCTTTCCGGTGGAAGCGGCGCAGCGGTACGTGCCGGCGGCGATGATCGGGCTGGCGTTGACGACGTTCGGGGTGCCGATCGCGGCGGTGATGTTTCCGAAGGTGGCGCGCAGCGCGGCCCTGGCGCGGGGCACGCGGGCGTTGCCGCTGGCGCTGGCGGTGACGCTGGGCGGGGGCGCGCTGGCGGCGCTGGCGTGCACGCTGTTTCCGGCGCTGCCGTTGCGGGTGATTTTCTTCGGGCAACCGCTGTTCTGGGAGGCGGCGCCGCTGGTACCGTGGTTTGCCTGGGCGTTGCTGCCGCTGATCGTGGCCAATGTGCTCATCAACAGCCTGCTGGCGGCGGGTCGGCACCGGGTGGCGCCCTGGGTGCTGGGCGTGGGCGGGTTGTACCTGGCGCTGCTCTTCGGGCTGCGCGGCTGGCTGCCCACGCTGGAGCCGATGACGGCGTTTCGGGTGTTGCTGGGGACGTTGGGCGGCTGCAACGCGCTGCTGCTGGCCGGGGCGGCGGTGTGCACCTGGCGCGAGCCGGCCGGGCTGCTCACCCCCGCGGGCGGAGTTGACGCGGGGGGCGGCCCGGATTCAACGTCCCCAGCGTGAGCGCAGACCGACCGCTCGACGCGGACGCACGCCGCCTGCTCCTGGCGCTGGCGCGCGAGACCTTGCGCCGGTGCACGGCGGAGGAACCGCTGCCGCAGCCGGACCCCTGCAAGGTGCCGCCCCGCCTGGCCGAGCCGGCGGCCTGTTTCGTCACCCTCACCCGCGCCGGCGAACTGCGCGGGTGCATCGGCACCCTCGAGGCCCGCTGGCCCTTGTGGCGCGCGGTGGTGGAAAACACCCGGGCCGCGGCGTTGCACGACCGGCGCTTCGCCCCGGTCCTGCCCGGGGAGGTCGAGGACCTGCGCATCGAGATCAGCGTGTTGAGTCCCTTGCGCCGCCTGGTTTACGGCTCGCCGGCCGAGTTGCTGGCGCAACTGGAGCCCGGGCGCGATGGCGTGGTGCTCGAGTGCGCCGGGCGGCGCGCCACTTTTCTGCCGCAGGTGTGGGACAAGCTCCCTGCCCGGGTGGCCTTTCTGGACCAACTGGCCCGCAAGGCCGGCCTCCCGCCGGACGCCTGGCAACACCCCGACGCTCAAGTGTGGGTGTACACCGTCGAGCACTTCGAGGAGCCGCCCGGGCCGGCCGCCGCGGCGGATGCCGCGCCGCTTGAACCGCCCCCCGCCGCGGACTAGCCTGCGGCATGGACATGGCCACCGTTTATCGGACCTTCAACTCGGTCGAGGCCCAGGTCGTTCGGGGGCGCTTGGAGGCCGCCGGCATCCCGGCCAGCGTGCGCAACGAGCAATCCGCCCTGGCTGGGGGCGCCGGCATCGCGGGCGTCGAGTATCTGGTGGACGTGCCGGAGACGGACGCCGCGGCGGCCCGGACCTTGATCGAAGAGGCGGAGAGCCCCGAGTCGCCGGCATGAAGGACCGTTCCGCCGCCCTGTGGCGGGCGCTCCAACGCCAACTGCCCGCTGGCGAACTGCGCCTGGACCCGGCCACGCGCGAGGCGCACGCGGGCGACAAGTGGTTTGCCCGGCACCTGCCCGAGGCGGTGGCGTTGCCGCGCTCGACCGCGTCCGTCGCCAAAATCCTCCGCTTCGCCCACGCGCACCGCGTGCCGGTGACCCCGCGCGGGGCGGGGCACGGGTACGTGGGCGGGTGCGTGCCGGTGCGGGGCGGCCTGGTGCTGTCGCTGGACCGGATGAACCGGATCAAGGAAATCCACTCCGGCGACTTCGTGGCGGTGGTCCAGCCCGGCGTGCGCACGCAGGCCCTGCAGGACGCGGTCGAGGCGCGGGGCCTGTTTTACCCGCCGGACCCGGCCAGCCGCAGCGAGTGCAGCATCGGCGGCAACATCGCCACCAACGCGGGCGGCCCGCGCTGCCTCAAGTACGGGGTGACGCGCGATTACGTGCTGGGCCTGGAGGTGGTGCTGGCGGATGGCACGGTGGCGCGGTTGGGCAGCCGCACGCACAAGAACAAGACCGGCTTCGAACTGGCGCGCCTCTTTGTGGGCAGCGAGGGGCTGCTGGGCGTGGTCACCGAGGCGACGTTGAAGCTCCTGCCCCTGCTGCCGGACCGCGCCTGCCTGTGCGTGGGCTACGGCACGATGCGCGACGCCGCCCGGGCCATTCGGGCCATCTTCGCGGCGGGCCTGCTGCCCTGCGCACTCGAGGTGGCGGACCGGTTCACCCTGGCCGCCGCGCGGCGCCGCACCGGCAGCCGGCGGCTCGAGGGGTGCGGGGCGTTGATCATCGTCGAGCTGGACGGCCAGCCGCGCACCGTGCGGGCGGAGTTGCGCCGGGTGGAGGCGGTCGCGCGCAACGCCGGCACGCGCTTTGTCCAGCGGGCCCTCGGCGCGGCGGCGTGCGAGCAACTGTGGCAAATCCGGCGCGAGTTTTCCTACGCCCTGCGCGACACCGGCCTGACCAAGCTCAACGAGGACATCGCCGTGCCGCGCAGCCGGCTCGAGGACCTCTTCCGCTTCGCCGAGCGGCTGCAACGGCGGCACGGCTTGCCCGTGGCCTGCTTCGGCCACGCCGGCGACGGCAACATCCACGTGAACGTGATGGTGGACCGGACGCAGCCCGGGGCCGAGGCGCGCAGCGAGGCGGCGCTGGACGAGTTGTTCGCCCAGGTGCTCGCCTGGGGCGGGGTGGTGACCGGCGAACACGGCGTGGGCCTGGCCAAGAAACGCTGGTGGCCGCTGGCCGTCCCGGCCGCGGTTCGCGCCTTGCACCGGCGCCTCAAGGAGGCCCTCGACCCGCGGGGCATCCTGAACCCCGGGAAGTTTCTGGACTGAACGTCCGGCCGGCCCCGCGCCGTTGCCAACGGGCCGCGCTTCGGCGCAAGTTCACCGCGTGAAAACCGCCTCTCTCCGGCGTCGCCACTTGGCGTGGGCCGCGGCCGCGCTGGCCGTGCTCGGCGCGGCGGGGGCGCTGTGGCGGTGGTGGCGCGCGCCCGACCCGTTTGCGGAGACGACGCAGATCAGCGAGCGGGCGCGGCGACAATTTGACGCCCGCGCCGCCTGGCTCGAGGCCCGCGAGGCCCGCGCCGCCGCGACGCACTGGGCCGCCGAGAAGCTGGCCCAGACCTGCGGCCACGTCTTCGACGACTTGTGGGACGCCCTCAACGCCGCGCCGGACAAGCTGGCCGTGGCTGCGGCCTTCCCGGTGGGCGAAGTGCGGCTCGGCCGCTGGGTGGCCGGCACGCCCTTGCCGCACGGCATCGTGTGGACCGAATCGGCCGGCCCGGGCCCGACGCTCGGTGCGGCGGCGTGGCGGCGGTGGGTGCGCGCCCAGGCGCGCGCGGGCTGGCGCTTGATGCAGGTCGAGTTCCGCCACGTGCGCTTCGACACCAACGCTGCCGGCCAGCCCCGGCAGAGCGGCTTTTACTTCAGCGCCCATCTCACCAATGCCCTCCGCCCCCTGCGGGCCGAGGTGGTGGGCGACCTCACCGTGGACTGGACGCCCACCGGCGACACGAACCGGCCCGCGCGGGTGGCGCGCGTGGACGCCAGCCGGCTGACCCTCAAGACACGCGCGGGCGAGCCGCCGTTCGTGCCGGTGCTGGATGTCGAGATCGAGCCGCCCGAGCGCCGCTTCCCGATTGACCCGGTGCTGGCGCGGGACCTGGACGGCGACGGAATTCCGGAAATCGCGTTGCCGGGCGTCAACCGGCTCTACTGGCGCGCCGGGTCGGAGGCTTACCTCGCCGGGCCGCTGTGCGCGGAGGAGCCGGGCTCGTTGTTCACCGCGCTGATCGAGGATTTCACCGGCGACGGCGCGCCGGACCTGCTGGTGGTCAACGCTGCCGGCCTGCTCCTGTTCCCGGGGCGCACGGCGGCGCCCGAGCCCGCCGCGCGGACGCCGCCTGCGGGCGGGGCGTGGTTGGTCGAGCCGCCGGCGCTGGTCTGGACCGCCGAGCAGCCGCTCAAAAACCCGATGGCGCTGACTTGCGGCGATGTGGACGGGGACGGCGACCTGGACGTGTTCTTCGCCCAGTACCGGGTGCCGCTCCTGGGGCAGGTGCTCCGGCCCGCGTACCACGACGCGCTGGACAGTTATCCCGCCTACCTGCTGCTCAACGACGGCGCGGGCCGTTTCCACGACGCGACCGAGGCCGCCGGGCTGGCCGCCAAGCGCGCGCGTCGCACTTACAGCGCCTCACTGGCCGACCTGGACGGCGACGGCGCCCTGGATTTGCTGGTGGTGAGCGACTTCGCCGGCGCCGAGGTGTACCGCAACGACGGCCGGGGTCGTTTCACCGAGGTCACCGGGGCCTGGCTGGGCGACGCCAAGGGCTTCGGCATGGCGCACACCTTCGCGGACTTCAACGCCGACGGGCGGCCGGACTTCCTGATGATCGGGATGCCCTCGCCCACGGTGGACCGGCTCAATCACCTGGGCTTGAGCCGGCCGGGCGCGGCCGAGGATGCGGCGATGCGCGCGCGCATGGCCTGCGGCAACCGCCTGTTTCTGGCGCGGCCGGAGGGAGGCTTCGCGCGGGTGGCCGACCGCGACGCCATCACGCGCAGCGGTTGGTCGTGGGGCGCAGCGGCGGCGGATTTCGACCGCGACGGCTGGCCGGACGTGTACATCGCCAACGGCCACCAAAGCACCCGCTCGGTGCGCGAGTACGAGCCGGAGTTCTGGCTGCACGACCTGTACGTGGACGAGGGGGTCGAGGACACCGTGGCCGGGGCGTATCTGTTGCGAAAGTTTGACCGGACCCGCGGGCAGGGCTGGTCGTATGGCGGTTACGAGAAGAACCGGCTTTACCTGAACCGCGGCGGGGCGGGGTTTGCCGAGGTGGCTCATTTGCTCGGCGTGGCCCTGGAGGCGGACTCGCGCAACGTGCTGGCCGAAGACCTGGACGGCGACGGCGCGCCGGACCTGCTGGTGACCACGTTCGAGCTGTGGCCGCGCGAGCGGCAGACGCTCAAGATTTACCGGAACCGGCTGGCGGCGCGGGGGCACTGGATCGGGTTCGCTTTGGCCGGGCCGGGCGGGGGCGATTTGCCGGTGGGCACGCGTGTGGTGGTGCGGGCGGGCGGACGGGCATGGGTGCGGGCGGTGGTCAATGGCGATTCCCATCGCTGTCAGCACAGCGGGCGGCTGCACTTCGGGTTGGGCGAGGTGGCCGCCGTCGAGGAAGTGGCGGTGCGCTGGCCGGACGGCCGGCAGACCGTGCTGCACGGGCCGGCTTTGGACCGTTACCACGCGTTAAGGCGCCCGTGACGGCGGACGGGCTGTCGCGTTGCGCCGCGGGCTGCGCGCGAACCCGGGAAGCCATTGGCGCTGCCGGTTAAAAAGCCATGCGCCCGGGCCGGGACCCGGGCGCGGGCAAGAAGTCGAGTGGAGCCGAGTCGGCGGGTTCCGCTTACCGCCCCCAAGGGATGTACTGGGTGCGCTCGCGGTACCACGCAAAGTCCAGCTTTCCTTTGGCGTCAAAGGGCCGGACGCTGAACGCGAATTTCACCGGGTAAATGGAGGTGGCGCTTTGCCACTTTTTGACCTCGGCGTGGCCATCGGCAAAGGAGAAGCCGCAGGCGCCGTTGTGGTAGGAGGCGGGCAGGTCACCCCACTGGGTGGCGTTGATGTCCACGATGAAGAACCCGTCGTTGATCGAGTCGGGATGCTCGTCCAGCGTCAGCCAGGTCATCGAGGGCTGGGGCACGTCCGAGGTGCGGATGAACTGGCGGTAGGCGCCGCTGGCGTACCAGCTCTGGCCGCGGGCGGTGTAGTCGTTGGGGTCGTTGTTCGAGCGGCCGAACAGGGCGTTCATCGAGTTGCTGCGCAGCCGCTGGGTCCAGCCCTTGGCCTTTTGCTGGGGGCTGACGAACTTGTCCGCCGGGCATTTGTAGATGCCCAGGGCGTTGGCGGTGTAGTTGGCGAGGACGCCGTTTTTGACCCACTCGACGTTGGTGACGCTCTGGGCGTCAATCGAGCCATCCGCCGCCCAGGTCATGACGTTGTTGACCCAGTTGTTGAACTTCTTGGAGGTGATGGCCTCCTGGGTGCCGGGGATGGTGAAGTTGTTCGGGTAGCGTTCCTGGTAGTCGCCGGTGTAGAGGTGCACGGCGAGGACCAATTGCTTGTTGTTGCTGATGCAGGCGATGCCCGTGGCCTTGGCCTTGGCGCGGCCCAGGGCCGGCAGGAGCATGCCGGCCAGGATGGCAATGATGGCAATGACCACGAGCAGCTCGATGAGCGTGAAGCCCCCGCGAGCGGCCCGCCCGGTGGTGAGTCGTGGTGTCGGAATCTTCATAGGCGTTGGCTTGGTTGGTGCAAATTTGGGTCAAGCCCAAGGTTTCTGCAAGCTCATGATGCATCCGACACCGGCCTCGCCAATGTGCTTTTGCAGGCACACCCGGGTCGCCTGCAACACTGCAATCCAGGCCAGCTTATCCGGGGGCTTGGTTAGGCCGTGGCCTCAGGGCAAGCCGCGGCCGTCAGGGCGCGCCACCCCGTGCCGGCCATTAAGCTCTGGCCGCGTTGATGAAACGAGAACGGATTGCCGTCTGACCGCTCAACGTGGAGTCTCACGCGATGAAACCTTACCCCTCCCAATTCGTGGTTGTGGCGTTGGCCGGGCTTCTGTGCGCCTGCCGCACCGGTCCGGCGCAGTGCCCGACGCCCTCGCCGGCCGCTTCCGGATCAACCGCGGCCGCTCCGGCGCCCGCCGCGCCGGTCCGGGAGTTTGTGGTGCGGGGCGTGGTGCGCGAAGTCCGGCCCGACCGCCGCGAGGCGGTGATTCGCCACGAGGAAATCCCCGGTTACATGCCGCCGATGACGATGGCCCTCGAGGTGAAAGACCCGGCGGAGCTGGCCGGGGTGTCACCCGGCGACACGGTGCAGTTCCGCATGAACGTGACCGCGACGGAGGGCTGGATTGACCAAATCCAGGTCCTGGCGCGGGGGGTGCCGGAAGACCCCCGACCCGAGGTGCCCAGTGTGCGGGTGGTCCGGCAGGTGGAGGAATTGCACGAGGGCGATGAACTGCCGGATTATGCGTTCGTGACCGAGTCGCGGCGGCGCATCCGGCTGCGCGAGTTTCGCGGGCGCGCGCTGGGGCTGACGTTCATTTACACGCGCTGCCCGTACCCGACCTTTTGCCCGCGGCAGACGCGGCAGTTTGTCGAGGCCGCCGAGCGGCTCCGCGCGCGGCTGCCGGGGGAGCCGCCGCGCTGGCATCTGCTGGCCATTTCCTTCGATCCGGCCCATGACACGCCGGCGGTCCTGTACCGGTACGCGCAACAGTACGGCGCGGACCTGCGCCGGCTGAACTTCTGCACCGGGGAGATGATTGACCTGGACGCCATCACCGAACAGTTCGGCATGATCTTCGCCCGCGACGGCGAGGGCTTCAGCCACAACGTCCGCACGGTGGTGGTGGGCGCCGACGGGCGCATCCGAAAAATCTTCGTCGGCAACCAGTGGACGACCGACGAGTTTGTGGCCGAGATGGTGCGGGCAGCGGAGCCAGGCGGGCTGCCAGCGGTGCAATGAGCGGCGGGTTGGAGGGGGCAAGGTTTTACCGCTTCTGGCAAATCGCGCGGATGGGTGGCCCTTCACGGTTGGGGGAAACCATCCCGCCATCCGGACGGCGCTCAGAGCGGCTCGCGTCCGGCGTAGCCGGCGTCCAGCTCGTGCCAGTACTCGACTTCCTTCTCGCCTTCTTCCCAGCACAGAAAGACCTCCCGCCCGCCCACGATTGCGGGGAAATCCACCAGCCCGCGATCGAGGTCCTGGAGCTGGATTTGGCGGCGGGCGAACTCGCGCAAGACGGTCTGGGCCTCGGCCAGCGTCCGCAGGAAAAGCGTCACCCGCTCGCCGCCCAGGTCGCGGCCCTGGGCCAGGAGTTTTTGCAGGCCGCGTTGCTGGTCTTCGAGCACGGGTTGGAGTCGGCGCAGTTTGGTGAGCCAGACGCGGATTTGCGGCAGCAACGCGCGGGCCTCCTCGCGGGTGTAGTGGCGGGTGAAGCGCATGGGCAGGTCAACGCGGCTCCGCGGGGGCGGTGGCCGGGGATGCCGAGCGAAGTTTTTCTTCCACGGCGGGGTTGGGTTCCACCTCGAGGGATTTGCGCCAGGCCTCGCGCGCCTCGGCCAGGCGGCCCAGGGCGGCGCAGATGTCGCCCAGGTGGTCCAGGAGGGTGGCGTCGGGTTTGGGCGTGAGTCGGATGGCGCGCAGTTGGGGCTCGAGGGCCTCCCGAGGTTTGCCCTGCTTGAAGAGCACCCAGGCCAGGCTGTCCAGGTAGGCCGGGTTGTCCGGCTCGCGCGCGAGGGCCTTCACGATGAAGGCGTGGGCCTCCTCGAGATTCACGCCCCGCTCGGCCCACATGTAGCCGAGGTAGTTCAACGCCTCGTCGTGGTCCGGGTTCAACTCGAGGCAACGGCGCAGGGCGGTCTCGGCTTCGGCAAAGCGACCGACGCGCTCGAGGGCGGCGCCGAGCTGAAAATAGAAAAAGTCGTTCAGCCGCGCCGGCTCGCTCACCCGGGCGAGCAGCTCGGCGGCCTCGAAGTGCTCCAATGCCGCGGCGTAGTCGCGTTGCGCCGCGCGGGTCAGGCCGCAGTAAAACTCGAGCAGGAAACCCGGGCGAAACCGGCTGCGGGCCTGTTCCAGGACCGCCCAGGCCTCGTCCGGTTTGCTCAGGCCGAGCTTGACGCCCGCCAGGTCGTAATAGGCCGGCTCCAGGTCGGGGTTGAGCAGGAGCGCCTTCTCATAATGCCGCTCGGCGTCCGCGAATTTTTTCTCCTCGACGGCCAGGGCGCCGAGCAACGCGTACACCCGGGGGTTGGCGGGGTCGTCCTGCGTGATGGCCTCGAGCTGGCGCCCGGCACTGGCCGGATCGCCGGCGCGGACGTAGAGCTGAAAAAGCTGTTCGCGCAGCAGCAGGCGCTGCCGGCGGTCTTCGGGCGGGTTGTCGTTCAACAGTTGCTCGTACCACGCCGTGGCGCGCTGCACCTCGCCCAGCGCGCGATAGCCCTCGGCCATGCGCTCGCGCACCACCGGCTCGGTGGGATTGAGGCGCGCGGCACGGTCCAGCAACGCCAGCGCGCGGGGCTTGATCACCTCCTGGGGCAGAAGCCGCTGGCGCCCGGCCGCAATGTGAAAGCCGGCCAGGTCCACCAGGAACCCCGGCGGCGCGTTGGACAACGCCGCGCCCTGGTCCAGCACGGCCACGGCCTCGTTGGTCTGCCGGTTTTGCAGGTAAAGCGTGGCCAGGCCGTGGTAGCCCAGGATGGAGCGCGGATCGCGCCGGATGGCTTCGCGGAAGGCGGTGATGGCCGCCGGGGTGTTCGTGGCCTGGGCGTGGGCGCTGCCCAACCAGCCGAAGACCTGCGCGGAGGCGCCGGGTTGGCGGGCGGCTTCGGACAGGATTTCAACGGCGGCCTGGGGATTGCGATTGCGCAAGTGCCGCTGGGCCAGGTCCAGGGCCAGCGGCTCGAAGGCGGGGTCGGCGCGGACCGCCTCGCCGAAGTGGGTTTCGGCCTCGGCCGGCTCGCCGCGCAGGTCGTGGACCACGGCCGCGGCGTAATGGGCGGCGGCCTCGACGCGGCGTTCCAGGGTGGGCTCGGGCGCGCGGCCGGTCCGCGCGGGCGGCGGCGGTGGGGCTGTTGACTTACCTCCGCTCCGGGGCGCGCCGGCACAGCCAGCGGCGAGCAGCGCCCCAACCAACAGGACCCGCCCGCCCGCCAGAGCAGGCCGGCACACGCGTGACAGGAGTTCCACGAAGGACAAAGACACCATTCGGGGCACAGTGACATGCCCCGAAGATCGAACCGGCGGCGCGGGTCGGCAGGTTACTTCTGCCAGGTGCGCTTCTTGTGCCGGTTCTGGCGGAGTTTCTTCCGCCGTTTGTGTTTGTTGATTTTGGCTTTCCGACGTTTTTTCAGCGAACCCATAGGTTTGTCGTGCGGCTCAATATACCACCTTGTTCAGCGGGTACTCAATGATTCCTTCGGCCCCGGCGGCCTTTAGGCGCGGGATCAGGTCGCGCACCACAGGCTCGTCAATGACCGTCTCCACCGCCACCCAGCCGGGCTGGCTGAGGTGCGAGACGGTGGGGTTGCGGAGGGCGGGGAGGGATTCGAGCAGGCCGGCCAGGCGCGACTCGGGCACGTTCATCTTGAGGCCCACCTTGGTCTCGGCCTCGAGCGCGCCGCGCAAGAGCAGGGCCAGGCGCTCGATCTTCGCGCGCTTCCACGGGTCCCGCCAGGCGTCGTGGTTGGCCACCAGGCGCGGGGTCGAGGTCAACAGAGTGTCCACGATGCGCAGTTTGTTGGCGCGCAGCGAGGCGCCGGTCTCGGTCACCTCGACAATGGCGTCCACCAGTTCGTGGGCCTTGACCTCGGTGGCGCCCCAGGAAAATTCGACCTCGGCCCGCACCTTGTGCCGCCGGAGGTAACGGCGGGTGATGTTGACCACCTCGGTGGCGATGCGCTTGCCCTCGAGGTCGCGCACCGATTTCACCGGCGAATCTTCCGGCACGCAGAGCACCCAGCGGGTGGGCTGGCGGGTGGCCTTGCTGAAGATGAACTCGCCCACCTCGTGCACGCGCGAGCCGTTTTCCACGATCCAATCGTGGCCGGTGATGCCGGCATCCAGGTAGCCGTGCTCGACGTATCGGCTGATCTCCTGCGCCCGGATCAGGCGCACCTCCAATTCCTCGTCGTCCACGTACGGGATGTACGACCGGCTGCTGACGCTGATGTGGTAACCGGCCTTGGCCATCTTTTCGAGCGTGGCCTCCTGGAGGCTGCCCTTGGGCAGCCCCAGACGCAGCACCGGCTTGGGCGCTTCTTTTTTCTTCATGCGGCTCCGGAAAATTTCCCACGGCCGGCCCCCGCGCGGCGGGCGCGCCACACGGGCGCAGCCGTGAAAGGCCAGAATGCTCCAATTCCGGGCCGGCCGCGCAAGCATCTTCTGAGCGGAAGCGTCGGGAGCGGCGCCGGCGCGGGAGGCCTGCAGGCCGCGCTGCACACGCTGCTGCGGGTAGGGCCGCGCTGCGGCGCGGCCGGGAGAGCGGCGCCGGTCAGCGGCGCCCTACCGAATCAGCAGTGAGAAGCGAGGAGTGAGGGGTGAGGCGAGGGAAGACGGATGCCGGATGCCTGATACCAGATACCGGATACCGGAGGCCGGATACCGAAGGTCTGACGCGAAGCGGAGAAAAGCGGCAGCGAGCTGCCGCACTCCATGCGCTGGCGCTCGATCCGGGCGCCCGGTCCGTCGCGGAGCGTGTGGAGTGCGCCGGCTTGCCGGCGCTGTCGGGTGGCGTTGCGCCGATTGGCAATCGGCTGTCCCGCCGACTGGAAGTCGGCGATACGGCAGGCTGGCAGCCTGCGCTAGGGGCCGACGGCGGAGGCGCCATCGGCAGCACGCGGCGGCGCATGCGCTCCCCGGAGCGGGTCGGCGACAAATTGCCGCGGACAACGACTTGGTTGGCGCACCATCCGGAGCTGTAAAAAGCGGCAACAAGCTGCCGCACTCCATGCACTATCGCGTGAGTCGAGCGCCCGGTCAGTCGCGAAGCGTGTGGAGTGTACCTGCCTGCCGCGCTTCGCTTGGCGCAGGCAGGCCGGCTTGCCGGCGCTTTCAGTAGGGCCGCGCTGCGGCGCGGCCGGGAGAGCGGCGCCAAGCGCGGCAGTGCCCTATCCAAACAGAAGTCAGAAGTGAGGAGTGAGAAGAGGGATGCCCGGTACCGGATGCCAGATGCCAAATGCCAGACGCCGGAGGCGGCAAGGCGGAACGGTGGGCGGCGGGCGGACCAGTGGCCGCAAACGACCCGCCGGCCGGGGAGTCGGGCAACCCGGAGGGCGCGCTCCAGGGCCGGTGGTTTTTTCTTTGACTGGCGGGCGGACGGTGCGCAAAACCGGGCGACCCGGGCGCTGCCCATGAAGCTGGTCTTTTCCGAGACACAATCCGACTACGGCCGTTACCTCTACCCGTACGTGGTTTGGGCGCTGCCCGAGCCGGGCGAGCGGCCGGCGGATTTTTTCCGACGCGGCTTTTTGCCGGCCTCGCCGCACTTGGACTGCTTTTACCTGTGCCGCAACCTCCGCCTGCCCCTGGCCGGTTGGCGGCCAAACTCGGAAAACCGCCGCATCCTCCGCAAGGGGGCCGGCATCACGACCACGCTGGTGGCCCGCCGCGATTTCGACTATTCGGCGGCCCGACGCGCGGCGTGGCTGGCCTTCGCCGAGGCGCGGTTCGGCGCCGGGGTGATGCCCCGCGAGCGGCTGGACACGCTCCTGGCCGCGCCGGTGATCACCCACTTGCTGCATTTCACCGATGCCGACACGGGCGCTGAGCTGGGCACCGTGCTCCTGTACCTGGAGGAACCGGCCGTGGCCTATTACTACTACGCCTTCTACGACCTGGCCGGGCGGGAGCGGAACCTAGGCATGTACATGATGACCCGGGGGGCGCAGTTCTTCGCCGCGCGCGGCGTGGCGCACTTGTACCTGGGCACCTGTTACTCGGAGCGGGCGCTGTACAAGACCCGGTTTGACGGCATCGAGTTCTGCAACGGCTTCCGCTGGTCCGCCGACCTGCGCGAGCTCAAGTACCAACTGACCCGCGACCTCAACGGCGTGGGGCGGCACCTGCTCGATGTGCCCGAGTACCGCGACGTGTTTTACGGCGGCTCGCTCCCGGTCCTGGCCGCAGCCAGCGCGTTTCGCTTGGCCCCGGAAACGGTCGGCGGTCGCTGAGCCGTGGCGCCCGGGCGCGGCCCGGGCTTCTCAAACCCCCGCCCGCCGTCTAGCCTGCGCCCATGTTTTGCCCGCAACTGCTGCGCCGCCGACCTTGGGAAATCGCGGGGCTGGCCCTGGCGCTCCTGGTAGCCTGCCGCACCGCCGCGCCGCCGTCCGCGCCGGACCGCGCGAGTGTTCACCCCGGCATCAACGACGAGTTCCTCGCGCCGGACCTGGATGTGGCGCGCTGGACCGAGCGGTTCGAGCGCGAAGGCCGGGAGATTTACGACCAGCGCCACCGCATCGTCGAGGCCGCGGACGTGCGTCCGGGCATGTGGGTGGCGGACGTGGGCGCGGGCACGGGCTTGTTCACGCTGCTCTTTGCCGAACGGGTCGGTCCCGCCGGCCGGGTGTACGCGGTGGACATCGCGCCCGAGTTTCTGGCGCACATCGAAGCGCGGGCCCGCGCCGCGGGTTTGCGGCAGGTGCGCACCGTCCTGGGCGGCGAACGCTCGGCGAAGCTGCCGCCGCGCGCGCTGGACCGGGTGTTCCTGTGCGACACCTACCACCACTTCGAGTATCCGCGGGCGATGCTGGCCTCGCTGCACCGCGCGCTCAAACCGGGCGGGGAGCTGGTGCTGGTGGACTTCCGCCGGGTGCCCGGGGAAAGCTCGGAGTGGGTTTTGAACCACATGCGCGCGGGGGAGGAGGTTTTCACGGCCGAGATCGAGGCCGCCGGGTTCCAAAAGCTCGGCCGGGCGGATTTTCTGCGCGAGAACTACCTGGTGCGCTTCCGCAAGGTGGGCCGATGAACGCCCCCGCCGCCGGCGCCCGGCGCCAACTGGGTTTGGGCACGGCCGCCGCGCTGGTCGTGGCCAGCATGATCGGCACGGGCGTGTTCACCACCAGCGGCTTTCTGCTGGCGGACCTGCACTCGCCATGGCTGGTGCTGGCGGCCTGGGCGGCGGGCGGGGTGCAGGCGGCGCTGGGCGCGTTGTGCTACGGCGCGCTGGCGCGGCGCCTGCCCGAGTCGGGCGGCGAATACCTGTTCTTGTCGCGCACGCTCCATCCGGCGGCGGGTTACGTGGCGGGCTGGCTTTCGCTTCTGGTGGGCTTTTCCGCGCCGCTGGCGGGGGCGGCGTTTGCCTTTGGCGAATACACCAAGACGTGGCTGCCCGACGGGCCGCCCAAGCTGGCGGGCACGTTGCTGATCGTGCTCTTCTCCGCGGTGCACGCCTGGCACGTACAGCGCGGCGCCTGGCTGCAAAACGCGGCGGTGGTGCTCAAGGTCGCCCTCATGGCCGGCTTTGCCGCGCTGGCCTGGCCGCGCCTGCCCGCGTTGCCGGCGGCCGACCCCGCGCCCGCGTCGGTGGGTGCCTTCGCGGTGTCGCTGGTGTGGATTTCCTTCAGCTACGCGGGGTGGAACGCGGCGGTGTACATCGGCGGGGAAGTGCGGGACGCGGAACGCAACCTGCCGCGGGCGCTGCTGCTGGGCACCGGCGTGGTCACGGCGCTGTACCTGGCGCTGAACTACGTGTTCGTGTTCGCCGCGCCGGTGCGCGAGCTGGCGGGCCGGCTGGAAATCGGCCGGCTGGCAGCCGGGGCGCTGGGCGGCCGGGTCTGGGCCGAGGCCCTTACGGCGCTGGTGGCCATCTGCCTGGTCAGTTCGGTCTCCTCGCTGGTGATGGCCGGGCCGCGCGTGTACGCGCAAATGGCGACGGATGGTTGCGTGCCGCGGATTTTTGCCGCCCCGGCGGGGCCGCCCCGGACTTCGATCGTGCTGCAGGCGGGGGTGGCGCTGGTGCTGTTGTGGAGCGCCACGTTCGACGCGCTGCTGACCTACATCGGGTTCACGCTGAGCCTGAGCACGGCAGCGACCGTGGCGGGGTTGATGGTGCTGCGCCGGCGCGAGGGCCCGCGCCTGCCGGTGCCGGGTTGGCCGTGGGTGCCGGCGCTCTTCATGGCGAGCGTGCTGGGCATGGCGGGTTTTTCCGTGGCCCGCAGGCCGGTGGAAAGCCTGTTGGGCCTGGCCACGATGGCGGTGGGCTGGGTGGTGTGGGCCTTCACCCGGAGCGGGGCCGGGGAGGAGAAAGCCGGAGCGAATCCGGTCTGAAGCTCCGGGCGGGAGCACCCCGCGCCGCCGGGCGGCCGGGCTCAGAGGTTGGTTTCCTGGCGGGAACGCTTGAGGCGCGAGGCGTCGCTGTGTTTGGCGGCCTTGCGCTTGTTGTGCCGCTTCCGGATTTGCTGCTCGATCTTCTTGAAGACCTGGTCAATGGCGGCGTAGAGGTCGCCGCGCGCGTCCTGGGCAAAGAGGTCCGGCCCGCGCACGCCCAACCGGACCGAACACCCAAACTGCCGCTCGAGCGCCTTGGTCTTGTCGTGCACCAGCGTCACCCGCGCGTCAATGAGCCAGCGGTCCAGGTGCTCGAGCTTGTCAATCTTCTCCAGGATGTGGTCCTCGATGGCCTTGGTGAGGGTCAGGTTGTGCGTGGTGAGAATGAACTTCATGCGCCGAAGATGCCCGGCGGCGAGCGGGAAATCCAGTCAAAGTCCCGCGCGGTTCCGCGCTTGCGGCGGGTCGGGCGGCGCGGAAAGTTGCGCCGCCATGCACGATTCCGGCGTCACGGCAAACGCGACACGCCCGCCCGCTCCTCCAGCGCGGTGGGTGGTGGGAGCCTTTGCGTTTTGCGTGCTGGGCGGATGGACCTTGGGCGCGCTGCTGCAACTGTGGCGGTTCGTGCCCGGGCTCGTGCTCGCGGAACTGATTTTCTTCGCCGCACCCGCCTTGGTGGTGCTCTGGCGGAGCCGGCGCGGCGGCCCGGGTTGTCCCCCGGACTTCCGCGCGCCGCGAGGTGTGGATGCGGTGCGGGCAGGGCTGCTGGGGGCGTTGGCCGCCGGCTTGGCGGTCGTGGCGGGGGTGGCGGTGCGCCGGGGACTGGACCTGCCGCTTTCGGGCCGTGGGCCGGAATGGCCGTTGGTGTTGGCCCTGGCCCTGCCGGCGCCGCTGGCCGAGGAGTTGATGTTCCGTCCGGTGGTGCAGCGGACCTTGGCCGCGTTTTGGCGGCCGGCGGCGGCGGTGTCGGCCACGGCGGTGTTGTTCGGGCTGATCCACGGCAGCTTCTTGCGGTTTCCCGAGACGTTCCTGCTGGGGTTCCTCAACGGCGTGGTGTACCTCAAGAGCGGCAATTACTGGCCGTGCGCGCTCTTTCACGCCGCGGCCAATCTGGCCGGGTTGGGGCTCTGGTCGCTGGCCGCGCGCGCGCCGCTGCTGTTTCACCCGCTGACCGGCCTGGCGCTGGCAGTGCCGGTGCTGGTGCTGACGTGGTCCTGGCCGCCGCCGCCCGAGGCGCGCCGCTGGAGCTGGCGGGCGCACCTGCGCTGGGCGTTGTTCGGCCCGAACGCGCCGCCGTCCGGCCCTCCGGCCGGGATGAGGCCGGCCGTGGTGTGGGGAGTTGGCGTGGCGGCCATGGCGGTGTGGGTGGGTTGGGTGACCGCGGGGGAGTTGAAGGCCGGCCGGGCGGCGCGGGAGGCGGAGGCGGGCGGACCGGAGGTGCGGCAACGGGACGAGTGGGTGCTGGACACCAATGCGGTGATTACAGTGCGCTCGCGCCTCGAGTTCGAGCGCTGGCCGCCGCGGTCGGAGACTTGGGTGCTGGCGTTGGCTTATCCCGAGGCCACGTTGCACGGGGTGACACTGGCCGGCGAGGTGTTCGAGCCCCGGCCGGTGGGCCGGGGTACGTATGAGTTGCGCTGGCCGCGGCCGTTGCCGCCGCCGGGCACGGTCGAGGTGTACTGGGAGGTGCCGCTGGCGGCGCTGGAAGCGCCGGAGCGGGGGTTCCGCGTGCGATTACAAGCGTTGGTGCCGGTCCACGCGTACGCCCTGCGCCTGGTATTGGCGGAGGGGTGCGGCTATGTGTTCGACCGCGCGCCGGAGCGGCCGTTTGACACGATCTTTTCCACGTCCGGCCAGCGGCCGCCGCGGCGGGATTTCGGCACCTGCGGGCTGGGATTGCGGCGGGCGGACGAGGTACCACCCACATCGCCGCCAGCTCCCTGAAGTTGAACCTCCGGCCCGGGATAGCGTGGGGGATTGGAGCCGGCCTGACGTCGCGCCGCTACCGGCCGAGTTCTTTTTTGAACTTCCGCACCTTGGGGGCGATGACCGCCTGGCAGTAGGCCTGGTCGGGGTTGCGCCGGAAGTAGTCCTGGTGGTACGCCTCGGCCGGGTAGAAGCGGGTGAGCGGCACGATCTCCGTGACGATGGGCCGGGTGAACTGCGCGGCCGCGGCGGCGCGGGACTTTTCGGCGGCCGCTTTTTGGGCGGGGGTGTGGTAGAGGATGATCGAGCGGTACTGGGGCCCCACGTCGTGGCCCTGGCGGTTGGGGGTGGTGGGGTCGTGGCACTGCCAGAAGATTTCGAGCAACCGCTCGTAGCTGACCCGGGCGGGGTCGTACTCGATTTGCACCACCTCGGCGTGCCCGGTGGTCCCGGAGCAGACCTGTTTGTAGGTGGGGTTCTCGGTGTGGCCGCCGGCGTAACCGCTGGTGACGGCGTGGACCCCCGGCACCAGTTCATAGACCGCCTCGAGGCACCAGAAGCAGCCGCCGCCCAGCGTGGCGCGTTCGAGTTGGGCCGGGGGAGAGGTCGGGGCGGAATTGGCGGTTTCGGAGTTCACGGTTTCAGCAGCCGCGCCGGGGCGAGGCAGCCCGGCGAGTCCCAGGGCAACCAGCAGTCCGAAAGTGGCAAGCGTTTTCATACCGGCGCGCATGCCAAGGGTAGGCCGGCCGGCGCGCAAGGCAAATCAGCAGCGGCGGCGGGGTCAGGCGCCGGCGGGCGGCGCGGGCTCGGCCAGGTCGGCCGGGGGCGTCGGCTTGAGTTTGTGGCGCACGTCCCGGCCCTCGTAGAGGTACACCACCTCTTCGGCGAGATTTTTGGCGTGGTCGGCGATGCGCTCGAGGGCCTTCGAAATGACCATCAGGTTCAGGCAGCGGGTGATGGTCTCGGGTTTTTCGATCATGAAACTGGCCAGCTCGCGGTGGAGCTGCTTGTTGAGCGCGTCCACCTGCTTGTCGCGGGGGATGACGGCCAGCGCGCGGTCCGGCTCGTGGCGGATGAAGGCCTCGAGGGTTTCATTCAACATGTCCAGGGCCAGCCGGGCCATCCGGGGGATGTCCACGTAGGGTTTGAGCTGAGGTTCCTGGCCCAGCTCGATGGCGCGGCGGGCGATGGTGGTGGCCTCGTCGCCGACGCGTTCGAGGTTTTGGCCGAACTTCATCGCCACGGTGATCAGGCGCAGGTCCCCGGCCAGGGGCGCCTTGCTCAGGAGCTGGATGCCCAGTTCGTCAATGGCCACTTCGAAGTCGTCCAGCTCGGTGTCGCTGGCGATAACTTGTCGGGCCAGATCGTCGTCGCGCTCAACCAGCGCCTTGACGGCGCGATCCACCGCGGCGGCGGCTTTGCTGGCCATGATGATGAGCCGCTGCTTGAGCTCGTCCAGGTTTTGGTCGAAGTGAACGGACATGGTGGTGCGGGCGGCGGGTTGGGCGCCCGGCCGGCGGCTCAGCCGAACCGGCCGGTGACGTAGTCCTCGGTTTGCTTGCGGGCGGGGTTGGTGAAGATGCGGGTGGTGGTGTCGTACTCGATGAGTTCGCCCAGGTAGAAGAAGGCGGTGTAGTCCGAGATGCGCGCGGCCTGCTGCATGTTGTGGGTGA
>CAYXPA010000051.1:0-28558 GCA_964466945.1 uncultured Verrucomicrobiota bacterium | reverse complement strand
CGGTGGTTCAATTCACAGCAATCTTCCCTCGAAAAAAGTCCGACAGGCTCCTAAGCGCCACCGACTCCAACGGCACCGGCACGGCCACCTTGACGCTGCAGGTGCGGTCGCTCAGTCCGCCCTCCATCGCCATCACCAGCCCCGCCAGCGGCGCCGACTTTACCACCCCGGCCACCGTCAGCATCGCCGCCCAGGCGTCAGACCCGGACGGTACCGTGGTGAAGGTCGAATTCTTTGCGAACGGCACGCCCTTGGGCGAAGACACCGCAGCCCCCTTCGTCGTCGAGTGGGACCGGCCGGACGCCGGAGAATACACGCTCACCGCCCGGGCAACCGACAACGACGGCGCCACCACGACCTCCGCGCCCGTGCGCGTCACGGTCCGTCCGCCGCCGTCCGCGCCCCGGGTCGTGGCAACCACCCCCGTTGCCGGAACACCAATGGTGGCAAGAAAAAACCCCATCATGGTGCATTTTAATCAACCGATGAAAGTCACATCACTCGGTTCAGGAAGCTTTCGGGTTGTCGGATCGGCAAGTGGCACGCATGCGGGAAAAGTGTCCTGGGAAGGCGGCGTGTACTCACACTGGGTAGCGTTCAGCCCAGACGTCGAATTCCTACCGGATGAGCTGGTAACCGCGATCGTATCGGGTGAAGTTGAATCACTGGAGGGTAAACACTTGGGTACCGATTACAGTTTCAGCTTCAGGACACTTGGAAGTCCGTCAATTGTTGCCGTTAAGGGCTCGCTGACCGAGGACACAGTGTGGCATTCCGGAAGAGTGTATCTGGTACAATCTGACGGGCTGTATGTTCCAGCGGGTCGGACGCTGACGATCGAGCCGGGGGTGGTGGTGAAGTTCGAGTCGGGGGGCACTGGTCTGGGGCCGAGGGTCAATCTGGTGGTGGACGGGCACTTGAACCTCTTGAGCACGCCGAGCCAGAAGGTGGTGTTCACCAGCAGTTGGGATGACAGCTACGGGGGCGACACCAACGGGGACGGGGACGCCACGCGGCCGGCGGCTGGCGACTGGGGCGGAATTCGCTATGGCAACCCCAACAATGTGCTGCATGATGTGGTGCTGCGCTACGGGGGCTGGGACTACGGTGCGGTTGGCATGGTGTCGCTGACAGCCAACGATCCGAATGGATTCTTTCTCGTGCGGGATTGCCTGCTGGAGCGGGCGCAAAGCCGGGGGATTTATTTACCCAACCCCGGTCGTTCGACCGTACGGAACACGACCTTTGTGGACGTGCCGTATCCGGTGTATCTGGAGTCGAACAACGCGGACTGGAGCGGGCTGGAGTTCAGCGGTCGCACCCTTCGGGCCATTGCGGTGGGGGGGGGCTTACAGCAGGACATCTTGTGGCGGGCGGGGCAGACGTACTGTGTGGCCGACACCCTCTGGATTCCGGCGGGTCGGACGCTGACGATCGAGCCGGGGGTGGTGGTCAAGTTTGAGTCGCGGCGCACTGGGCCGGGGGAGAAGGTCAATCTGGAGGTGTACGGGCACTTGAACCTCCTGAGCACGCCGGGCCAGAAGGTGGTGTTTACCAGCAGTTGGGATGACAGCTACGGAGGCGACACCAACGGGGACGGAGACGCCACGCGGCCGGCGGCGGGGGACTGGGGAGGTCTTATCTTCACCAATCCGAACAACGTGCTCCATGATGCGGTGCTGCGCTACGGAGGTGGCTCAGTTGGGAGAGCTCTGCTGAGCGTGAGCGGTGCTCCTGGGACTGTCTTTGAGGTGCGCGACAGTTTGCTTGAGTTGTCACGAAAGGGCCTCGATACGGATCACCCATCTTCGGTCATCCAAGTGACGGACTCCGTTTTTCGCAACATTGGAACTTACGGCATCGAAGTTTTGCGTGGCTCAATACACATTCGCGGAAGCTCATTTGAGCAAGTGGGCATAGCCGCGGTTCACGTCGGCAATGGAGCTACCGCGGTGATCGCTCAATGCAATATGGTGGACCCGGAGCGCGACCATGGAGTGCTAAACGACGGATCTACTCCCGTCCTGGCCACGGGCAACTGGTGGGGCGATCCTACAGGGCCTTCTACCGTGGGTCCTGGCAAGGGCGTCAAGGTCAGTGCAAACGTGCTGTATGAACCCTGGGCGACCGCACCCGTTGCGCCAGCGGGGTCCGGCAAAGTGCGGATTGTTTCGGTGCCGAACCCTCACGCGGTAGCCGGCCTACCGTACCGGTATGACGCCGATAATCGGGCACTCGCCAGCGGGGGCGGCACCATACGCTGGGAAAAATTGTTCGGACCGCCGTCGTTCGCGATTTCCCGGGACACCGGAGAGGTCAGTTGGGTTCCGACCGACACCGGCCGGTTCGCAATCGGCATCTCGGCGACAGACGGGACGAATTCGGATGCGCAATTGTTTGTGGTGACTGTGGACCGGGCTGTGGATGCCGGCGCACCGCAGGTGACCGGCTTCAGATGGAGTTTTTCCGGTGCGGGACCTCTGCTGGACGCCGCCTTGGAGGTCACGTTTAGCGAGCCGGTACTGGTGGATGGCAACGACATTGCGGTCATTGACCGGGGCGGCCGCGACGCGGGGTTTGACGGCTACAGTTACACCGTGTCCGGAAACAGGCTGGTCGTGCAGGCCTCGGGTCTGTCGGTGGGGGAGCAATATCGGCTGATTCTGGCGGACACGATTACGGATTACGCGTTCAACCCGCTCGACGGCGAGTTTGACGGCAGGACATTCCCCAGCGGCAACGGGCTGGCGGGGGGCCGGTTCATCGCGCATTTCGCGGCCGTGGACGAGCTGAGATTCGATGGCGTCGCCAAGGTCAGCGATCGCCAGGTGCGGCTGATCCTGACGTTGCTACCGGGGACGCGCGTCCGCATCGAGGCTTCGGACGACCTGATTCACTGGACGAAGGTCTATTCGGCGACGGCGACCTCGGGAACAGTTGAGTGGACCGACCCGACGCTTGGTGAACTCGACCGACGATTCTACCGGGCGGTGCGGGAGTAGGTGTTTTTTTCGGGTGACCGCTCAGGTGTCCGTGCACGAACCGATGGCGGTGGACCGGCGGGAATGGGCTTACAAGGTTTAAACCAACCCTCCGCCGGCTGTTCTGCCTCCACCTGCGTGAGGTGACCGCGCCTTTGGAGGACCCTAGTTCGAGGTCAAGACGGTTACTCGCCGTTGTGTGCTCGGCGGCGCTTTTGCGGGCGTTCTCCGGTGACCCAAGCCGGGTTCACCGCCACCGGGATGCCGCTCGACGCCGGATGGACCGGGGCCAATGCCGGGCTGCAACCCAACCCATCCGGTGCGAGCCTCTCGCGCGGCAACGGCCCTTGAGGGCTGGGCATCCGCCAACGCCGTTCCCGCCGGGCGACGCACGCAACTCACGCAAGTGAAACACGCCCGCGCCGTTTGCCAGGCCGAGGTCGGGCTTGCACAACCACGCCGCCCCCGGCACAAATGCGGCCGCTCCGCCGTGGCACGCAGCAAGCGTCCGCCTCATGAACACGACACCGCCCTCCGCGCCTCCCCGGGCCGCCTGGCGCGCCTGGCTGACCGAGTATCTCGGGTTGGTGCTGGCGCTGGGCGCGTTGGTCCTGGTCTTCGGCTTGACCACGCGCAATTTCCTGACGGCCGACAACTTTCGGGCCATTGCCAACCAAATCCCCGCCGCGCTGCTCCTGGCCACGGGCATGACGTACGTGCTGATTCTGGCCGAGATTGACCTCTCGGTCGGCTCGGTCCTGGGGCTGTGCAGCGCGGTGCTGGGCGTGGCGTTGACCCGCTGGGAGCTGCCGCTGGGTGCAGCGGTGGTCGTGGCGCTGGGCGCCGGGATGCTCTGCGGCGCGTTCAACGGCGCGGTCACCCTGCGCTGGCGGCTGCCCTCGTTCATCGTCACGCTGGGCCTGCTCGAAATGGCCCGCGGCGGCGCGCACGCCGTGTCCGGCTCGCGCACGCAATACATCGGGCCGGCCGTGGCGGGCATTGCGGAAACCTACCTCTTCGGCCTTTCGCTGCCGTTCCTGCTGGCGCTGGCGGTGGTGGTGGCGGCTCAACTGGTGCTCACCCGCACCGTGTTCGGCCGGTACCTGGTCGCCATCGGCACCAACGAGGAAGCCGTGCGCCTGAGCGGCATTGACCCGCGGCCGGTCAAGTTCGCGGTGTTTGTGCTCACCGGTCTGCTGGTGGCGCTGGCGGCGGTGATTGATACCTCGCGCTACCAGGCGGCCAATCCCAATGCCGGGACCGGCTTTGAACTGCAGGCCATCGCCGCGGCGGTCATCGGCGGCACCAGCCTGATGGGCGGACGCGGCTCGGTGGTCAGCACGTTTTTGGGCGTGCTGATCATCGCCGTGCTCAACGCCGGTCTGGCGGCGCTGGGCGCCCGCGATGAAACCAAGCGCCTGGTCACCGGCGCGGTCATCGTGGCCGCCGTGATTCTGGACCAGTATCGGCATCGGCTGGCCCGCGGCCGCTAGCGAGCTCAGGGCTCGCCGGCGCAGCCGGTTGCCGGTCCGGCTTGACGCTGTCCGCCCGCTCTCGTAGTGACGGGCCGACATGACCGCCCGTGTATTCTCCGCCGTGTTGACTCTGGCCGTCGCGACCGCGGCGCCGGGGCACGCGCAACCATTCGAGGACGTGACCGCGCGCGCCGGGCTCAGATTCACGCACCAGCTCTTCCACGACCGGATCGCCAACATCCTGCTCTCAAACGGCGCGGGCGGCGCGGTGCTGGACTTCGACAACGACGGCTTCGTGGATGTGTACCTGGTAAACTGGGCCCCGCTGCCCAGGGTGACCTCCCCCAAACACCCCGGCCCGCGCGAACCCAACCGGCTCTTTCGCAACCGCGGTGACGGCACCTTCGAGGACGTGACCGCGCGCGCCGGCGTGGGGGGCAGCGGTTTTGGCAGCGCGGCGGCCGCCGGCGACTTTGACAACGACGGCTTCACCGACCTGTATGTGGTGAACTTCGGTCGCAACCAGCTTTTTCGGAATCGCGGCGACGGCACCTTCGAGGACGTGACCGCGCGCGCCGGCGTGGGCGACGCCGGCACGGGCATCTCGGCGGTCTGGTTCGACGCCGACCGCGACGGCCGGTTGGACCTGTTTGTCGCGAACTACCTGACTTTCGACCCGGCGACCATTTCCGAGCAAAACCCGGGCGCCTACCCCGGCCCGTTGGCCTATCCGGGCGAGGTGAACGTGCTCTATCGCAACCGCGGCGACGGCACCTTCGAGGACGTGACGCGCGCGGCGGGGCTGTACGTGCCGGGACACCGCGCCATGTCCGTGTCCGCGTTCGACGCGGACCAGGACGGCGACACCGACCTGTACCTCTCGAACGATGACACCCCGAACATGCTTTGGCTCAACGACGGTCAGGGGCGTTTTCGCGAGGTGGCTCTCGAGATGGGCGCGGCTTTCAACTCGATCGGCGAGGCGCCCGGCTCGATGAACGCCGCCGTGGCCGACTTCAACGGCGACGGGCTCATGGACCTGTTCATCACCCGCCTGGGCTACGGCTCGCTGTACCTGCGCACCGCCCGCGGCCTGTACGATGACCGCATGTTCGCCTCCGGGCTGGGACGCCTCACCCAGGCCTACGTCGGCTGGGGCGGCGTGGCGCTCGATTTCGACAACGACGGCGACGCCGACCTGTTCGTGGCCAACGGCGACGCTTTCGTGCTGCCGGGCACCTTGAGCCTGCTGCTGGAAAACGACGGCCGCGCGAACTTCACGGATGCCGCGGCGAGAGGCGGGCCGTTCTTTCAACGGCGCATCAACGGCCGCGGCGCGGCGGTGCTGGACTTCAACAATGACGGCCGCCCCGACCTGCTGCTCACCACCTTGGGCGGGCCGGCCCTCCTGCTGCAAAATCGCGGCGCCCCCGGCCACTGGCTCACGCTCGACCTCGAGGGCACCCGCAGCAACCGCAGCGGCTACGGTACGCTCATCACGCTGACCGCCGGCGACCGCACCTGGAAGACCGAGGCGCTCTGCCCGACCGGCTTCCTCCTGCAGGGCGACAAGCGCGTACACCTCGGCCTGGGCGGGGCCACACGCGTAAGCCGGTTGGAATTGCGCTGGCTCAGCGGCCAAACCCTGGTGCTGACCAACCTGGCCGTGGACCGCATTCTCAAAATCACCGAACCCCGTTGACCTCTCTTCCGGCGATGAAAGTTCTCCGTCTGCGACCCTCTCAACTCGCGGCCGCGCTGGCCCTGGTCGGCGCGGCCGGAGCCGCCTGGTGGCTCTTCGCTGCCGAGCCCCCCGCCGACAAGCCGCACAAGCTCACCACCATCAGCCCGCGCAAGTTCGCCGACGCGCTCCACGCCGTGATCGCGGCGGACCGCCAGGCCTACGCGCGGCTGGTAGTGGACCGGCTGGCCGCTGAGTCCGGCCCGCTCAAGGTCAGCCAGGACTGGCGCGCCGAGCGCTGCCTGCCCACGCACGCCCAACTGCTGCGCGAGGCGGCCACGGACATCCAGCGGCGGGGAGCGGAGTTTTCCTACACGTTGCGCAGCCTCTGGCCCATCAATCCCGCCCATGGCCCGCAGACGGAAACCGAGCAGAGCGGGCTGGAGTTCGTCGCCCGCTCCCCCGGCACAAATTACTACACCGAGGAAAGCCTGGGCGGCCGCAGTTACTTCACCGCCATCTACGCCGACCGCGCCACGCTCCGCTCCTGCGTGGACTGCCACAACCGCCACCCGGCCAGCCCGCGCCGCGACTTCCGAGAAGGCGACGTCCTGGGCGGGCTGGTGGTGCGCGTGCCGCTGGAGTTCTAGGCCCGGTATTTCACCCAAAGGACGAGTCGGGATAGCGCCGTTGGCACCACGAATGAACACGTAGGGACGCGAATCGCGACCGCTGCGACCCGCACGGCCTTGACCCTGTCGGAGCAGTCTCCCCGGTTTTGGAAATTCGTGTTGATGGATGTCCCTTCGCGGAAGCGGAAAACCATCCCTACCTTTAAGCGCCAAACTTGGCCGAAACAATTCGGCTGGTTCCGGGTGGCAAGGCCGGGGCGCCGCCCGGCCCTACCAATTCATGGTAGGGCGCCGCTACTCGGGCCTGCCGGCCAAAGACCGCGGCAACTGGGTAGGGCGCCGCTGCGTCGGCGCCGCCATCGGCCGGGGCGCCGCCCGGCCCTAACGGCTGCCGTAGCGCAATCCGGCCCTGCCAAATCGCGAGCAGGGCGTCATTGCTCGGCCCGCCCGGCACCGCCCGCCGGCTTTGGCGAAGGTTCGCCGCTTTCTTCCTCCTCCTCGTCGTCGCCGGGCTCGACGCGCGGATAAATCGCCTCGGGCAGTTCCCCGCGGCGGATGAGCTCCTGGAGGTCGCGGATGATCGTGCGCCGCGCCACGCGGAACTGTCGGGCCAGGGCCGAAATGTTGGGGCGCTCGGTGGTGCCCTCGAGTTGACGGCGAATTTCGGTCTGGCGCCGGAGCCGGTCGGTCGAGCGACTGAGCAGTTCCTCCACGTCCACGCGCTTGGAGCGCTCGAGGGCCTCGAACTGGCGCACGATCTCCGCCTCGCCGCATTGTTCGAGGGCCGTGGCCACCACGCGCCGAAGTTCGTTCAGGTCCAGCGGCTTGGTCAGGCAGTAATGCGCGCGGCGCGGGCCGGTGAGCGCGCCGATTTGCTGGTGCACCTCGAGCGCGCCGGACACGACGATGATCGGCACGTAGGGCAGCAGGTCCTTGAACTCGGGCAGGTAGTCCAGCCCCTTTTCGCGCCGCGCCAGGACGTGATCGAGGATGATCACGTCGGGCCGCTCGCGGGGCAGGCGGGCCAGGGCGGCTGAGGCGGTGGTGGCACGGCTCAACTCGTAGTCCGCCAGCGCTTCCTGGTAGAGCTCGTAGTGGAGGTCGTCGTCCTCGATGATGAGAATCTTTTTGCGCGCCATCTCGGGGGGAACATGGCCGCCCGGGCGCGGCGAATCAAGGGCCGGGGCCTGTGCGTTCGGCGGCGCACGTTGCGCGGGCGCGCCGGTCGCGTAGGCTCGCCGCGCACGCGCATGAGCGAACCGGGAATCATGGCCGGGCTGGGCGGCTTTGCCCTGCTGGCCGGATTGGTGGACGCGGTGGCCGGCGGGGGCGGGTTGATCCAACTGCCCGCGTTGCTGTTGCTCTGGCCCGACGGCGGAGAGGCCACGGCGCTGGCCGCGGTGCTGGGCACGAACAAATTCTCGTCCATCTGCGGTACCGGGCTGGCGGCGGTGCAATACGCCCGGCGCGTGCCGCTGAACTGGGTTTCCCTGCTGCCCGCGGCGGGCGCGGCACTGGCCGGCTCGTGGCTGGGCGCGCGGGTGGTCACGGGACTGAATCCCGCGCTGCTGCGGCAGTTGATCCTGGGGCTGCTGGTGGCCGTGGCCGGATACACATTTGTCCGCAAAGACCTGGGCCGACTCCACGCGCCGCGGTTCTCGCCCCGCCAGGAGCGCTGGCTGGGCGCGGTGGTGGGCGCGGGCATCGGGTTCTACGACGGCTTTTTCGGGCCGGGCACGGGGAGCTTCTTGATCTTTGCGTTTGTGGGATTGTTCGGGTTCGACTTCCTGACCGCCTCGGCCGGGGCCAAGGTCATCAACTTCGCCACCAACCTCTCGGCGCTGGCGTACTTCGCCGCCACGGACCACATCCGCTACCGCTACGCCCTGCCGATGGCGGCGTGCAACATGGCCGGTGCGCTGCTGGGCGCGCGCCTGGCCCTGGAACGGGGCAACCGGTTTGTCCGCGGGTTCTTCCTGGTCGTCGTCACGGCGATGATCCTCCGGTACGGCTACGAGGTGCTGGGCCGGTGAGTTCGCAAGCGGACCGCCCACGGCAGCGCGTCAGCGGGCGAGAACCCACTTGAACAAAAAGTCCACACCTCGGTTTTTGGCCGGGCGCCGAGCGGCGAGGCGAAGGAATTGTCCCCGGCTCAGGTGACGAACTCCAGCGCCGGCGCGCGCGGGATCAGGCCCCGCTCGGCCGCCCGCCCCAGAAAGCGGCGGATGCTCTCGCGGCCGCGCTCGCCGTAATCCAGCGTCCAGTGGTTCACGTACATGCCCACGAACCGGTCGGCCAGCTCCCGGCCCATGTCGCGGGCAAATTGCAGCGCGTAGTCCACCGCCTCGGCGCGGTGTTCGAGGCCGTAGCGGATGCTGGCGGCGAGGATTTCGGCCACCTGCCGGCGCACCGCCGGGGCGTGGCGTTTGTGAATGACGTTCCCGCCCAGCGGCAGCGGCAGACCGTCGTTGTCCCGGCTCCACCACGCGCCCAGGTCCGCACAGACCACCAGCCCCTCGCGCTGCCAGGTCAGTTGCCCCTCGTGGATGATGAGGCCCGCGTCGGCGCGACCGGCCTTGACGGCGGCGAAAATCTGGTCGAACGGCACCACCACGAAGTCCAGCGCGCCCGCCGGGCGCTCCAGCCACAATTGCAGGGCGAGAAAGGCGCTGGTCATCGTGCCGGGCACGGCGATGCGGCCACGCGCCAGGGCCGCGCGGTCCAGGCCCTCCCGGGCCACGAGCAACGGGCCGTATCCCTCGCCCATGCTCGCGCCGCAGGGCAGCAGGGCGTACTGGTCCGCCACGAACGCGTAGGCGTGGAAGCTGATGGCGGAGATGTCCAGTTCGCCGCGCGTGGCGCGTTCGTTCAACGTCTGGATGTCCTGCAAGACGTGCTCGAAGCGCCAGCCGTGCGTGGGAATGCGCTCCCGGGCCAGCGCGTAAAACATGAAGGCGTCGTCCGGGTCCGGCGAGTGGCCCAGCGTCAGCGTGCGTTGCGACATGCCCGCAGGGTAGCGGCCAACGGACCGGGCGGTCACGGCGGATTTCACCCGGCCGGGGCGCGCGGATGACGGCTGCGGTTGACCTCCCCCCGGCGGGGCCGCTTGTCACCGCGAACGGCCGCCCGTAAGGTTCGCGCCGTGATCCTTCCCAATCACGGCGAACAGTTCATCACCGAGGACCCCTGGCGCGTGTTCCGGATCATGGCCGAGTTTGTGGACTCGTTCGAGACCATGACCCGGGTGGGGCCGGCGGTGGCCATTTTCGGCTCGGCGCGGACCCGGCGCGGCGACAAGTACTACCGCGTGGCGGAGGCGCTGGCGCGGGAGTTGGCGCGCCACGGGCTGGCCGTAATCACCGGCGGCGGACCGGGCATCATGGAGGCCGCCAACAAGGGTGCCCGGGCGGGCGGCGCGCCCTCGGTGGGCCTGAACATCACCCTGCCCCAGGAGCAGCGCCACAACCGGTACGTCACCGTGCCCCTGCACTTCCGCTATTTCTTCGCCCGCAAGGTGTGCTTCGCCAAGTACAGCCTGGGGTTTGTCTTCCTGCCCGGGGGCCTGGGCACGCTGGACGAGTTTTTCGAGCTGATCACCCTGGCGCAGACCGAGCGCATCCCGCGCGTGCCGCTCATCCTGGTGGGCCGGGCTTACTGGCGCGGACTGCTGCGCTGGCTGCGCGACGCCGTGGCCCGCCCCGGCTACATCAGCCCCGAAGACTTGCAACTGCCCGCGCTGGTCGAGGACCCGCGCGACGCCGTACGCCGGATTCTCGAGTACAAAAAGACGCTCAGCGCGCCCGTGCCGGTGGGCAAGGCCTTTGCCTGAGCCGCCGGCGGAAAGCCATGCGTCAGCCCGCGGTGATTCATCGCTATCCCAACGGCCTGACCCTCGCCGTGGCCCCGATGCCCGCGATGGCCAGCGTGAGCGCGGGCGTGTGGGTGGGCGTGGGCGGCCGCTACGAAGACGCCGCCCTCAACGGCGCCTCGCACTTCATCGAGCACATGCTCTTCAAGGGCACGCGCCGGCGCAGCGCCCGGGACATCTCCGAGGCCGTCGAGGGCGTGGGCGGTTACCTCAACGCCTTCACCAGCGAGGAGACCACCTGCTTCTTCGCCAAGGCCCCCCGCCAGCATCTGGACACCGTGCTCGACGTGCTGGCCGACCTGTTCCTCAACTCGGTCTTCGACCCCCGCGACCTGGCCACCGAACGCGAGGTCATCCGCGAAGAAGCGGCCATGTACCGCGACCAGCCCCACCACCACGTCGAAGAACTCCTCAACGCCCTGCAATGGCCCGACCACCCGCTGGGCCGCCCCGTGACCGGCACCGAGGCCACCCTGCCCCGGCTCACCCGCGAACGGCTCCTGGCCTTTCGACGCCGGCACCACGTGGCCCCGGCCATCGTGATCGCCGTTGCCGGCGCCTGCTCCCCCGGCGAATGCCGGCGGGCACTGGCCCGCTGGGCGGACCGTTTCCCGTCGGGCCCCCGACCCGAGTGCGAGCCGGTGCGCCCGCGCTCGAACGGCCCCGGCGTGCGGCTCGAACACCGGCGCATCACCCAGACCCAACTGGCCCTGGGCCTGCGCACCTGCTCCCGGCACGACCCGCGGCGCTTCGCCCTGCGGCTCCTAAATGTGCTGGTGGGCGAAAACGCCAGCTCCCGGCTCTTTCAATCCCTGCGCGAGGAACGCGGCATCACCTATCACGTGGGCAGCGCGCTGAGTTTCTTCCAGGACACCGGCGACCTGGTGGTCACCGCCGGCCTCGAACCGGGACACCTGGCCCGGGCCTTGCGGCTCATCGTGGCCGAGTTGCGCCGGCTCAAGACCCAACCACCCGGCGCCGCCGAACTGCGCCGCGCCCGCGACTACGTGCTGGGGCAAATGGACCTGAGCCTGGAAAACAGCGAAAACCTGATGATGTGGCTGGGCGAACAGTGGCTGGGCTACGGCCGGCTCTTCGCGCCGGAGACCTTCCGCCGCGCCCTGCGGCGCGTGACCGCGGCCGAACTCCGCGCCGCCGCCGAGGAGTTCTTTCGCGCGGACCGCGCGAACCTCGCCCTGGTGGGGCCGCACCGCGCGGGCGAAGTCGAGACCCTGCGGCGGATACTGGCGCGGCTCTGACTCAGTCCGGGTAACCGTCCGGGTGCGCCTTGTGCCAGGCCCAGGCGCTGGCCACGATCTCCCGCAGGCCGGGAAAACGCGGCTCCCAGCCCAGCTCGCGTCGGGCCTTCTCCGCCGAAGCCACCAACCGCGGCGGGTCACCCGGCCGACGCGGCCGTTCCACCACCGGGATGCGCGCGCCGCAGACCTCCTCGCACATGCGCACCACCTCGCGCACCGAATACCCGGCGCCGTTGCCCAGGTTGTAAAAGCCGCCCACCCCCGGCGCCAGCGCCCGGATGTGCGCGTCCGCCAGGTCGCTGATGTGGATGTAATCCCGAATGCACGTGCCGTCCGGCGTGGGATAGTCCGTCCCGTAAATCTCGCAGTGCGGCGCCCGGCCCAGCGCCACCTTGAGCACGTTCGGGATGAGATGCGTCTCGACGCGGTGATGCTCCCCGCACCGCGCGGTGGCGCCGGCAGCGTTGAAATACCGGAAGGCCACGAACTCCAGACCGTGGATTTGCCGGTACCAGCCCAGCATCTTCTCGAACATCAACTTCGACTCCCCGTATGGGTTGATCGGCCGCTGCGGCAAATCCTCCGTCATCGGCACCCGCTCCGGCGGACCGTACGTGGCGCAGGTCGAACTGAACACCACCTTGCGCACCCCCGCCGCCACCGCGGCGTCCAGCAGGTTCAGGCCGTGCGCAACGTTGTTCCGAAAATACTTCGAGGGATTGGTCATGGACTCTGCCACCAGCGCGTGCGCGGCAAAGTGCAGAATCGCCTCCGCCCCGGACGCCCGCACCGTCTCGAACACCGTCTCGCGCTCGCTCAGGCACAACCGGACAAACCGCGCCCGCGGGTCCACCGCGCTGCGATGGCCCTCGCTCAAATTGTCCAGCACCGTGACCGTGTGTCCGGCGTCGCACAACTGCTCCACGCACGCCGCGCCGATGTACCCGGCCCCGCCGGTGACCAACACCTTCATGCGCCCAACCTACCCGCCCGCCCGCTGCCGCCTCAACGGCGAAACTCATCCCTGAACAGTCACCGCCCCCGCACCCTGCCCTTGATCCATCCCGCACTCCCCGGCAAGCATGATGCGGAGGCCGACCACCGGCGGCTCGGGGTGTACCCGGACACTGTTTGCTCTTGGCAGGCCCATTCCGCCGGGCAAAAAATGCGGTAAGACAAGGCCACTGATGAGCACCTCCAGCATCCCCCGAACCCTGACCCTCGAAACCCACCATGCGGCGGTTGCCGGCAGCATCGCTGCGTCTCGTTGCCGTCGGCGACTCCAACCCGCCGGCGGCCCCGGCGACAAAGTCTTCCCGCCCACGTAGTCTGAAATCCGAAATCTCAAATCTGAAATCTTAAATCTGAAATCCCAAATCCCTCACGCCCATGACCTACGAACGCTTCGAAGACCTGCCCGTGTGGCAGACCGCCGCCGACCTTTACGACGCAGCCGTGGCGCTGCTCGAACACCGCGGCCTGCGCGCCTCGGCTGCGTTCCGCGACCAGCTCGAACGCGCCGCCCTCTCGGTCTCCAACAACATCGCCGAGGGCTTCGAGCGCGGCACAACCAACGAGCTCCTGGCCTTCATCTACATCGCCCGCGGCTCGGCCGGCGAAGTCCGCTCCATGCTCCGCCTGCTGCTGCGCCGGCTCAATCGCCTGCAGGCAAACCCGGTCGGGGCAGAACAAGGCGCGTCCGGCCAAGGCGGGGTGGACCAGACGCCGCCGGAACAAGGCCCGTGCGCCGGGCAGGCGGGCGGCGCGGATCTGCAATCTGTAATCTCAAATCTCAAATCCGAAGTCGCGCGCCTCATCGCCCTGGCCGAATCCTGCTCGCGCCAGTTGCGCGCCTGGGCCGACTCGCTGCAGAACTCCGAGATCAAGGGCCAGCGTTTCCTTACCGAGCAGACCCGCCAGCAGGAGCAGCAGCGCAAGCGGGCTGAAGCGTTCCAGAAAGAACTGCTCCGCCGGCTGCCGCCCGGCAATCCTTTGCGCAAAGACGCCGAGGAACGCGGCCTGATCTGAAATCTCAAATCTCAAATCTGAAATCCCGCCATGCACACCACCTACCTGGTCTGCTACGATGTCCGCGACGACAAGCGGCTGCTGGCCCGCTGCCTGGCCGGCGAAATCCCCCGCTACCACGCTTTCGTGACCCGATGAGAAATCGCCCTGCAATGCAGCAAGTCAGGGCAAGGGCAAGACTCGCACCCGATGACGCGCGGCTTCAATCACCACCACCGCGCCCTGCTCCAGCGCTTCCGACAACTGCCGAAGCACCCGCACCACCCGCTCGCCGCTTCGGCTCGGCAGCAGCGAACCGGAGCGCAGTTGCACCACACTGGGCGAGCGGGAACGCACCGCGGCCAGGATCGCGGCAAAGTCCAAGTCATGGGTGAAAAGGATCGCTCCCCTGTTCCGGGCAAGCTCGAACACCTCGGCATCGGGTGCGTCCGCCCGGCCCACCTGCGACCAATGCACCGCCTCCCAGCCGGCGGCCCGGAGCACCTCAACCCAACCCGGGCTGAGGTTCATGTCCACCAGGATCTTCAAGCCGCGGGGATTTCCGCCTCCTGCTCGGAGGCGCGCCAGGCGGCATACTCCAGAGCGGCGTCAATGTCTTCGCGCGTCAAATACGGATACAGCGCCAGCAACTCCTCCTTGGTGCCCACCTCGCCCAGCGCGCGCAAGACGGTGCTGACGGTCACCCGCGTGCCCCGGATGCAGGGCCTGCCCCCCATCACCTGCGGATCAATCACTATCCGGCCATTCACACCGGAACCTTACTCCACCGCCTCGGCCTTGAAAAGCGCCTCCGTCGGCCGTCTGTTCCAAGGCCTTGGCCCACTGGCCCGCTGCCTGACCGGCGAAATCCCCCGCTACCACCCTTTCCTCACCCGATGAGAAACCGTTCCCGTGCGCCTCTCAGTTTATCGCAGGTGGGTATTCCTGGCGTAGCGCAGGTTTCCCAACCTGCTGTATCGCCGACTTCCAGTCGGCGGCTCAAGCCCAGGCGTAGCCGGCAGGGAGTTCGCCGCGTTTGCGGATTGGAAATCCGCGATACCTGCCTGCGCCCAGCGGAGCGCGGCAGGCAGGCGTTATACTGGAAGTCTGCGCTACCGCATCGGCCCGGCGACCCGATGCAACAAAAGGAGATGCACCCAATCGCCCCCCGCCCCGTGGCCGCCAGAAAAATTTTTGACCCTACCCCCGTATTTGTCCCACCCTCCCTGCTACGCTCGCCCGTGCATGAAGAAATCGAGGCACGTCCGGCAGTTGCTGCTCCGCCGCGCAGGAGCGCGGGGAGCTGGCCCTGGCGTCCGGCGGGCTGCCTCTCAACCAGCAAACACCAAAGGAATCAAACATGCCAAACGCCCCTGAACCCTTGACCCTCGAAGCCCTCCGGCAAGCCGTGGCCGGCAGCGCCGCCGCGTTCCGTGCGGTGACCGAATACCAGCCTGCCGGTGGCCCCGGCACCAAGGTCTTCCCGCCAACTTACGAGGGTGGGAAATACGCCACCGAAGGCCCCAAGCCGCCTCGCCGTTCGCCCGACGGCTCGGAAGTCATTCTCGACTTCGAGCGCGTGCTGCTGGACTCCGTCCAGTCCCAAGCCAACCGCATGGAATTGGCGCTCCTCCAGGCTTGGGAACGCCAAGAACTCAAACTGCCCGTCATCACGGTGGACTTCGCCGGCCACAACCTGCCCAAGACCCTGCGCGTCACCAGCCTCGAGGCCCCGCACCGCATCGCCGACGCGCTGCTGCGCGACGCCCGGCATCCCGGCGAGAATATCCCGTTCCGAAAGTCCCCCGTCGGGCGCGAACTGGATCACGTGGACGCGCGCAACGCCACGCCCCTGTTCCGCTACTGCCCGACGGCACTCGTCTTCGGGCTGTGGGACTCCACCGGCCCGAAGGGTGGCCTCGGCGCCAAGTTCGCCCGCGCGCTGGTCTCGGAAATTGTCGGCCTCGACGCCCAAATCGGCGTCAAAACCAGCAGCCGCATTGACCCGGCCCAGATTCAACTCGCCGCTGGCCCGCTCTACGCTGCGCCGGGTGGTGAATGGACCCTGAAGGAGTCCGACGCCGTCAAAGAAAAGGGCAAGCCGGTCAAGCTCGGCAAGGATGGCAAACCCTCCGAAGCCAACCACGGAAACGTCACCCCCACGATCAGCAGCGGCGGCGTCATCATCAGCCGCGCCGTGCAAACTGTCGTCCTCTCCCTCGTCGCGCTGCGCCGCCTTTCTTTTCCGCTCCAGCCCGGCCAGCGTTCCCAGCCTGCAGTGGACGAGGCGGCCCGCGCCGCCCTGGCCGCTCTTGGCCTCTGCGCCGCCACGCTGGCCCGCGAACAGAACCAAGATTTGCGCTCGCGCTGCCAGCTTTTCCCCATGCAGCCGCACGTCTGGCAATTGCTCGATGAACCGGGCGGGACACCGCGGGAATACTCGTTGGACCGCGCCGGCGCGCTGAAGCTCTGGGCCGACGCGCTGGCCGCCGCCCGCGCCGCCGGCCTGCCCTTCGAGGAGACCGAACTCGTCCTCCAGCCCTCGCCGCAACTGGTCGAATTGGTCAGACGCAGCCAAGAACTGGCCGCCGCGCAACCCGCTGATGAAGGAGCTGGCGCATGATCGCGATTGCCGTCCGCTTTCTCGCCGGGCGGTTCACGGCCACGCACCCGACGGATCGGGAACTCGCTGAGTGGCCCCCGCATCCGGATCGCGTGTTCATGGCCCTCGTGGCGGCCTGGGGTGAGTCCGGTCGCGACCCCTCGCAAGCCGCGGCGCTCCGTTGGCTGGAGTCGCAAGGCCCTCCCGAGTTGGCGTTCCCAACCGACCGGGTCGAAACCCGTCGGGAAGTCGTCACCAGCTACGTCCCGGTCAACGATGCCGATGCGCCCCGGCTCAGCCTTGGCAAGGCCCCGTCGCCATCGCAAATCGCTGCCGGCCTTGCCCTGCTGCCGGACAAGCGTTCGCGGCAGCCTCGCCATTTCCCCACGGTGACGCCGCCGGGAGAACTGGTCTGGCTTCGCTGGGCAATAGCTTCCGCCAGCAGCCACACCGAGCCACTGGCGCAGCTTTGTCGCCAAGTCACCTACCTCGGCCACTCCTCCACGCCCGTTCAATGCTGGCTTGAGACCGACGCGGAATCAATCCCCCCGCCGACCCTGGTCCCCGCGCCCGCCGCGCTCGGCGCGGTGCGTCTGCGCGTGCCCGCGCCCGGCCGCTTCGAGGACCTGGAGGCCAGGTTCGCCGCCGGCCTGCGTCCGACCCCGTCCGCATGGGCGGCCTATGCCCCGCCGCGCCCTGCCGTCTCCGGCCCGCTTCCGCGCGGCACATGCTTCGATCCCCGCCTGCTGGTCCTGCGCCAAACCGACGGCCCGCGCCTCGGCCTCGCCAGCACGCTCCTGCTCACCCGCGCCCTTCGTGACACTGTGCTGGCGGCCTACACGCAGGCGCACGGCACGCCCGCCCCGGAATGGCTTTGCGGCCATGCACCGGGCGGCGGGCGCAGTGAAAGCGACCACCTCGCCTGCGTCCCGCTGGCTCACGTCGGGCATCAACATGCCGACGGCCACCTGCTCGGTCTCGCGCTGGTCACGCCCCGCTCGGTTTCCGAGGAGGAAGTCGGACGTGCCCTTCTGCCCGTCCTGTTCGAGGGTGCGGCGCTGGGCGAACTGCGCGAACTGAACCTGACCCTCGGCTCGCTGGGCGTGGTCAAATTGGAGTTCGACGACCGGGCCAGCCGTCCGCAGGCCCTGCGCCCGGAGACGTGGCTGGGGGAGGGCGAGCCTCCCGCCGCCCGCCGTTGGGCGACCGTCACGCCGATCTGTTTTGACCGCCATCCGAAGGGCGAAGACCCGTGGGCAGAAATCGAGGCCGCCATCCGGCGCGCGGCCGAGCGGGTGGGCGTGGGCGAAATGCTGGAGAGCGTCACGCTCTCGCCCGTGTCGCTGTTTGTAGGCGCGCCGACCAATCGCGGCTATCCGCCCCTGCAACGCAAGACCGGCGGCAACATCCATCACACCCATGCGGCGCTGACCTTCCGCGAACCCATCACCGGCCCGTTGCTGCTCGGCGCCGGCCGTTACCGCGGCTACGGCTTCTGCCGCCCGCTGCTCGACACGGAGGTGGGAGGATGAGCGCTCTGACCCTCGCGGACTTCCGCGCGTTCTTCCGCGCCGTCCACGGCTGCCACGACCCGTTCCCGTGGCAGGTTCGCCTTGCAGACCGGCTCCTCCGCGGTGGCGCATGGCCTCAGCCCATCGCCCTGCCCACGGGCAGCGGCAAGACCACCGCGCTGGACCTGGCAGTTTTTCACCTGGCCGCCCAGGCGGACTTGCCGCCCGGCCAACGCACCGCCGCCCGCCGGGTCTTCTACGTCGTGGACCGCCGCGTGGTCGTGGATGAAGCCTACGACCACGCCCGCGCGCTGGCCGAAGCTCTGAGCGCAGCGAGCGAAGGCGTCTTGGCCGAGGTGGCCATCCGCCTGCGGAGCCTGGCAGCCGGTTCGGGCGAGGAAGCGGAACCGCTGCTCGCGGCCCAACTGCGCGGCGGTGTCTATCGCGACCACGCCTGGGCGCGCACGCCCACGCAGCCCACCATCGTTTGCACCACCGTGGACCAGCTCGGCTCGCGGCTGCTCTTCCGCGGCTACGGCGTGAGTCCCGCCGCCCGGCCCATCCACGCCGCCCTCGCCGCTCACGACGCCTTGGTCCTCCTCGACGAAGCTCACTTGGCTCAGCCCTTCCTCGAAACCCTGTCCGCCGTCCGCGACTACCGTGCCCACGGCCAGGGCCTGCCGCCGGGGCCGTTCGCTGTGGTGGTCCTTTCCGCCACGCCGCCGGCCGCTGATGACAATCCTGCCGCCGCCGCTCCCTTCGGCCTGGGCAGCGACGCACATGGAGACGACTTCAATCACCCCGTCCTTGGCCCCCGCTTGAGCGCCAGTAAACCGGTCCGGCTCCACGTCGCCGCCCAAGCCCGGGGCAAGAACTTTGTCGAGCCGCTCGCCCGGGAACTGGTTCACCAAGCGGCAGCCTTTGCCGAAGCAGCCTCGCGCGCGGTCGGCCTCTTCGCCAACCGCGTGGCCACGGCCCGCGCCGCAGCGACCCTGCTCCGCGAGCGTTTCAACGGCAAGGCCGACGTGCTGCTCTTCACCGGCCGGATGCGCCCCTGCGATCGCGACGCGCTCGCGGAGGCTTGGCTGTCCCGGCTCCGACCCACCGCGACTCCGCGCATCCTCGAGCGCCCCGTCTTCGTTGTCGCCACCCAGACTCTGGAGGTCGGCGCCAACCTCGACTTCGACGCGCTCGTGACCGAATGCGCCAGCCTCGACGCCTTGCGCCAGCGCTTCGGTCGGCTCAACCGCGGCGGACGTCCCGGCGAGTCCCCGGCTGTCATCGTCGTCCGCGCCGACCAGACCGAACCGGATGCGGACAACCCCGATCCGGTTTACGGCACCGCCTTGGGCGAGACCTGGCGATGGCTGCAAGCCCAGGTCGCGTCCGACCCGCTCGACTTCGGCATCACTGCCCTGCAACCGCGGCTGGACGCACTGGCAACCGGGCAACGTCAACGCCTCAACGTCCCGCCTGCCCACGCGCCGGTGCTGCTGCCCGCGCACTTGGACTGCTGGGCGCAGACCTCGCCGGAGCCGCGCCCATCGCCCGACGTGAGCTTGTTCCTTCACGGCCCGGGCCGCGGCGAACCCGACGCCCTGGTTTGCTGGCGCGCCGATCTGCCGGGCCAAGCGGACCTGGACGTGTGGACCGACATCCTCTCGCTCTGTCCGCCTGCCGCCAGCGAATGCGTGAGCGTGCCCGTGTGGCGTCTCCGCCAATGGCTCGCTGATGATCCCGCCGAGTCTCCAGCCAGCGCCGACGCGCCCGGGGTCACGCCGGCCGCGCCCGCAGACCAGCGACAGTTCCGTCCTCGCTTCCGCGCCTTGCGCTGGCGCGGCGCGGACGACAGCGCCTTCCTCGACGACGTTCGCGACCTGCGCCCGGGCGATTTGCTGGTCCTGCCCGCTGAAGCCGGCCCCCGCGAACAACTCGCCGATTTCCCGCCCGGCAGCCCGCCGGACATGGGCGATCCGCCTCAACTCCTCACACGCGCGCGCCCCGTGCTCCGGCTCCATCCCGAACTGCTCAAGCAATGGCCGGAGTCGCCAGCGCGTGACGACCTCGTGGCTTTGGTCGCTGCGGAAGCCGATGCTCCCTTGGCCGAACGCCTCGAAACCCCGGGCTTGGTGGCAGACCTGCGCGACGCCCTGGCCCGGCTCGCCGAGACCGAAAAGGAACGCACCGCCTGGCTGGCCCGCTCCGCCGAATGGCTCGCCCGGTAACTCCGTTCCAAGTCTCGCGCCCGCCGCGTCCTTTTCCTCCATCCCGCCGGCGGGCTGATCCTGCGCGCCGTCCGGCGTGTGCCCGGAAGTCTGCTGGCCTCGGATGACACCGTCGGCGAAGACGACTCGGCCTCCGCCACCGTGCCTGTGGGCCTCCTCGACCACTCGCGGGGCGTCGCCAAACGCGCTCGCCTTTACGCCCGCGCTTGCGGGCTGCCCGACCCTCTGCAGGCCGCGCTCGAACTCGCCGGCTGGCTGCACGACACCGGCAAGGCCGACCCGCGCTTTCAAATGCTGCTCCGCGGCGGCGCGCGGGGCGCGGGCTTTGGCGAATTGCTTGCCAAGTCCGGCGGCCTGCCTCTGCCGCCCGCCGCCCGCCGCGAACTGGCCCGCCGCGCCGGCTATCCGCCCGGCGCCCGCCACGAACTCCTTTCCGCGCGATTCGCGGAAGCACTGCTCAGCCAACGGCCCGGCAATGCCAACCCGGCTCCCAACCTCACCGAAGACGAACGCCGGCTGGTGCTCCACCTCATTGCCGCCACCCACGGCCATTGCCGCCCCCTGGCCCCGGTGGTTGCGGACCATCAGCCGGTGACGGTCAGCCTCCACTGGCCGCTCGCGCCCGACAGCCCTGCTGCCGTCGCCCTGCAACACTCCTCCGCCACCAGCCTCGAACACCTCGGCGCGGGTGTAGCCGACCGCTTCTGGTCCCTCACCCGCCGCCACGGGTGGTGGGGCCTGGCTTTCCTGGAAACGCTCCTGCTCCTGGCCGACCACCGCCAGAGCGAAGCCGAACAACATAACGATGGAGCCAATCCATGAACCACCACACCCGCCTGCTCCTGCCCGGACTCGACGGCGCGAACCCGCTCGCCTTCCTTGCCGCCCTCGGCACCCTGCGCGTGCTCACGCGGGCCTGGCCGAAGCGTGACCCGCGCCTCGGCTGGGAATCCCGCGGCGGACGCTGGACGCCCTTCCTCGATCTCGTGGGCACCGCCACGCCGGAGGGGGTGGTGGCCGCGCTTGACCCGGCCTTGCGCATGATGGTCGGGCACGCCGCCTTCAGCTTTGCCGCCAACCTGAAACTCCCGGCCGAAGACTTTGCCGAGTTCGCGCGCCCAGCCGGCCAGGCGGCGCGCACCGGCGGGGATGCGGTCGCAGCCGAGTTCGCCGCCGCCTTCGCCTGCGAAGCCACCGTCAATGAGGACGGCACGGTCCAGGACACCGCTTTCCGCACCATGAGCGGCGCGGGCCATCAGCACTTTCTCCAATTCATGGCCGAACTGGCCCGCCTTACCACCGCCGCGCAAATCCAAGCGGCTTTGTTTTCCCCCTGGCGTTACGAGGAACAAAAACTCTCCATGCGCTGGGACCCCGCTGACGACCGACGCTATGCCCTTCGCTGGGACGATCCCAGCGGCGACGTTATCCGCACCGTGCGCGGCGCCAACCGCCTGGCCCTCGAAGCCCTGCCGCTCTTGCCCGTCGCGCCGGTGGGCCGCGACCTCGAAACCACCGGCTTCGGCTCGCCCTACGGCCGCGGCGCCTTCTGGACCTGGCCCATCTGGGAGCCGCCGTTGCCCTTGGACACCGTCCGCACGGTCCTTGCCCTCGATGCGCTCCAAGCCGCCCGTCCCGACCGACGCGAACTCGCCGCCCGCGGCATCTCTGAGGTCTTCCGGTGCGAACGCATCACCGTCGGCAAGTTCCGCAACTTCACCCCCGCTCAAGCCATCTGAGCAACCTCTCCGCCCTCAGCTATTGACTATCAGCTATCAGCTATTCGCCATCCTCCTCCCCCGGCCAACCCCGTCACCGAAAGCCCGCCCATGCCCAAATACCAGCACTTCGAAGACACCCCCGCCTGGCAGGAAGCCGCCCGCCTTTACAACCGGGTGTTGGACCTCCTCGAAACCCACGGCAGCCGTTTCTCCTCCGGCTTCCGCAACCAGCTCGACCGCGCCGCGCTCTCCGTGTCGAACAACATCGCCGAGGGCTTCGACCGCCGCACCACCGCCGAGCTGGAGCAGTTCCTCGGCACCGCCCGCGGCTACGGCGCCCATTTCGGCCTCGGCCTGTTTGTGCCCTTAGGTTAGATTCTCGCCATGCAACATCACATCCTTACCTCCGGTATCAGCCTCCTGACGAACTTCGCAGCCGCCCAGACCCCACGCATCTCGGTTGAGGAGGCGCTTCGTCGGCACACGCACGTCAGACGGCACTTCCTGGCTGACCCAAAAGGCTCTTCGGCCGAGATCAACTCCTTGCACACCCGCACGGGATTCTTGGACGCCGGACCCAACCCTGGTCTCGCCGTCTCGCTGATCCACACGGAAACGGGCGCCGGCAAATGCGTCTGCTCCCTGCTGGAGAAATTCCTCAAGCGGCACGGCGTGGCCGTCCACAGGCTTCCGGTCAAGGGCTTCGACAAGCCCGCGCGCGACTTCACGCCCGACTTCGCTCAGCGCGAAGCCACCGCGGCGCTGGCCCAGATGCGCGAGCGCGTCTTCCAGCACATCGCGCGGCTGCGGCAGCGGTCGCCGGACCTGGAGATTGAGTTGAACTGCACCGGCGGCTACAAGGCCGAGGTGGCCGTGCTCTACGAACTGGGCCGCGCCCTGCGTCTGCCGGTCTATTATCTGCACGAAACCTTCAAGACCTGCGTCACTTTGCCATGAACACCCTCACCGCCACCTACCGCGTCGTCACGCCGATGTTCCTCGGCGGGGCCGAGCCGACCGCCGAAGCCGAATTGCGCCTGCCCAGCTTCAAAGGTGCCCTGCGCTTCTGGTGGCGGGCGATCATGTGGGGGAAGGTCAAGGATGTTGACGAACTGCGCCGCAGGGAAGCGGAATTGTTCGGCAGCAGCGAGAATGGGCAGAGCCGCCTGATCCTCTCAATGGAGAAAGTCCGCACCTTTGAGGACCGGCCAGCAGGGCAATGGAGAGCCAACTCTTGGGAGCAGTACACAGGCTACGGCCTGCGTGACGAAGTCAAAGGTGATCGTCGCTTCATTCCGCCTGGTACTACTTGGGTAGTGCGTGT
The DNA here is from genome assembly GCA_964466945.1 of uncultured Verrucomicrobiota bacterium. Taxonomy (GTDB): domain Bacteria; phylum Verrucomicrobiota; class Verrucomicrobiia; order Limisphaerales; family J093; genus DSVZ01. Next base: position 5,272 of record CAYXPA010000051.1, on the reverse strand, counting down.
TCGTCTTCGGGATTACGAGCCGAGACACATGGATCAAGTGGTCGCGGCGATGAAACTTGTCGGTCTGGTGGGTGGACTCGGCGCGCGCAGTCGTAATGCTTGGGGCAGTCTGACATTGCTCGAGCTTGAAGGGCGAGCTGTTTGGAAGGCACCGCAAGATCCTTCCACGCTGGTTTCCGAGTTAGAGGGAATACTGCGGACCACGTCGGTACGGCCTCAATCGCCTAAGGGAACCCGGCCTGATTGGACCGCAGTCTCATCCGATGCGCGTTTTGGAGTGGGTGGGGTTTTTAGCAGTGCGACCCTTGCTCATGAACGACTGGGAAAGGCGTACAAGCGACACGTACAAAACCTGCCCAAGGACTCGACTCGCTGGCAGTTTGGAATCCCCAGGCACAGCGAACAACACCATGCTTTGGACAACGAAGATCGTCGCGCCAAGCCGTTGTTTCTTCATGTTCACGAAGCCTTGGAAGGATGCGCAATCCCCGTTGCCCTTTACCTGCCTGCCCGGTTTCTGGCTGAAGAACCCGGCATACCGGACGGTGGCAAGTCCGCCGCCGGGTTTATCACTGTCGTGAGAAACCTAAAACCATGACCCACCTCCACTTCACCTTCGGTCCCGTGCAGGGCTTCGTCGCGCAGGCGCGGCGCACGCGCGACCTTTACGCCGGCTCGTTCCTGCTGTCCCACCTTGCCCTCAAGGCGATGGAGGCGGCCGCGACCGCAGGCGGCAACGTCATCCTACCTGCCTACGGCAAACTCAAGGCACTGGCGGAACGCCCGGACACCCGGCACGCCCTCGCGCCGAACCGCTTCGTCGCCGAGTTCAAAGACGGAGAATCTGCCGCCGAGGCTGGCAGGGCCGCCGCCAAGGCGCTCCGAGCCGAGTGGACACGCATCGCCGAAACAGTCTGGGGATATTTTCTCGTGCAGATTGCCGCCCAGGGCCGTGAGACCCGGAACATCTGGGATCGCCAGATTCAGAACTTCTGGGAAATCGCCTGGGTTGTCGGCGACGAGAAAGACACCGCCCTGCTTGACCGCCGCAAGAACTGGCGCACGCCGCCCCGGACGGTGGAACCCGGCGACCACTGCACCCTCATGGGCCAATGGCAGGAACTGTCGGGTTTCATCCGCTCCAAGGAGCGCCAGCCGCAGGAGGATTTCTGGGCCGCTGTCCGCGGGAAAATGCGCAGCCAGCTCGACCTCGAAGACGACGAGCGCCTCTGCGCCATCGCCCTCGTCAAGCGCCTCTTCCCGCTCCTGGCGAAGGCCGCCATCGGCCGCGACCTCGATATGGAAAACTGGCCCTCGACCGTCTCCGTCGCCGCGGTGCCGTGGCTGAAGCAAATCAAGACCGCCAACGCCGAAGTCTTGCAGCGCTGCCGAGTCTATGCCGAAAGGGTTCGCAATGAACCCGGCGCGCGGGTCAGCAGCGCCCGCCGCATCCAGGCTTTGCGCGACTTCCCGGCCTCCGCTGGAGAATTCGCCAACCTGAGCGGCAACTTCCTGAACCGCACCGCGCTCGAGAACGAACGCGGCACGCTGTTGAACGACAACTCCAAGGCCCGTCGCGACCATCTCCTCGATGCGCTCCGCGATTTGGAGAAGGCCACCGGCGGCCGCGCCGGCAACTTCTACGCCCTCCTGCTCATGGACGGCGATTCCATGGGGAAGCTCATCCGCGAGCACAGCGCCGAGCCAGTGACGCCATGCCTAACCCGCTTCGCCTCGCGAGTTCCTGGCCTGATTGAAACGGCCGAGTGCGCCGGCATCTGCGTTTACGCCGGCGGCGACGATCTGCTGGCCATGCTGCCGCTGGACAGCGCGCTCGCGGCCGTCGTTGCTGCTCGACAGGCTTACCGCGAAGCCTTCCGCGCCGGCGGCGTCTCTGAGGCCACCATTTCCGCCGGCCTGGTCTTTGCCCACTACCGCTGCGCCTTCAGCCGCGTGCTGACCTACGCCCACGAACTTCTCGACGACGTGGCCAAGGAAGGCGCCGGACGCGATGCGATCGCGATGGGCCTCCTCAAACCCGGGGGCGTCGCCTGCCAGTGGGTTGGCAAGTTCGACCACTTCATCCAAAACGGCTCCCACTGCTTCCAGCCGCTCATCCAGGCTTACCAGAAGGAAGCCAACCGCGAAGGCCGCGGCCTTTCCTCCAGCTTCCTCTACAACCTGCGCGAACGGTTCGCGCAGTTGTTCGGCGAGCAACGCGCGACCAACGATCGTCGGGCTGCGGGCAGGGCCCCAACCGCAGAAGCGCCCTTCGACGACGATACCCTCACCAGCCTCTTCGTGGCCGAATACCTCCACGGCCGCTTGGACAAAGACCCGGCCAAGGCCAACGAGCAGCGTGAAGCCGCCAGACAACTCATGGACCAACTCATCGCCGTCTGCTGGCAGGCCGACGCACGTTGTCCGAACCAGCGCCGCTTCGACCTCGACGGCGCGCGGTTGGTGAAGTTCCTCGCCCTCGACGGAAAGGAAGGCGCCGAATGAACCCTCAATACTTCGCCCTTACCCCTCAGGACGCCTGGTTCTTCCGCGACGGTCGCCCCTACAACCACGGCGAGTCCAACCAGGCCAACATGGAGTCCGTTTTCCCGCCCCCGGCCCGCACACTCACCGGTGCCGTGCGCGCCGCGCTGGCCCGCGCCAACGGCTGGGAGGGAAAACTCCGCGGCTGGCCGCAAGCCGTCACGGAGGCCTTCGGCAACGGCCCGAATCATCTTGGCCGACTCCAGTTCACCGGACCGTTCCTGCTCTTGAACGGCGAGCCGCTCTGGCCCGTGCCGCGCCATCTTATGGGCCGCAGCCAAGGCGGTGTCTGGAAACCCCTGGCTTTGCTTCGGCCAGATGACGTTGAGACCGAAACTGACCAGGGCAGACGCCGGCTTCCGCGCGTGGTGCTGCCGCCGGGTGAAATGCCTGGCGGACACAAGCTGGCCGAGGCCGCCTGGATCACCGCCGCCGGCTTGACGGACCTCTTGGCGGGCAGACTGCCACCAGCCGAATCGGTTCATCGCCCGGACATCCTGTGGCAGTTCGAGTCCCGTGTGGGCCTGCAACGCGATGCCAGCACACTCAACGTCGGCGAAGGCGACCTCTACAGCCCCACCTACGTCCGCCTCTGCCGCAAGGTCGCCCTCGGCGTGGGCCTCGCGGGCGTGCCGCCTGACCTGAATGGCCTGCCCCCGCTCTTTCCGCTGGGCGGCGAATCCCGTCTCGCCCAAGCCGAGCCGTGGTCCGGCGACCCGTTGCCAGCGGCCCCGCCAGCCAAATCCTTCGAGGCCGCCAGCGGCGGGTCGATTCGCTTCGCCGTCGTGCTGCTGACGCCCGGCCGGTTCGAAGATCCCGCCCCATTGCTCGCGTCCGGAGCAAAGACCGTCTCCGCCTGCGTGGGCAAACCGCAGTTCATCGGCGGCTGGGATTCGCTCAGGAACGAGCCGCTGCCGCTCGAACAGTTCCACCCAGCCGGCTCGGTCTGGTGCTGCGAAGCGCCTGCCGCGGAGTTCCCGAACATCCTCGCCCGGCACGGTCAATGGCTGGGCGATTACACCGCCCACGGCTTCGGACAAATCGTCATTGGCCTTTGGCCCTCAAACCAAACAGCACAACCATGAACACACAACTCCTCGGCCTGCTGGCCGAAACCTCCATTCATCCGGGCGCGGAAGGCGCCTCCGGTTTCGTGGACCTTCCCGTCGCCCGCGAAGCCGCCACCGACTATCCGGTCATCCCCGGTTCCAGCCTCAAAGGCGCGCTGCTCGGGTTCGCTCGCGAGCCGCAATCCGACGGGACCGGACGCATGTCCGAGTCCGACCGCGACCGCATCTTCGGCATGGCGGACCAAGCGGGCGCGCTGCTGGTCTCCGACGCCCGACTGCTGCTCCTGCCCGTCCGCAGCCTCCAGTCCGCCTACCAGTGGGTCACCTGCCCGCATCTGCTGGAGCGGTTTGCCCGCGACCGCCAGCGGGCCGGTCTGGGCAACGCCGACTTCCTTCCCGCTCCCGACCAACCGCCCGAAGGCACATACCTCGGCGCGCACCACGGCACGCTCTTTCTGGAAGAACGCCAGTTCGAGGGCCAAGGCCCGTTGCCGGAACGTTTGCTCGCCACGTTAGAGCCCCTCGTGCCGCACGCAACCACTCGCAACCGCCTCGCGGGGCAGGTGGTCGTCCTTCACGACGACGACTTCGCCTGGTTCGCCCGCTACGGGCTTTCCATTCAGGCTCGCAACGTCCTCGACCCGGACAAGAAGACAAGCCAGAACCTCTGGTATGAAGAAACCATCCCCGCCGACGCCCTCTTCTACGCCATCCTTGCCGAACGCGGCCCCGACGCCATTCAGCCGGTGAAGCGGCTCTTCGAGGACCATGCTTACCTCCAAGTGGGCGGCAACGAAACCGTCGGCATGGGTTGGTTTGCCGTCACGTTCCCCGACGGAATCGGAGGTGCCAAATGAGCAACCAAACTCTCGCCCAACGCCGCGCGGCGCACGCGCTGGCGCGCATCCAAGAGCACAAGCAAGCCGGCAAGGCCGCCTACGGCAACTACGTCAGTTACGCCGAGGCTTTGCCCGCCACCATCGTCATGAACGGCCTCGGCCAGGCCTGCGCCACGCTGCTGGCCAAGGCCGAAGCCGATCTGAACAAACCCCACGGTTTGCTCTACGCCGACCTTCAGTCGTGGCTCTGCCGCGACGATACGGTAGCGCCCTACGCCAGGGCCGCCGACCTCATGCAGGCCATTGTCAGCAACGACCAGAAGCGCTACCTCCACGCCCAATCCGAGGCACTGGCCTACCTCGCCTGGCTCAAGAAATTCGCCTGCGCCTTTCTCGAACGGGGGACCGACCAATGAATCGCCCGCTTTACCAGATGGCCGTTGAACCGGCGTTTGCTTTCGACCAAAGCCACACCGGCCTGTGGTTCGACAAGTTCTGCAACCAGTGGCGGCCGTTTGAGGCACAGTCGTGGTCCCTCAAAGCAAAGCTGGGCGAGAGTCCGAAGCTGACCTGGATCAAGAGCGTCACCAATCAGCCCGTCGGCGACCCGCAGCTCATCACTGAGCATACCACCCGGCTTGCTGACCTCGCCCGCACCTTGGGTGGCAAGACACTCCTGCTCAAGACTGCGAGCCGCCTCGCCACCGGTTTGGGCCGCGAGCACCCCATCGAAAACGGCTTCGCCTGGCATCCCGTCCTCGGCACGCCCTACCTTCCCGGCTCTTCGGTGAAAGGGCTGGTCCGGGCCTGGCTCGAAGG
>CAYXPA010000050.1:0-29742 GCA_964466945.1 uncultured Verrucomicrobiota bacterium | reverse complement strand
TGGAGCACGGTCATCTCGCCCACCGCCGTGAGCCCGCGGTCGCACCGGAGCACCACGCAATTCTCGAAGCGCGTGGTGCCATAGCAGAACGCGCCGTCCTTGAGCGCGTCCGCGATCACGCTATTGCGCGCGGTGAACGGGCCGCCGAGCGTTTCGATGGCGCCGCCCGCACCCCACGGGTTGCCCACGGAATTGCCGCCGTAGAGCACCCGCGCGTGGTCCAGTTCGCCGCGGGCGCCGTCCGCGAAGCGCAGGCTGCGCCAGTCGCCCGCGGCGGGTCGGGTTTGCGTGCCGTCCTCATTGGTGTCGCCGCCCCAGGCATCGTCCCGGATCGAGGTAAACACCACCGGCTGAGCCGGGGTGCCGCGGGTGACCAGCCGGCCGCCGGCCAGGACGTCAATGCCCGTACCCGGGTGGAACTTGAGCAGGGTCCCGGCCTCGAGCGTGAGCGTGGCGCCCGCCGGAACCACGAGCACATCGGTGATTTCCCGCAAAGTGTCGGCGGTCCATGTTTCGCTGCCGGCCAGGGGGCCGCCGAAGCTGCGGCTGTTGTAGCGAAAGCGCGTGTGTTCGTTGACCTCGAGCGCGGCGCTGGCGTTGACCGCGAGCCGCCAGGCGCCGGGCGTCGGGCGTGTCGCCTCGCCGTCCAGGTTGCTGTCCCCGCCGACCGTGTCATCAAGCATCGAGGTCAGGTACACCGGTTGCCCGGCCGTACCCGTCGCGACCAGCCGCCCGCCGCCCTGGAGGGTCAGGCGGGTGCCGGGGAGGAATTTCACGATGGCGCCGGGGGCCACCGTCAACGTCTTGCCGGCCCCCACGACCACCTCGCGGGCCACCGCATGGACGCGACCGGGCTCCCAGGTTTCCTCGGCCAGGATAGGGCCCTGGTGCCAAACGACGCTGTTGTTCACGAGTACCGAGCGCCGGTTCTCCGCCACCAGGCGCCCGCCGGCGTCCCGGACCATCACCCGGAGCTCATAACCCCCGTCGGCGACGGCGAGCGTGTCCCACTCGGCACTGGCGGTTAACCGGACCGGCGCCGTGGCGATGGGCAGAGAAGCGCCGTCACGCCAGGCGCTGAACTCGGCGGTGAACGGCTCCTCGCCGGTCACGAAGGCGGCGACCTCGAGGGGCACCGGACCGGTCAACCACACCTCGCCGGGCGCCAGCCAGACCACAGTGGACACGGCGTCCTCATGAATTGTGCCGCGTTCGCCGGGGCGCGCGCCGCCGCCTCCGGCTGCGCTGATTGTCCCGGTGAAAGTGCGCGTGGTGCGGTAGATGGCAATGCGCCCGCCCCCGCCGCCGCCGCCGTCAATCCATTCCCCCGGACCGCCGTCGGCGCGAATTTCGCCCGAACCGGCCAAGGTGCGGGCGTTGAGCAAGATGCTCCCGCCCGAGCCGCCGCCGGCGTTGTCCGGCGGGGTACCGAGGGCGTTGGCGCTCACGCGCCCGTCCACGGTCAGCGTGCCGCCCACGATCAAGCGCACCACGCCGCCGCCGTCGGTGCCCGGGCCGCCGCTGCCGCGTCCGCCCTGGCTGCCGGGGGTGGAGGGTTCGAGCGCCGAGCCGTAAGTCTGCCCGCCGGCCGCACCGGTAACGCTCGCGTGCCCGGCCCCGCCGTGCCCCGCGCCGCCGCCGGCCCAGGCAGCCACACTCCCCGCACCCGGACCAGGGTCCTCGCCCATCGGGTAGCCGCGGCCGTCCGCATTGACCCAGCCCGCGACAGTGGCGTCGCCGTAGATCACCGCGTCCACGCCGCCGTCGCCCTTGAGATGCGTGAGCACGGCACTGGGGGCGAGTTCGAGACTTTGGAGGACGAGCGGTTCGGTCCCGTAAACTTGCGCGTCGGCAGCGACCCTCAGGTCAAACGCCACCGGCGAAGCCAGCGGCGTCAATGCACCGCGTCGGCCACCGTTCTCGACCAGGAGTTGCCCGACCGGGCGGTCGGCCAGCTTCGTGTAAATCGTGCCCGCCCCGCCCTGCTGGTGCCCCGAGAGGCCACCGCGCGCCGCAATCGAGCCGGCGAATTCATTCGTGCCCAGGTAAAGCGCAATGCGCCCGCCGCCGCCGCTGCCGCCATCAACCCATTCACCCGACCCGCCGTTGGCCGAGATGGCGCCGGTGCCCGCCAACCGGCCGGCCGTGACCCAAATGCTGCCGCCGGCCGCGCCACCCTGGTTGTTGTACCAAGCGGTGGTTCCGTTCGCCGACAACGTGCCGTCCACCTGCAACGTGCCACCCACGATCAGGCGCACGGCGCCACCCCCCGGGCTGCGCTCGCGCGTCGGCGAACTGCTGCTCCCGCCGCCGCTGGACCCCAGGTCGGTGGGCTCGAGGATCGAACCGTAGCCCAGGCCCCCCGGAACATCACCCGGCCACGCCACCCCGCCGTTGCCGCCATACGCGCCGCCGCTGCCGCAGACCGGGCCGTTGGCGCCCGCGCCGGGACCGGGGTCATCCCCGAGCGGATAGCCGCGGCCATCCACATTGATGGCTGCGCCGGCAGCGACGACCAGGTCCTGTTCCACGGTGAGGTGCAAACCGGGTTGCCCGGTCACGTGGGTCAAGGTGGCCCGGGGACGCAGTTCCAGACGCACCAAACTCAGCGGGCCGGTAGGGTAAAAGTTGGCGCCGCCGCTCAGGATCAATCGCGTCTGGGCAGGCACCTCGAGCGGCGACAGCGCACCGGCCTCCCCGCCGTTGTCCAGCACCAATTCGCCCCCGGGCAGGCCGGGAGTTGCTCGGTAAATACTGCCCGGGCCGCCGCGTTGATGGCCGCCGCCACCCCGGGCGAACACCTCGCCCGCGAAGGCCAGCGTGCCGATGTGCAAAGCGATGCGACCGCCCGCACCGCCGCCACCGTCAATCCACTCGCCGTTGCCGCCGTCGGCAAGAATCTGGCCCTTACCCTCGAGGCGGCCGGCGGTGATGTAAATGCTGCCGCCCGCGCCACCGCCGGAGTTGTCATTCGGGCCGGGCAGGCCGTTGGCGCTGACCCGTCCGTCAATGGTGAGCCGATTGGAAACGTTCAGGCGGATGACGCCGCCGCCGGCGCCGCCGGGTCCGCCACTGCCGCTGCCGCCCGCGCTCCCGGGCTCGAGCGGCTCGATGATCGAGCCGTAGGGCGCACCGCCGACCGCGCCCGGCAATGTTTTGCCGCCGGTGCCGCCGTGGCCGGCGCCGCTGCCGCTCCAATCCACCTGCGTGCCCGCCCCCGGACCGCGGTCCCCGGCGATGGGATAGCCGCGACCATCCGCCGAGAGGCTGCCGCCTTCCGCAATCAGGGCGTTGTTGAGCACCGTCACCTCGCAGCGCGCTTGGCCGGTGAGGTGGGTCAGCGTGGCGTTTGTCTCAATGGTCAAATCCCGCACGGTCAACGGCTCCGCCGGGTAAACGTAGGCCATGCCGGTGAGGGTGAGTTGGGAAGGTTCCGGCGTGCTCAGCGGGGTGTAATTACCCCATGCCCCGCCGTTGTGCACCACCAGTTGTCCGAACGCTGTCCCGTTCTTGCGGAGGTAAATCGTGCCCGCGCCGCCACGCTGGTGACCGCCGCCGCCGTAGGCGGTGAGCGCACCGGCAAATTCGTTGACCCCGTAGTACACCGCTATGCGCCCGCGCCCCCGCCCCCGCCGTCAACCCACTCCCCCGGCCCGCCGTTGGCCGTGATGGCGCCCGACCCGGCCAGCGTGCCCACCGTCAGCCAGATGCTCCCTCCAGCACCCCCACCCGCGTTGTTCGGCGGCGCCCCGGCCCCGTTCGCGTTCACCGCCCCGTCCACTTGCAGCTTGCCGTCCACAATCAGACGGATGGCCCCGCCACCGGCCGTGCCCGGACCGCCGTCCCCATCGCCGCCCTGGCTGCCCAGCGCGGTCGGCTCCAGCAGCGACCCGTAATGCGTGCTCGGCGCCGCCCCGCTCCCACTGCGCCCGCCCAGCCCCCCGTGGCTGCCCCCCGACCCGCCCCACTCCGCCCGCGTGCCCGCGCCCGGCCCCCGGTCCTCGCCCACCGGATAACCCCGCCCTTCCACCGTGATGGCCGATTGGGGACCTACGATCAGGTCGCTGGTCACGTGGAGTTGCAGATTGGACTGGCCGCTCAAACACGTGAGCACCGCCTCGCCAGGCAGCTCGAGGCGCGCGAGCGTCAACGCCGTTTCCGGGTACAAAAGCGCCCGGCCGCGCAATGTGGCGCGCAGCGCCTCCGGCGCTTGGAGCGGCGTGTAATTGCCCCACCCCTCGCCATTGTCCACCAAGAGATGACCCTGGGGTTCGGTCGCCGCCTTGGTATAAATCGTGCCCGCGCCGCCACGCTGGTGACCGCCGCCGCCGTAGGCGGTGAGCGCACCGGCAAATTCGTTGACCCCGTAGTACACCGCTATGCGCCCGCGCCCCCGCCCCCGCCGTCAACCCACTCCCCCGGCCCGCCGTTGGCCGTGATGGCGCCCGACCCGGCCAGCGTGCCCACCGTCAGCCAGATGCTCCCTCCAGCACCCCCACCCGCGTTGTTCGGCGGCGCCCCGGCCCCGTTCGCGTTCACCGCCCCGTCCACTTGCAGCTTGCCGTCCACAATCAGACGGATGGCCCCGCCACCGGCCGTGCCCGGACCGCCGTCCCCATCGCCGCCCTGGCTGCCCAGCGCGGTCGGCTCCAGCAGCGACCCGTAATGCGTGCTCGGCGCCGCCCCGCTCCCACTGCGCCCGCCCAGCCCCCCGTGGCTGCCCCCCGACCCGCCCCACTCCGCCCGCGTGCCCGCGCCCGGCCCCCGGTCCTCGCCCACCGGATAACCCCGCCCTTCCACCGTGATGGCCGCGTGCGGACCAATGGTGACATTCCCCGAAGCGGTCACCACCAGTCCGGTGCTGCCGTTGGGATGCGTGAGCCAGGCCGTCCCGGCCAGGGTGAGAGAGCCGAGGGTAAGCGGCTCGGTAGCGTAAGCGATGGCGTTGCGATCGAGCACCACATCGAAGGCCACGGGCGAGGTCAACGGCGTCCATTCCCCGCGCTGTCCTTGCGCTACGCGCAGTTCACCCGCAGCCCCGTCCGGCTTGAGGTAAATCGTGCCCGCGCCGCCAAAGCCGTAACCGCCGCCGCCCGCCGCGGACAGCGTGCCGGTGAACAGGTTGCTCGTGTAGAGCAGTGCGATGCGTCCGCCCGCACCGCCCCCGCCGTCAACCCACTCGCCCCACCCACCGTTGGCGGAGATCGTGCCCGAGCCCGCCAGCGTGTGCGTCTTGAGGTAAACCGTGCCGCCCGCGCCGCCGCCGGTGTTGTTGACCGTGCCGTTGGCGCCGTCGGCCTTCACAGCGCCGGCGATGGTGAGCGTGCCGCCCACCTCAAGGTGGATGAGCCCGCCACCCGGAACCAGGGCGTCTGTGGTGTCACTGTTGCCGCCGGGGCCGCCCCAGGAATCGGGCGCAATGATCGAGCCGAACCCCTCGCCGCCAGCCCCCGGAACGCCGCTGCTCCGGTGGCCACGGCCGCCGTGACCGCCGCCGCCCCCGGCGTAGTTGCCTTTCCGACCCGCGCCCGGCGCATCGGCCCGGGCGTAGCCCTTGCCCGTTACGTCAATGCGCGAGGTGGCGTCCACGGTCACGTGGCCGGTGACCGTGAGGCGGACGGCGCGTTCGGCCTGGCCGCTGTCGGCCGATTCGTGCGTAAGCACGGCGCCGTTGCGCAATTCGAGCCCGGCAAAGGTGTGGGCGCCGGCCACCGTCAACGTGGCGTGGTCCACGATAATCTCCTGGCCGTCCAGCGTGCGGTCGTCCGCCGTCAGCCGGGTGTCTTCGGTGAGGGTGACCGCCGCGGCGACCGCAGGCGCCAGCAGCCAAGCCAGGCTCACCCGGAGCGCAAAGTGGGAGACGAATTTGGAGGTTTTCATAAAGTCGCCGGGGGAGGTGCAATTCCGTTGAAACCGATAGCAAACAAATCCGTGGAGAATTATTTGTCAACGGTTTTCCGTTTTGGCCTCGAAGCGATTCTGATTTGCCGCTGCTCGGGCACGGCGCTCGCCGGAGTGCGGCGGGCGCTTTACAAGGGCCGGGGCTCGGGCACACTGGCGCGCCTTTATGACGAGCGACCAGTTTTGGAGCATTTTCGTGATGCCGATCGGGCTGTTCATCTGCGCGGCGCCAATGCTCATCGCCTGGCTGGCGGCGGAGCGCCGGGACCGGCAAGGCCAGAAGCAAAACCAAAACCGCCGGCCTTCCCGCACCCACGAGCGGGCTTGAGTCGGGCCCGGGCGGGCGGCCTCCCCGCCCCAACCGCGCACGAGGTGGGTCTTCCCGGCGCCCGGGCGGCGACGTCGCCGGGGCCGCGGCAGCAGCCAGTTCCCCCTTGCGCCCGGGCGGGCCGGACTTACGCTCGCGCCAGCAAAACGCCATGAACTACCGCATTTCCCCGCAAGCCGCCGCGTTGTCGCCCTCACTCACCCTGGCCATTGACGCCCGGGCCAAGCAAATGAAGGCCGAGGGGCTGGACGTGGTGGGTTTTGGCGCGGGCGAGCCGGACTTCGACACTCCCCAGCACATCAAGGACGCGGCCAAGAAGGCGCTCGACGAGGGTTTCACCAAGTACACGCCCAGCAGCGGCATCCCGGAATTGCGCCAGGCCATTGCGGACAAGTTCCGCCGCGAAAACGGCCTCACCTACAAGCCCTCCCAGATCATCGTCTCCTGCGGCGGCAAGCATTCCTGCTTCAACACCGTCCTGGCTACGTGCGGCCCCGGCGACGAGGTGATCATCCCCGCGCCGTACTGGCTGAGCTACCCGGAGATGGTCAAGCTGGCGGGCGCGCGGCCGGTGATCGTGCCCACCACCGACGCCACCGAGTTCAAGCTCACCCCCGAGCAACTGCGCGCGGCGATCACCGACCGCACCCGGCTGTTGATTCTCAACTCCCCGAGCAATCCCACCGGCACGGTGTACACCCCGGCCGAGTTGCGGGCGCTGGGCGAGGTGTGTCTGGAGCGCGACGTGCTCATCATGAGCGACGAGATTTACGAGCACCTGCTCTACGACGGCGCGGTGCACCAGAGCATGGCCAGCTTCAGCCCCGCGCACTACGCGCACACCATCGTGGTGCACGGCTTCGCCAAGGCCTGGAGCATGACCGGCTGGCGGCTGGGCTTCCTGGCGGCGCCCGAGCCGGTGGCCCGGGCCATTGACGCCATCCAAAGCCACAGCACCAGCAACCCCACCTCCTTCGCGCAAAAGGGCGCCGTGGCCGCGCTGACCGGGCCGCAAGACCACCTCAAGGTCTGGCTCGCCGAATTCGCCAAGCGCCGCACCTACGCCCACCAGCGGCTCAACGCCATGCCCGGCATCTCGTGCGTGAACGCCAAGGGCGCTTTCTACCTTTTCCCCAACATCGCGTGCACCGGCCTCAAGAGCGCCGAGTTTTGCGCCCGCCTGCTCGACGAAGAGAAGGTGGCGGCCGTGCCGGGCATCGCCTTCGGCGCGGACGACTACATCCGCCTCAGCTACGCCACGAGCATGACGAACATCGAGAAGGGTCTGGACCGCCTCGAGCGCTTCGTGCGGCGGCTGGTGAAGTAACGCTCCTGTCGCGCCGGCCCCCCCCGCCGCGCCGGCCGCCGGCGCCACACCTGCGCTCAGCCCGCACGCCGCGGCAAATCGGCTTGGCACGTCGCGCGCGCCTTGGCTAGCGTGCCGCCGCGATGAAGCGCGCCCGCCGGTTTCTCTCCGCTCTGCTGCTGGCCTGCATGGCGGTGGTGCGGGCCGGCGAGCCGGACACCATCGAACTGCGCTCGCTCAGCCCGGAGGGGGAGTTCGAGTACGACGAAGCCACGGGCGTAGCCACCAGCCCGGCGGGCGTGGAAATCCGCTACGGCGACGCGCGCCTGACCGCGCGCCAGGTGCGGTTTGACCGCGCCAGCGGCGAGGTGCTGGCCGAGGGGGACGTGCGCCTGGAGCGGGGCGCCGAGCTCTGGGCCGCCGAGCAACTGCGCTACAATTTCCTGACCCGCACGCTCGCCACCGCCGCCTTCCGCGCCGGCGTGCGGCCGTTTTTCACCGGGGGCGAGGGCCTGGCCGGCAGCCTGACCAACCAGACCCACAGCGCCACCAATGCCTTCGTCACCACGGACGACTTCCGCACGCCGGCCTACCGCGTGCGGGCGCGGCAATTGACCTTCGTGCCGGGGCGTTACCTCGAGGCGCGCGGCGCCACGTTGCTTCTGGGGAAGGTGCCGGTTTTTTACCTGCCCCGGTACCGGCATTATCTGGACCGCAACCCCAACGGGTTCGAGATCAAGCCGGGGTACCGCAGCCTCTACGGCCCGTACCTGCTCTCGGCCTACAACTGGTCGCCGACCACAAACCTTGAGACCTCCGTGCGCCTGGACCTGCGCCAGAAACGCGGCGTGGGCACCGGCCTGGACTTGCGCAGCCGGCTCGGCGGGGCGGGCACGAACGACCTGTCCACCTACTTCACCTACGACTTCGAGCCCGGGACCAACGCGCTCGGCCCGGACCTCAACCCGCACCGCTGGCGCGTGCGCTACGGCCACACGGCGTTTCTGCGCACCAACCTGACCTTCCGCGGCCAGCTCAACGCTCAGAGCGACGAGTTCGTGGTGCGCGACTTCTTCGAGCGCCAGTACCGCGAGAACCCGCAACCGCAGAGTTTCGCCAACCTGAACCAGCGCTGGTCCAACTTCACCCTCGACGTGCTTGCCCAGGGGCAGCTCTTCGATTTCTACGAGACGGTCGAGCGGTTGCCGGACCTCCAGCTCACCGGCACGCGGCAGCAATTGGGCATCTCGCCGTTTTACTACGAGAGCGAAAGCTCGGCGGCGTACCTGCGCCGGCGCTTTGCCTACGACGCGCAGCCGCACTACGCGGCCCTGCGGGCCGACACGTATCACCAGTTGCTCCTGCCGCAGACCTTTTTCGGCTGGCTCAATGTGACCCCGCGCGCGGGCGGCCGCTTCACCTGGTACGGCGAGCAGGAGGGCGCGGGCACGGTGCTCGAGGCGCAGGACCGCTGGGTCTTCAACACCGGCGCCGAGGTCTCGACCAAGGCGGCCCGGCTCTGGCGCGGCGTGGAAAACCGCCTCTTCGACGTGCACGGGCTGCGCCATATCGTCGAGCCCTCGGTCAACTACGTGTTTGTCCCCGACCCCTCGGTCGAGCCGCCGCGCCTGCCGCAGTTTGATTACGAACTCAACAGCTTCCGGCTGCTGCCCGTGGACTACCCGGACTACGTGGCCATTGACGCGATTAACGCCCAAAACGCCCTCCGTTTCGGTCTGCGCAACCGCCTCCAAACCCTGCGGGCCGGCGCCCTCGAAAACCTGGTCAATTGGAACCTGCTTCTGGACTGGCGCTTGGACCCGCGCCCGGACCAGCGCACCTACGGCGACCTGTTCTCCGCCCTCGAATTCCGGCCCCGCTCCTGGCTGCTGCTCAGTTCCGAGCTGCGCTACGACCTCAACGAAACCACCCTGCGCCTGGCTTACAGCACCCTGAGCCTGGAGCCCAACGACCGCTGGAGCTGGCGCCTGGCCCACCGCTACTTCACCGGCTGGCCCGGCGAGGGGTCCGAGTCCGGCAACAACCTTTTCATCAACAGCGTCCGGTTCAAACTCAACGAAAACTGGTCCCTCCGCGCCGTGCATTACTTCGAAGCCCGCGACGGCAACCTGGACGAACAATTCTACGTGGTGCAGCGGGATTTCCGGAGCTGGACCGGCGCGCTGGTCTTCCGCCTCCGCAACCCGCGCGCGGGCGATGAGGACTACACCTTGGGCGCCATGATCTCCCTCAAGGCCTTCCCGCGGTACTCGCTCAACAGCGACCGCGACTTCCACCACAGCCTGTTCGACTGACCGGGCCGGCACGGCGGCTCCGGGCGGCCACCGCCGCGGGCGCCGCGTTCATGGCGCGCCGTCCAGGAAGGTCAGGAGCCGCGCGACGACCTCGCCCGCCGGCGCCGGCTCGGGCAGCAGGGCAAAGAGCGCGGGCTGCCAGGGAGCGAGGGTGAAACTCCATGCGCTCGCGCGGCCCAGATAACGGCCGGCGTGCAGGTCATAAATGTGGCGGGCCGGCGCGGTCGGCGAAAGCCGGGCCGTGAGTTCGAGGGGCTGCTCGAGCGCCTCGTTCCCGCCGGCCTGCCGCAGGTCTTCGCTCATCTGGTACTCGATGTTGCGCTCGATCGCGACCAGTTCGGCAGGGCCCGCGCGAAACCGGTGCACGCGCGCCCGCCCCGCGGGCGGCAGTTGCACCGGCCCGCGCCCCACCTCCCCCGCCAGCCAATCCCACCAGCCCGGGTCGGGCGCCGGCGCGAGGCGTTCCCGGGGAAAGCGCGCGGTGTCAAAATCGAGGGCCCGCGCCGGACCGGTCTCGCCGCGCCAGGCGTAAACGCGGTCGGCGGCAACGGGCGGAAAAACGGCGTCGAGCCGGTTCGTGCTCCGGAGCCGTGCGTGCTCGTCGAACAGGCCCGGGGGCCCGTCGCTCAACACGCGGCGGGTGGCGCCGGCGTCCGCCGGGGAGCGGACGAGGTCTTCCAACCGGGCGATTTCGCGGTCCGAAAGGGCCCACGAGCGGGGCAGCACGAGAGTGAACGGTTCGGTCGGCGCCAGCCGGAGGCGCTCGAGTTGCTCGGCCGCCAGGAACTGCGGGCTGAAGCCCAGGTCTTGGAGCGCCTTGAGCCAGGCGTTGCGCGCCTTCGCGTGACGGTTGTGCTCGGCCTCGAAACTCGAGAAACGCCGATGCCACGTTGCGCCGTCGGCGGTGGATTCCAGCAGCCAGGCCACCTGGAGGCTGGCTTGCGAATAGTGGAGGTAGATCGGATCGCGCACGCGCGCGGCGCGCAAGAACAGTTGCGCCAACGGCGATTTCAGTTCCCGCAGAACCGGCGCCAGCGCGCGGGCTTTGGCGGTGAGCGCGTAGTCCGTTTGGTCCCAGGCCAGGCAGTCCTCGCTCCACCAGATGAGGCAGCCGCGGTCGCCCTCGAGCAACAGATGCCAGAGCCGGCGGCGGGCGGGCGGGGTGGCGGCCTCGAAGACCGTGGTCAGCATCGGCCGGGCGGGCATGAAGGAGCCGAAAATTTCGCGCGCGTTGCCGATGTCGTAGGGCTCGACCCAGTCGAGCACCTGCGCCAGGCGCCAGAGATCATAGCCGCCCCAGGCTGAGGGCATCTGCGTGCCCTCGATGCCCACCGGAGTGGCGGGGTCCACTTCACGAGCGGCCGCGCGCAACGCCTCGAGGGTCCGCGCCAGCGCCACGTCCATGTAGGTCCGAAAATCCGCCCAGGGGGCGAAGTTCCAACGGGTGGGCTCGGCCCGCGCCGTGGCCGGATCGAAGCGGAGCCGTTGCAGAGCCTGCCAGTCCGGCTGCCCGCGGGGCAGCGCCTGGCCGCTGGTCATGCGGTGCTTGACCTGGTCGGTGCTGAACGGGCGCACGGCCTCCCAGCTTGGAAAATCCGTTTGCCAGGCGGCGTTGACCGCGGCCAGGGCGGCGGCGTCGGAATCGGCCGCGTACCGGGACTTGAGCCAAACCCGGAAGCCGGCCAGGGCGGCGGGCGCGAAGTCGTAGTCGAACGGATTGGCCGAGACGGTGACCGAGAGTTCGTCGCGGATGTCGTAAGCCAGCGGGGCGTGCGGGCCAAAGCGCCGCGCCGCCGCGCGCATTTGGTCCCGGGCCCAAGCCAGCCACTGCGGGTCGTCCAGGCAGTACGGCCGGACAAACGCGCTCTCGGGCCGGCCGCTCCGGGCCCAGTCCGTGACAAACCGGTCCCAATCGGCCACGGGCGAGTTCCATTTCAGGCACAGGCCGCGGTTGACGAGGTTCTCGACGTAGAACGGGAAGCGGTGGTCCAGCCAGGGGCGGGGGTCGGCGCCGAGCCCGTGGACCATGCCCGTGTCCACGCCCATCTCGCGCAGGCGCTCGAGGAACAGCGGCACCTTCTCCGGACGCCGCCACACCGAATCGCCCACCCACATGATGACCCGGTACTCCGACCACGGCCGCGGCTCAGCTCGGGTGTGCCCAATGGAGAGCGCCGCCACGGCGAGGGCTGCCCCGCAGAAGATCGCCGCGGACCAGTGAGTTCGCCGCGCGGGCGCTGGCGCTGCACCGGGCGGGCGGCAAGGCCGGCGCCGCCTCGAACGCCCGGGTGCGGGCGGGGAAGGCGCGGGACTCACTTGCCGGCCGGGAACGCGCCCTTGACGCGGGTGCGGACCGCGTAGAGGCCCTTGCTGGCGGTGATGAAGAGCGTCTGCCGGTCCGCGCCGCCGAAGCAGACGTTGGCGGTCCAGTTTTCCGGCACGGGGATGTGCTCGATCTGCCGGCCGGTTTTGTCGAAGACCGTCACGCCGCGGCCGGTGAGATAGAGGTTGCCCTCGGCGTCGAGGGTCATGCCGTCAGAGCCCAGCTCACAAAACAACGCGCGGTCTGCGAGCGACCCGTCCTCGCGGATGGTGAAGCGGTAGGTCTTGCGGTCGCCGATGTCGGCCACGTAGAGGGTGCGGCCGTCCGGGGTGCCGACGATGCCGTTGGGTTGTTTGAGGCCTTCGGCCACGCGGGTGAGGGTTTGGTGGTCCGGGGACAGGCGGTACACATGCTGGCCGTCCTGCGGCATCTGGTCCCAGGACCACCACGGGCGTTTGTAGAAGGGGTCGGTGAAGTAGAGCGCGCCCCCGGGATGGGCCCACACGTCGTTGGGACCGTTGAGGCGTTTGCCGCGGTACTCGCGCGCCAGGACCTGCTTGCCGTCCAGCGTGCCGCGGGCGACCGCAGCCGCGGGGATGAGCCACAGCTCGGTGTTTTCGTCGGCGCAGACCAGGAGGTTGCCCCGCGCATCGAAGCACATGCCGTTGGCGCGGCCGGCGGGCTGGGCGAAGGTGGACAACTTGCCGTCCACGCTCCACCGGAGGATGCGGTTGTTGGGCTGGTCGGTGAAAAAGACATTGCCGGCGGCGTCGGCCGTGGGGCCTTCAGTGAACTGAAAATCGCCGGCGAGTTTCTCGACGCGGGCACCGGGGGCGAGCACGGTATCGGCGGCAGCGAGGGACAGGGCGGCGGCCAGGGCCAAACTGAGGAAGAGGGAGTAATGGAGGGGCTGCATGGATTTTGGGGGGTTGGTGATGTCGGGTCATTCCGACTTGTCCGACGCTCCCGCTGTGTCGGCAGCAGGTGTCGCCGGTGAGCCTGAGGGGGCGTTGCCAGCTCCGGCGAGTTTTTGTTGGTACCATTGCCGCCAGCGCAAGAACGAGCGGGCCCCCTCGCCGGAAGGTTGACCCCGCAGCAGGTTCTCGACGCTGATGTCCTCATCCAGCTCGGGCCAGTGGATGCCGTGACCCTGGCCGATCAATTCCCACCTCGCCCGGTGTGGCGCGGTGGCGTGAGCCAGGCGGGGGTACCAGGAGAGGGGAACCTTCACCTCCCGGCCATCGGAAAGGGACACGCACAACAGCTCTTCGGTGATCTCCACCGCGGTCACCACCGGGTTACTGATCCAGGTCGAAGTAGTCATTCCAACGCTCCAGCAGCCGGGCCTCGTTGGCTTCCGTCAGCCGCGCCAACCGGTTCAACTCTGCACCCGCAAAGCCGCGATTCCACGCCAACCGCACCGGCGCCAGCCAGAACTTGGCTTCCGCGTCGTCCCGCTGAACGTGGGTGTGCGGCGGCTCGTTTCGGTCACCCGCGTAGAAAAAGAACCGATACGGCCCGAGACGCAGGCTGGTCGGCATGACGTCAGGGTGCGCGCCCCCTCACGCTTTGGCAAGGAGGCTCTGTCTGGCGGCTTGAGGTTGAAAGGGGCGTAAGTCATCACGAGCCGACGGCTTGCTCCCGCCCGGGGACTGTGGAACGGGGTTGCTCACACGGCAGCGTCTCGATTGCGAGCGGCAGGCTCCAGACCGGGCTACTTCACCCGCTTGGCCCGCCTTCCCGGGTCTTCGCCCACGGAGAAGTAAGCCACGTCGTCGTCGCCCTCGCGCTGGAACTCGACCTGCAGGTCCGTGGTCTTGGCGAAGAAACGGTTGGTCGTGGTGGCGAACATCAGAAAGTCCTCGCCGGCCCACTGGAAGAACAGGTTGCCACCCCGACGCGACACTTCGACGACCCAGTCCTTTTCGACCTGGTACTTGCCCGTGTAGGCGTCGAGCAAGCGGTCGGCCAGGTACAGCTCCGGGCGCCCGGGCCGGCCCAGCTCACGCACCCAGATGTTGCGGAAGCGCACCGGATTGCCGTGGTCCTGGAGGGCGATGGGCAGTTTCTCCGGGTGGGCGCGGTACGGGCCGCGGGTGACCCAGCCAGTGTTGCCGATCAGCTCGACGTTGTTCTGCACCAGCACCCCGTTGTGGAAGAGCGTCACCCGCGCGGGCGAGCGCAACGAGCCGTCCGGGTGGAAGCGCGGGGCGGTCCAGATCACGTCATAGGTCTGCCACTGGCCGGGCGGGCGGGAGGCGTTCACCAGCGGTGGGTACTGGTTGTACACCGAGGCGCAGGAGCCGTCCGCGTAGGTCGGGTTTTCGTAGCTGTCCAGGATTTGGATCTCGTAGCGGTTCAGGCCGAAGAACAGGCCGCTGTTGCCACGGCCCTGACTGTGGCCCTCGACCCGGGCGGGCGTGGCGAATTCCAGGTGCAACTGCACGTCGCCAAAACAGCGCAGCGTGCGGATGTACCCGCTGCCGGGCACGCACTCCATCGCGCCGTCCTTGATGATCCACCGGGTGGGCTCCCCGTTCATCGCCACCCACTGCGAGAGGTCCGTGCCGTCGAACAGGACAAGGGCGTCCGAGGGTGCCCGGCCCGCCCGGTCCGGGGTGCTTGGCTGGCCGGGGTCCACCACCGGCGGTTGCGGCCGGGTGCGGTCGTGGCCGATCCAGTTGCGGGGATCATTTTCATCCGGGCGCGCATCCTCTACGGCAAGTGACGCGGTCAGGGCGGCAAGGAAGAGGCAGGAAGTTTTCATGGCGTGGCGCTTTGAAACACGGGCCAAGGTGTACCGGGGCGCCGGCTGGAATTCAACGCCGGCCTTGCCCCTCGGGCGCGCAGCGCCGAAAACGGGGTTGCCGGCGGCAGGCGCGCTGCCTATGCTGCCGGGCGTGTTGGCCGGCGGCTCGCGCCAACCGTGCCGCACCGGCTGCCCGGGCGCGCTTAGCTCAGCGGAAGAGCACTTCCTTCACACGGAAGGGGTCGTAGGTTCAAATCCTGCAGCGCGCACCATCCCGCCGCGTTTTGGTCTTCCCGGCTTGCCCAGTGCGAACGGCGCATGGTCCGCAACGTCCGGGTTTATTCCGCCGGCCGCCAGTCCAACACCCGGAGCTGGATGCGCGGCTCGCCCCGGTACACACGCACCTGGGGAGTGACCGCGAGGTCAAACCGCCCTTCGGGCCAGGGTTTGTTGCCCCCGCCCCACCACACCGCCTCGAACGTGCGCCCGCCCTGGCTGACCCAGAACTTGGCGTGCAGTGCTTGCTGGCCCAGCTTTTGCGGCGGGCGACGGTGAGTCAGACCGGCCATCAACAACTGCACCGGCGGGTTTTCCTGACCGAAGGGCTGCAGGCGCTCGATCTCGGCCAGGCCGGCCTCGGTGAGTGCGTCCAGTGACACCGCGGCGTCCAGCCGCAACACGGGCTGAAGCTGGGCGGGACGGAGCGTGCGGCGGGCCAGTTCATTGAGGCGGGCGCGCAGGGCGCCGACGTTTTCCGGGTGCACGGTCAACCCCGCGGCCATGGCGTGGCCGCCGTGGCGCACCAGCAGGTCATCGCACTGCCGCAGCGCGGCTGCCAGATCAAAGCCCTCGATGCTCCGGCCGCTGCCGCGCCATTCGTGGCCGTCGCCACCCAGGATGATGGTGGGCCGGTAAAATTCCTGGAGCACCCGCGAGGCCACGATGCCCACCACGCCCACGTGCCAGAGCAACTGGCCCTCGACGATCACGTAGTCCGTGGCCGGGTTGAACCGGGCGCGCACCGCGCCGATGACCTCCTCGGCGATGCCGCGCTCGAGGTTCTGGCGCTCGGTGTTGCGGGCGTCCAAGGATGCCGCCAGGGCCCGGGCGCGCTCGGGGTCCCGGGCCAGCAATAGTTCGAGGGCTTCGCCAGCGTCTTCGAGCCGGCCGACGGCATTGAGTCGGGGAGCGAGCAGAAACCCCACCTCGTAGGGCCGGATGAGACCGCGGATGCCGGCCACTTCGCAAAGCGCCTGAAGGCCGGGGCGGGTGTTGTGCTGGTTGATCCGACGCAGGCCCGCGGCGACCAGGCGGCGGTTCTCGCCGGTCAGCGGCACCAGGTCCGCAATGGTGCCCAGGGCCACCAAGTCCAGCAGCGGTTTGAGGTCGAAACGGGCCGTCTCGGGCCGGCCCCGGGCGCGGCCCTGCTTGATGAGGCCGTGGGCGAGCTTGAAGGCCAAGCCGGCGGAGCACAGCTCGCGAAAACCCTCCGGACCGGCGGGGCCGAGCTGGGGGTTGACCAGCGCGCAGGCGGCGGGCGGGGGATTGGCCACTTGGTGATGGTCCAGCACAATGACCTCGACGCCCTGCTGCCGGAGCCAGGCGATGGTTTCGACCGCGGTCGAGCCGCAATCCACGGCCAGCAACAGCCGCACCGGGAAACGTTGCAGACAGTTGGCCACCGCGTCGCGTGTCAGGCCGTAACCCTCGTCCAAGCGATGCGGCAGGTACGGCTCGATGCGCCAGCCCAGCGGGCGCATCACCTCGAGCAAGAGCGCGGTGGCGGACACGCCGTCCACGTCGTAATCGCCGAAGATGACCAACGGCTCGCGGGAATCGCGCGCCCGCCAGAGGCGGGCCACGGCGGCGGGCAGGTTGGGGATGCGGTCCGGGTCGGCCAGGTCCTTGAGCCGGGGAGCGAGGAAGGCGGCGGCCTGGTCCGGAGTGCGCACGCCGCGGTTGATGAGGCACTGCGCCAGCAGGGGGGAAATCCGCAGGGCAGCCTCGAGGCGCGAGGCCGTCAACGGCTCGGCGGGAGCCACCTGCCAGCGGTATTTCATGTGTTGGGCGCGCGCCGGGGCACGCGGGGCGCCGGCGTTTGGACGGGCA
Source organism: uncultured Verrucomicrobiota bacterium (assembly GCA_964466945.1). Taxonomy (GTDB): domain Bacteria; phylum Verrucomicrobiota; class Verrucomicrobiia; order Limisphaerales; family J093; genus DSVZ01. The sequence continues at coordinate 12,711 of CAYXPA010000050.1, read as the reverse complement.
GTTTATGCCGGGACGCAAGGCTAGGCGAGTCTGCGGCGGTGCCGGCCCGGCAAGCGGTTCGGGAGGCGCCACCGGGCAAAGCGCGTTTGGCGGCGCAGTTGGCGGTTGCGCGGTTGCCCCCGGGAGTCAAATCGCCGGCGGAGGCGGCAACACCTCGGGGAGCGGGCGGCAGGCGCGCCGGCGGCGGGCGGCGATGAGGGAAGCGATCACCGAGAGGCCGATGAGCGTGGCCACCACGGCCAGGGAAAAACCGATCGGGATTTTGACCCAGTCCACCACCAGCATTTTAAAGCCGATGAAGACCAGCACCACCGCCAGACCATACTTGAGGTAGCAGCAGTAGGTCATGGCTCCGGCCAGCACGAAGTACAACGAGCGCAGGCCCAGCACGGCAAACACGTTCGAGGTGAAAACGATGAACGGCTTTTGGGTCACCGCGAAGATGGCCGGGATCGAGTCCAGGGCGAAGATCAGGTCGGTGGTTTCCACCATCAACAGCACCAGCACCAGCGGCGTGGCCACGCGGCGACCGTTTTCCCAGGTCACAAACCGCTGGCCGTCGTAACCGGCGCTGAAGCGGAAAAAGCGCCGGGCCAGGCGCAAGACCGGGTTTTGGGCCGGGTCCACCTCCTCGTCGGCGCTGACGATCATCTTGATGCCGGTCAGGACCAGGAAGACGCCGAACAGGTACATCGTCCAGTGGTAAGCGGCGATCAACTCGGTGCCCAGCCAGATCATCAGGCCACGCATGATCAGCGCCCCCAAGATGCCCCAGAACAACACCCGGTGCTGGTACTCCAGCGGCACCCGGAAGTAATTGAAGATGACGGCGATGACGAACACGTTGTCCATCGAGAGCGACAGCTCGATGAGGTAACCGGTCACAAACTCCAGCGCCTCCTCCCGGCCCCGCACCGGCACCAGGGTCCGGGCGAAGACCATGGCCATCACAAACAGGAAGATCGTCCACCCCAGCGCCTCGCCAAAGCGCACCGCCCGGGCCGTGCGGTGCAGCACCCCCAGGTCAAACGCCAGAAACACCAACACCGCCAGCACAAAGGTCGCGTAGTGCCACCAGTGAATTTCGGTCAACGCCAGCATCGGGAGGGCAAGCTTAACCCGCGCCGCCGAAAACTCAAAGCGTGGCCTTTCCGCGTGGGACTGCGCCGACCGGGGTTGCCCGCAGGCGGAAACATCCGCTCAGTTCGAGGTGGCACGGCCAACCTGGCCACGGTCGTGGCCATCTCACGCCGGCCCCGTGGCGCAAGCTGTCAGCCTGCTGGAACGCCGCCTGCCAGTCGGCGGCACGGCCGATTGCCAATCGGCGTTACGCCGCCGGGCGAAGCGGCAACCGCCCCGACTTTCGCCCCCGGCATCCGGCCTCCGGCATCTGGCATCCGACCTCGGCCTCCGAACCCACTCGACAGCGCCGGCAAACCGGCGCACTCCGAGCCCCTCGCGCGGTAGGGCGCCGCGGCGCCGGCGCCGCCCACCCGGCCGCGCCGCAGCGCGGCCCTACCCACAGAACCCGACGTGCTCCCGTGGGTCAACCGGCCCGTTCCACTTACGGCAAGTCTGCGGGTCGGCATCCTCCCGGCAGAAGAGGCTTCGCGCCGGCACCGACCGCCAATCCGGCCCCGGCCCGGGCGGCGACAAAATCGCTTGCCTGCGCGCCGGAGGCCGCGCAGTCTGCCCAACGTGCTCATGAGCACAACCACGCACAGGTGTGTGGTTCCGCCCCTCGCCGCCGGGCCTTGCCAACCCACGGCCCCCCACAGTCCTTTCGCGTTTCGAGGCTTCCCCTCCGCGCGGCTCTCGAGGGCCATCTGCCCGCCACGCTGCCCACTCAGTTTTCCCGCCAGTTCAAACCCTGAACCGCAGGCGGCCTCCCCCACCACCAACCACAAACCACAAACCACGAACAAACCACCCCAAACACCCATGACCCCCTCCCTCAAGCTGCCCCTCGGGGCCGTCCTCTGGGCGGCCCTGTTCCTGCAACCTCCCACCCTCCTGGCCCAGGGCACCGCCTTCACCTACGCAGGCCGACTAGACCAGGGCGGCTCGCCCTACACCGGCCCGGCCGAGTTCCAGCCCACCCTCTGGGACGCCGCCAGCGGCGGCACCCTCGTGGCCCCGAACAGCCCCGCCCAGGTCCTTGTGTCGGTGACCAACGGCCTGTTCACCCTGCCGCTGGATTTTGGCGACAACTTCCCCGGCGCCGACCGCTGGCTGCAACTGGAAGTGCGCGCCGCGGTGGGGCCCTTCACGGTGCTGAGCCCGCGTCAGAAGCTGACCCCCACGCCCTACGCCATCACCGCCGCCCACCTCAGCGGCACGCTGTCCGCGGCGCAACTGACCGGCACTTTGCCCGGCGCCAGTCTGGCCGGGACCTATCCGGGCGCGGTGACGTTGAGCCACCCGGCCAACAGTTTCACCGGCACTTTCACCGGCAACGGCGCGGGACTGACGGGCCTGGACGCCGGCGCCCTGGCCAGCGGCACCGTGCCCGACGCGCGCCTGGGCGCCAACCTCAGCCGGCTGGGCGCGAGCATCGAGACGGGCGAACTGGCCGACGGCGCCGTCACCAGTACGAAGCTGGCGAATGACGCGGTCACCAGCGCCAAGATTGCCGACGGCGCCGTCACCACCGCCAAGATCGCCGACGGCACCCTCGTCAACGCCGACCTTTCCCCCACCGCGGCGATTGCCGACACGAAGCTGGCGACCATCGCCAGCCCGGGCAAGGTGGCCAACGCCGCCACCACCGGCACCCGCACCAACACCCCCAACACCCTCGTGTTGCGCGACGCCGCGGGCGACTTCGCCGCGGGCACAATCACCGCCACGGCCTTCGTCGGCGGCGGCGCGGGACTGACGGGCCTGGACGCCGGCGCCCTGGTCAGCGGCACCGTGCCCGACGCACGCCTGGGCGCCAACGTGGCGCGCGCCAACCAAGTGTGGCTGCTGGGCGGCAACGCGGGCACCACGCCCGGCTTGCATTTCTTAGGCACCTCCGACCCGCGACCGCTCGAATTCAGGGTGGAACGAACCCACGCCTTGCGGCTCACGCCAACCATCAGCACGCCGAACATCATCGGCGGGGATGCCGCGAACAGCTTCAGCAACGGCGTGGTGGGCGCCTTCATCGGCGGCGGCGGAAGCACTTTTTTGCCCAACTCCGTGGGCGCAGACCGGGCTGCGGTCCTCGGCGGCGCCAATAACCGGGCCGACGGCGAGTTCTCCGTCGCGATGGGTTTGGGTGCCCGGGCGGCGGGCTTTGCTTCGACCGCCGGCGGCCGGGACACCTTGGCGGCGGGCAACTATTCGGTGGCCTTGGGCCTCCAAGCCAAGGCCAACCACGACGGCAGCTTTGTCTGGGCCGACGCCACTTTCGCGGACTTCGCCTCGACTGCCCCCAACCAGTTCAGCCTCCGCGCCGCGGGCGGCGTGCGGCTGGAAACCGGAGGGGCCGGGGTCACGGTGGACGGGCTGCCGCTCTTGCTGGGTGCGGCGCCCAATCAACCGCTGGAGTTTGTCCTGAACAGTGCCAGCGCCTGGCGGCTCGTGCCCAACGGCACCAGTCCGAACATCATCGGCGGCTATTCGGGAAACATCGTCAGCAACGGCGTCGTCGGGGCTTTCATCGGTGGTGGTGGCAACGCGTCGTTTCCCAACCGGGTGGGCGGGAATTACGCCACCGTGTCGGGCGGCGAAAACAACACCGCCAGCGGTAACTCGGCCACCGTGTCGGGCGGCGCGAACAACTTCGCCAGCGGCCTGTTCACCATCGTGGGCGGCGGCTCGGGAAACGGGGCCACCAGCGCCTATGCCACCGTGGGTGGCGGCGCGGGCAATCTGGCTGAAGGATCATATGCCACCGTGGGCGGCGGCTGGAACAACCGGTCCGCAAACTCGTATGCCAGCCTGGGGGGCGGCCTGGGCAATACGGCTCTGGGAAGGTCGTCCACCGTAGGCGGCGGTGAGTTCAACCAGGCCGCAGGTGAATACTCCACCGTGCCCGGGGGCCGCGACAACGTCGCTTCCGCCAGCTACGCCCTCGCCGCCGGGCGCCGTGCCAAGGCCAACCATCCCGGCGCCTTCGTCTGGGCCGACCAGCAGGAAGCTGACTTCGCCTCGACCGCCGACAACCAGTTCAGCATCCGCGCCGCAGGCGGCGTGCGGTTGAACAACGACACCAGCCTGAGCTTCGGCAACCAGACCCGCCAGATGATCAACCTGTGGAACACGCAATACGCCATCGGCGTGCAAGCCAACGCCGCCTATTTCCGCACCGACAACGAGTTCTTCTGGTATCGCGGCGGCAGCCACAGCGACGCCTTCGGCGACGCGGGCGCCGGCGGCACCCAGCTCATGCGCCTGGGCAACACGGGCAACCTCGTCATCGCCGGCACGCTCTCGCAGGGCAGTGACCGCGCGATCAAGCAGGACTTCGCCGCCGTGAATCCGCGGGAGATTCTGGACAAAGTCGTCGCGCTGCCCCTCCAGACCTGGGCCTACACCAGCGATGCGAGCCGCCGACACCTTGGTCCGGTGGCGCAGGATTTCCACGCCGCGTTCGGCCTGAACGGAGACGACGACAAACACATCGCCACCGTGGATGCCGACGGGGTGGCGCTGGCGGCCATCCAGGGGCTGAATGAGAAGGTCGAAGTCCGAAGTGCGAAGTCCGAGGCAGACCTTCGGGAGTTGAAAGCCGAGAACGCGGCGTTGAGGGCGCGTCTGGAGCGATTGGAACGCTTGCTCGAAACCCAACTCGCCGGAGGTGCGCAATGAAAAGCCCGAAACTCGTAGCTCGAAATCCCATCCTTCACACCAGGGCCCTGGCAGGCACGGTGAACTCTGAAATCGGCGCCGCAGGAGCACGACGCACTCTAGAGTGGCTGCCTCCCGAAGCCCCGCCGCCGGCAGTCGTCACGCGCCCCGCGGTTCGGGAACGGAAAGTTGGCGGCAGATTTTTCGGGACAGGTATTTGCCGATTTCGGCATGTCGAGGCACCGATTCCACTGCGCCCGTGGCCGGGTTTAGCCACAAGGAGTGCTTCGCACCTTCACGCTCCAGCCGGCAGCCATGAGCTCGCAGGTGTCGGAGCAGGTCGCGCCGTTTCATCAGACCAGCACCGAGGTTTGTTCGGCTCCCCGGGGGGCCCGCTCCAGGCTCTTCGCGCGCCGGTATTCAAGCACCAGTTCAATCGCGGCCGCCAGGCTTTCGAGACACTCCTCGCGGGTTTTGCCCTGGCCATTGGCTTCCGGCACCTCGGGGCAGAAGGCGATGAACCACTTGCCATCGCGCTGAACGACGGCGGTGTAACGGTTTCGCATGGTGGTAGGCTATTCTTTCGCCGGGGCACTGACAAGTTGGAAACCTGCGCTACGGGCTGGCGGCCATCGCGGCGGGTGCTGGCTCTGGGCTTTCTTTGCTCGGTTTTCTGCTTCCCGGCCCTGGCCCAACTCGCCATCCCCTGGCACACGATCGCCGGCGGCGCGGGCGCCAGCACCGGCGGCGTGTATGCGGTCAGCGGCACCATCGGCCAGCCCGAGGCCGGCGAGCCGATGACCGGCGGCCAGTTCTCCGTCACCGGCGGGTTCTGGGCCATGCCTCAGGTCGTGCAAAGCGAAGGCGCGCCCACGCTCTCCATCACCCTCGCCGCGCCCGGCTTTGCGACGCTCTGGTGGACGCCCGCCACGGGGACCCAATGGGTATTGCAGGAAGCGACCAGTCTGTCGCCGCCCAACTGGGCCAATTCCCCCAGCGGCCCGACCAACCCCGTCACTGTCCCGGCCACGCTGCCGACGAAGTTCTACCGGCTGTACAAGCCGTGAAATTCCGGCCCGCGCGCGGGCTTCCGAAGCCGGCCGCGCCGCAGCGCGGCCCTACCGCGCGCACCATCGCATGGAGTGCGGCAGCTTGCTGCCGCTTTTTCTGCGGGTAGCACGGCCTACCAGGCCGTCCTCGGCGGCGACCTCTGCCGCCGACCCGTAGCGCAGATTGACAACCCGTTGTATCGCCGACTGCCAGTCGGCGGGACAGCCGATGGCCAATCGGCGCTACGCCGCCGCCGAGCGGAGGCGCCTGCCGTAACCGTGGACACGCTGGACCTCCGGCATCGGGTATCCGGCATCCGGCTTCCATCTTCTCACTCCTCGCTTCTGAATTCTGATTGGGTAAGGCGCCGCGGCGCCGGCGCTGTCCAACTTGCCCGCGCCGCAGCGTGGATCCACCGATCCAATCCGGCGTGCATCCTCGGGCCAGTGGCCCGTTACAGTCGCTCGGGAAACGACCCCGGGCCGGCTCAGTCTTCGCCGGCGCCGCCCTTGCCGCCGACGTCGCCGCCGAGCTGGTTGATCATCTGGATCAAGGGCAGGAACAGGGCGATGACGATGCTGCCCACAATGACGGCCAGGAAGACGATCATGATCGGCTCCAGGAGCGAGGTCATGGCGGAGACGGCGTTGTCCACCTCGTCTTCGTAGGTGTCGGCGATCTTCATGAGCATTTCGGGCAGGGCGCCGGTTTGCTCGCCCACGTCCACCATGCTGACGACCATGGGCGGGAAGACGCGGGAGGCATCAAGCGGGGCGGTGATGGTTTCGCCCTCTTTGACGCTTTCGTGGACCTTGCTCACGGCCTCGGCCACCACCACGTTGCCGGCGGTTTCCTTGACGATGGTGAGGGCCTGGAGGATGGGCACGCCGCTGGAGACCAGGGTGCCGAGGGTGCGGGTGAAGCGGGCGATGGCGACCTTCGAGATGACCGGGCCGAGCACGGGCATGATGAGCTTGAGCTTGTCGAAGTAGTACCGGCCGAGCTTCCACTTGGTGAAGAGTTTGATGAAGACGAAGAGGCCGACGAGGATCCAGACCACCGGTCCGGGGAAGGCGGGCAGGCCCCACGGGGCGGCGTCGCCCACCAGGATGGTGCGGCTTTTAATGGTGTTGGCCAGGTTGATGACGAAGACGGTAAAGCCGGGCAGCTTGGCGCCTTCGAGCATGTCGGCGAAGATTTGCTCGAACTTGGGCACGACGAAGACCATGAGCACGCCCAGGATGACCACGGCCACGGTCATGACGGCGGCGGGGTAGAACATGGCGGCCTTGACCTTGCCCTTGATCTTCTCGGCCTTTTCCATGAACTCGGCCAGGCGGTTGAGGACGACTTCGAGCACGCCGCCCAGTTCGCCGGCCTTGACCATGTTGACGAAGAGGCGGTTGAAGACCTTGGGGTGCTGGGCCAGGGCCTCGGAGAAGGTGCTGCCGCCCTCGATGGCCACGGCGATGTCGCCGATGATGCGCTTGAGCGTGGGGTGGCGCTCCTGTTTTTCGAGCACGCGCATCCCGCGCAAGAGCGGCAGGCCGGCGTCCACCAGCGTGGCCAACTGGCGGGTGAAGGCGGTGAGCACCTTGGGCTTCACCTTGCCACCCAGGCCGGGGATTTTGAGGTTGATCTCGAAAGAGAGGCCGCCCTTTTTGGGCTTGGCGCCGGGGGCGGGGGCGGGCTTGCCCTTTTTGCTGTCCTTGGCCTTTTCGGGCTCGGGGATGACCTTGGTGGGGAAGTAGCCCATTTCCTTGACCCGGCCGATGGCCTCGTTGAGGTTGGCGCCCTCGATGGTTCCCTTGGTTTCCTTGCCGCGGGAATCCATGGCCACGTAGTTGAACTTCGGCATGACGAACCTCCGGGGTTTTCAGGTGTATTTGAGGACTTCTTCGACGGTGGTATCGCCGTCAAAAATGCTGCGCAGACCGTCTTCGCGCAAGGTGACCATGCCCAGCTCGACGGCCTTTTGGCGGATGACGACCGTGGGGGCGCGTTCGTTGATGAGCAGGCGGATGGGCTCGGTGATGGGCAGGAGCTCGAAGATGCCCTTGCGACCGCGGTAGCCGGTGTCGTTGCAGTCCTTGCAGCCGCGGCCGTAGTAAAAGACCTTGTCGCCCAGGTCGTGCGGGGAGAGATTGAGCATGGCGAGCTGGGCCTCGGTGGGCTCGAAGGGGGTGCGGCACTTTTTGCAGATGGTGCGAACCAGCCGCTGGGCCAGCACGGCCAGGAGGGTCGAGGAGATGAGGAAGGGCTCGACGCCCATGTCAATGAGGCGGGTGACCGCGCCGGGGGCGTCGTTGGTGTGGAGGGTGCTCAGGACGAGGTGGCCGGTGAGGGAGGCCTGAATGGCCACTTGCGAGGTCTCCAGGTCGCGCATTTCGCCGAGCATGATGATGTCCGGGTCCTGGCGCAGGAAGGCGCGCAGGGCCTTGGCGAAGGTCATGCCCACAGCCTCGTTGACCGGCACTTGCATGATGCCCTCGATGTCGAATTCCACCGGGTCCTCCACGGTCAGCAGCTTCGAGTCAATGGTGTTGATCCGCCTTAGACAGGAGTAGAGCGTGGTCGTTTTGCCGCAGCCGGTGGGGCCGGTGACCACGAAGATGCCGTTGGGCTGCTGGATGACCTGGGAGACGTAGTCGTAGATGAACTTGGGGAAGCCGAGGTTTTCCAGCTCCAGTTGGAGGGCGGAGCGGTCCAGCACGCGCAACACCACGGACTCGCCGAACTGGGTGGGCAGGCAGGAGACGCGCAGGTCCACCTGGCGGCCGGCGATGACCATCGAGATGCGGCCGTCCTGGGGCAGGCGGCGCTCGGCGATGTCGAGGTTGGCCATGACCTTGATGCGGGAAATCACCGGCAGGGCCAGGTGCTTGGGCGGCGGGGCCATTTCGTAGAGCGCGCCGTCCACGCGGTAGCGGATTTTGAACTCGTCCTCGAACGGCTCGAAGTGGATGTCGCTGGCCCGGTCCTGGATGGCCTGCATGAGCACCAGGTTGACGAACTTGATGATGGGCGCCTCGCTGGCGAGGTTGGCCAGGTCTATGGTGCCGGCCGAAGCCTGGGCCACTTCCTTGGCCAGGTCTTCGTCGTAGCCCAGTTCCTTGAGCACGTCGCCCAGGCCGCCGACCTCCTGGGGGTAGTGTTTTTCGATGAGTTTGCCGACCTGCGCGGGGTCGGCCACGACCAACTGGACCTCCTTGCCAATCGAGAAGCCCAGTTCGTCCACCACCGAGGCGTTGAGCGGGTCGGCCAGGGCCACGCGGACGGTGTTGCCGTACACGGCCACGGGCAGGCACTGGTACATGCGGGCAGTGGCGGCGGGGATGGCCTCGAGGACCTCGGGGGTGAATTCGACCTCGTCCAGCCGGACCACCTCGGTGCCCAGGTACTCGGCGATGAGCTGGAGCTGGGTCTCCGGGTCCACGATGCCGTAATCGGCCAGGATTTCGCCGACGGGCCGGCCGGTGCGGTTGATCTCGGCCTGGACCTCTTCGAGCTGCATGTCGTCCGCCAGGCCGCGCTCGCGGACGATGTTCAACAGGGGATGGGAAACGGTTTCGGGCATGGGTTATTTGCGGCCCTCGATTTCCTCGATGCTCCGGCCGGCCTCCAGTTCCTGGAGTTTGAGCAGGATGGTGGTGGGGTCCTGGGCCTTGGTGATGACCTCTTCCTGGGAGATGATACCCTGCTGGTATTTGTCCAAGAGGAAGCTGTCCAGCGTGACCATGCCGTATTTGGCGCCGGTCTGGATGTCGGACTGGATGCGGAAGGTCTTGTTGTCGCGGATGAGGGCGGCGATCGAGGGGGTGTTGATCATCACCTCGAAGATGGCCACGCGACCCGGCTTGTCACAACGGGGCAGGAGCAACTGGGAGATGACGGCCTGGAGCACGGTCGAGAGCTGGATGCGGATTTGTTCCTGCTGGGTGACGGGGAAGGCGTTGACGATGCGGTCAATGGTCTTGGCCGCGCCGGTGGTGTGCAGGGTGCCGAAGACCAGGTGGCCGGTCTCGGCGGCGGTGATGGCGGCGTCAATGGTCTCCAGGTCGCGCATCTCGCCCACCAAGATCACGTCCGGGTCCTGGCGCAGCGCGCGCCGCAGGGCCTCGGCGAAGTTGGGCACGTCCACGTTGACCTCGCGCTGGGTGATGACCGCCTTCTTGTGCTTGTGGTAGTACTCGATGGGGTCCTCGATGGTGATGATGTGGGCGTCGTCGCGCTCCTCGTTGATGATGTTGATCATCGAGGCTAGGGTGGTCGTCTTGCCCGAGCCGGTGGGGCCGGTCACCAGCACCAGCCCGCGCGGTTTGTAGAGCAGTTCCTTGGTGGACGGGGGCAGGCCGATTTGCTCGAGGGTGAGCATCTTGTTGGGAATCTGCCGGGCCACGACGCCGAAGTGGCCCTTTTCCTTGAAGACGCTCACGCGGAAGCGCGCCAGCTCGCCGAAGGCAAAGCCGAAGTCCACCGTGCCGCGCTCGCGCACCTGCTGGATGTTGTCCTCGGAGGTGATCGTGCGCATCAGGTCCTCGGTGTCCTCGGGTCGCAGGGCCGGGCCCTCGACCTTGTGGAGGATGCCGTGCAGGCGGATCACCGGGGGAATGCCCACGCGCAAATGCAGGTCGGCGGCGCCTTCTTGCACCACCAACTGCAACAGGTCTGACATGGAGTAGGACATGGCAAATCATCCACCGGAGCGGCTCCGCAAAACTCCGCCGGGCGGGCCCGACCGGCCCGGGCCGCGGCCGCGGGTCGGCGAGCCGGAACGGGCGGAAAACTGGTGGCGCACGGGCGACATGACCTAGTCCGTGTCCATCGCCGTGGCCCGGATCACTTCTTCCGGGGTGGTCAAGCCGGCGAGCACCTTGCGGGTGCCGTCCTCGCGCAGGGTCCGCATCCCCAGCTCGCGCGCCCGGGCGCGGAGGACGGTGGCGGGCACCTTTTCGTAGATGAGTTTCCGCACCTCGTCCTCGATGACGAAGATTTCGAAAATGCCCATGCGGCCGCGGTAGCCGGTCTTGTTGCACTCCGGGCAGCCGCGGCCTTTGCGGAAGGTGGCACTGGCGGCCTGGGCGGCGTCAATGTTCAGCGCCTGCAGCTCGCTCTGGGGCGGCTGGTAGGGCTGGCCGCACTTTTTGCAGACCTTGCGTACCAGGCGCTGGGCCATGAGGGCCCGCGAAGAGGAGGCCACCAGGAAGGGCTTGACGCCGATGTCAATGAGGCGGGTCACCGCGCTGGGGGCGTCGTTGGTGTGCAGGGTCGAGAACACCAGGTGGCCGGTGAGCGAGGCGTTAATGGCGATCGAGGCGGTCTCCAGGTCGCGAATCTCCCCGAGCATGATCACGTTGGGCGCCTGCCGGAGCATCGCGCGCAGGGCGGCGGCGAAGGTCAGTCCCACCGCCTCGTTGACCTGCACCTGGTTGATGCCGGACATGACGTACTCGACCGGGTCCTCGACGGTGATGATCTTGCGGTCGGGGCGGTTGATGTAGTTGAGCACCGCGTACAGCGTGGTGGTCTTGCCCGAGCCGGTCGGGCCGGTCACCAGCAGGATGCCGTCGGGCAGGCCGATCAGCCGCTCGAAGGTCTGCTGGTCGTCGGAGAAAAAGCCCAATTCGCCCAGACCCAGCTTGAGGCCTTCCTTGTCCAGGATGCGCATGACGATGCTTTCGCCGTGCGTGGTGGGCAGGCAGGACACGCGCAGGTCAATGGTCTTGTTGCCCACCGTGGCCTGAATGCGGCCGTCCTGGGGGATGCGCCGCTCGGCGATGGACATGTTGGACATGATCTTGAGGCGGCTGATGATCGAGGCCTGCAACCGCTTGGGCGGGCTCTTCATCTCGTGCAGCATCCCGTCAATCCGGTACCGGACGCGGAAACGCTTGTCCAACGGCTCCAGGTGAATGTCCGAGGCGCGCATCTTGAAGGCCTCGACGATCATCGTGTTGACCAGCTTGATGATCGGCGCGTCCGCCTCGACGGTGGACCCGTCATCGGTCTGCACGCTGGCGATGCGGGCGACCTCGACCTCCCCCTCGGTGATGTCCTGGATCATCTTGGACACCGAGTCGTCCCGCACGCCGTAGAGCTTGGCGATGGCCGCCTCGATGTCCTCCGGCGTGGCCACGGCGGGGATGATCTCCATGTTCAACGTGTGCTGGAGACCGTCCAAGGTGTCCAGGTCGGACGGGTCGGCCATGGCCACGACCAGACCGTGCTCCTCCTTGCGGACCGGCACCACGTTGAAGCGCTTGGCCACGTCCCGGCGCACCAGCGCCAGCACGTCGTCCGGGATGCGCATCTCGCCCAGCGGGACGTACTCGGCGCCGAAGTGGGCAGCCTTGGCCTGGGCCACCACCGCGGGCGTGAGAATCCCCTTCGCGACCAGGGTGTCCACCACCCCTTCGCCGGACTGGTCGGCCTCCTCGCGGATGGGCGCCAACTGCTCGTTGGTCACGTAACCCATCTCGATGAGGCTATCGAGCAAGAAATCGTCTCGGGCAGCCACGATCGTCAACAAATCCCCGCGCCTTCGGGGCAACGCCGGGTGCGATTGACGGTAGGCAAACCGGCCTCAATGTCAACGCACCTGACGCGCGGTTCCGGGTCTTCGCGGCGCGGTCGTCCCGCGGACCGGGCACAAAACTCGCCTTTCGACGCCGCCCGCCGCCGCGGTTGAACCCACCGTTCTGCCTAGCAATGCCTGTGCCGGGCGGCAACAGGTCCCTGGAGGCGCCCGCCCACCGCGGCGCGTGCTTCACGGCCGGCGCAGCAGCGCGGCCGTGCGGGCAAACACCTCCGCCGGCACGCCCAGGGCCTGTTTGAGTTCCACGTCGCGGTCCCAGGGATTCGGCTGCGTGGCGAGGCGGTGCATTT
>CAYXPA010000049.1:0-30215 GCA_964466945.1 uncultured Verrucomicrobiota bacterium | reverse complement strand
CCAGCGGGGGGCCGCCCGAATACGCATATCCACTCTTCTCGCTGAAGTCCATGACGTTGGTGCCTGAGCCCTCGTCCGGGACGTTGCTGGTCTTGGGCGGCGGGCTGTGGCTATTGGCCGTGCGGTGGCGGTCCGCCCCGGCTGGGTCGTTCCGGGCTGAGCCACCCGGCTCAAACCCATGAATCCCGCAGGCTTCAATCCACCCCGGCGGACCTGTTACCCCGTGGGCTTGGGCGGCGCAGATGGGGACGATGACGGTTCCACGTCAGACCGTTCCGCCGTTCAATGGTTTCGGCTGCCGGTCGGGGCCGGGGGGTTGACCTACGTGGAGCACGGCCGGATTTACGACCCCGCGGCCAGCAACCCGTACTGGTACTACTTCCCCGCTCTGAACGTGGGATGCGCTGGATGCGGATGTACTGCCGGGGACATAGCGGTGGGCTTTTCGGGCTCGCGGGCCAAGGAGTACATCGGGGCCTTCTGGATGGGCTGCCAGGCCAACGGCACGTGGATGAACCGGCCCGTCTTAGTCCAGGCCGGGCAGTGCCCCTTCGCTCCAAGTGACCACGATCGCTGGGGGGACTATTCGGCCACGTCCGTAGATCCTGCCGGTGGGGCGCTCTGGACCATTCAGCAATACGCGGACCCCCAGCCCGCTGATCCCGAGCCAGGTCCGGGAGATCGTTACGATGAGTGGGGCACTTGGATCATCCAACTGAAGGTTGCTGAATAACCCATTGACTGACTCAAAAGGAAGCGTCGGGTTTATGAACACGTATGTCAAGTTGCTGCTGGGATGCGGTCTGGCCCTCACGGGCTGGGCACAAGGTCAACTCAATGTTGCCAATCGCAACCCATTTCTTGGCATAGATGCGCCGGTCTTTGACGTGGATTGTACCACCCGGCTGGAAGGAGCTGCCTATGCGGCACAGGCTTACGCGGGATTGGAGCCGGACAGTCTGGTCCCCTATGGCCCCATTCTTGGATTTCGCACCGGGGCCTACGCAGGTTACATCACCTCCACGGTCGTGACTTTTCCTCCCGAGATGACCTTCCGTTGGCTGTATTTCCAACTGCGCGCCTGGGAAGTCGCGGCGGGTTCGAGCTTTGAGGCGGCTGCCGCCGGTGGGGGTAAATATGGCGTCTCCAACCTAGTACTAGCCCAGCCGATCCCTCCTCCTGGCGGTCCTGGAGACGTGTTCGGCCTGCAGAGTTTCTGCCTGGTGCCGGAGCCCTCGTCCGGGGCGCTGCTGGCGTTGGGCGGGGTGGCCTGGCTGGCCCTGGCGCGGGGGCATGGCATGGGTCACCGTCTGGTGCGGGCATGGCGGCGCGATTGATCGCGTTCTCCCGGGTCATCCGCTGCGAGGGGCCGGACGGTTACGTGGGCGAACTGCGGCACCTGCTCGAGTGCATCGAGACCGGCCGCCCGCCCAGCGTGGTGACCGCCGCCGACGGCCTGAGCGCGGTGGAAATCTGCGAGGCCGAAGAACGTTCCGTGCAGACCGGCCAGTGGGTGAGCCTGGCGTAAACCGGAGCGGGCGCACGGGCCGCCCGCACCAACGCGCCGCGCGGGGTTCGGGGCCACAGCCTGACCACGCGCGCTTCTGGCCCCCGGATTTTTCCGCGAGCCTGTTGGCCGACGCCCGGTGCGCGAGCGGGCCTCAACTGCGCGTGACCTGGAGGCCGGTGCTCGAAAGGCTCAGGTCCACAAAACGCGCGCGGCGATTGGGCGGGCGCGCTTCAAGGGTCTGGCGCGCGCGCCGGGCGGCTTCGGCGTCCTTGGCCAGCAACAGCAGGTAGCCGCCGCCGCCGGCGCCCAGGAGTTTGGCGGCGGCGAGGTAATCGTCCACCGCAGCGAGCAGGGCGGCGACCTCGGGCGGGTTGGTGCCCGGGTCCAGGAGCTGGTTCAACTGCCAGCTCCGGCGCACGCACGCGCACAGGGCGGCCTCATCGGCCCGTTGCAGGGCCTCGGCGGCGGCGAGCGCGTTTTCGCCGATGCGGCCGATGAGCTCCAGATGCCGCGCGGCGTTGAGGAACAGGCCGCGCACGATTTCCTGGAGGATGCCCTTGGCCACGCGGGTGAGGCCGGTGTAGTAGAGCAGGGCGCGCCGCTCGGCGCAGGCCCCGGCCAGGAGTTGGTCGGGCAGCCAGCGCAAGGTCGGCTGCTGGCGCAGGCCGGGGACGGTTTCGATCAACTTCACCCCCGGGTAAATCCCGCCGGCCTGGTCCTGCCAGCCGCCGCCGGTGGTGAGCAACTGCTCGAGCGCCAGCGTGCGACTGAAGAGCGCGGTGCGGTCCCAGCCCAGGCCGCAGAAGTCGCTCAGCGTGGCCAAGAGCGTGGCGGCCAGGATGCTGCTGGTGCCCAGGCCGGAGCCTTTGGGCACGGCCGCCAGAAAGGACAATTCGAGACCGCCGCCGAACTCCTCCAGTTGCGCGCGCAGGCTCGGGTAGGGCGCCCCGGCGTGGAACCGTGGCAAAAAGCCGGCCAGCGCCAGCGCCGCCTTGGCCACGGCGAACTCGTCGCCCGGCCGGGCAAACGTGTCCAGCTCCGCGAAGGAGCGCACGCGCTGTTCGGCGCCGAGGTCAATCGAGCGCAACACCAGCTCCGGGCTCGGGGCCGGCCGGGCAAAGACCTGCACCGGCGGCTGGCCGTTGAGGTTGGCCGCGAAATTCACCACCCGCCCGCCGTGTTCGAGGCAGTACGGCGGGGTGTCGGTCCAGCCGCCCGCCAGGTCCAGCCGCACCGGGCTGCGGCCCCACACAATCTGGTCCTCGTGCACCGCGCACCGCGGCGTCACCGGCGCCGTTTCCGCCTCGCTCACGATCAGGTCACGCAGCCGGGCGAAGGCGCGCCGCTCTTCCTCGGCCCAGCCGGCGTCCCCGCGTCGCCGCAGCACGGCGCTGCGAAACATGTGTTCGTGCACCGCGTCCAGGCCGCCCGGGCCGGCGGGTGGCTCGGCGGTTGCGAGCCGGGCCGGGAGTTCCAGACCGGCGTCGGCGTACAACGCGGCGGTGGCCTCGAGGTCCAGCCGGGGGAACACGCTCCAGCGGGCGTTTTCGAGCAAGGGACGCAGGATGGCCGCGCGGTGAGCGGCCCGCCGAGCGTACAGGGCGCGCAAGTCCGCCCGCGCCGCCAGCTCGCGCGCGGACAGGCGCGGCGCTTCGAGCCAGCGCCGCGTGAACAGCGGATCGTCCACCGGCCGCGTGGCGAACAGCCATTCCAAAAAGCGCGGCTCCCAGGCCGCCTCCGGCAACACCGGGAACAACGGGGCGTCGAACACGTCGGTGCCCGGCGCCACGCCGGCCAACGCGGGGTCCAGTCCGCGTGCGGCGAACCAGTCCGGCGCGGGCCGGCCCAGCCAGAGCGTGCCGGGATGGTCCACCGGCCCGCGGAACGCATCGTTCAGCCCGTACACGCGCGCGCCGAGGCCGCCGCCGACCACGGGCACAAAGTCCAGGCACACGCCCGGCTCCAGGCGCAGGTCCCAGGTGTTGGGCGGCACGCCGGTGAGGACGTGTTCCCGCGCCAACTGCCAGGTCGCCGGCACGGTGCAGTTCTCGACCCACAAGGTGTGGTTGCGGTCCAGGCGCAGCGGGGCGCGGAACGGCGCGTTTTGCAGGTGCAGGTCCGGCGGCCGCTTGGCGCCGAGCATCCCCAGCCGGGTCTCGTCCAGCTCGAGATTTTGCAGGGCCGTGACCGTTTCGATCATCTGCCGGCTGGTGCCCAGGTGGTGGAATTCGCCGCCCGCGGGCACGACCACCGCAACGCTGAGCGCCCCGATCTCCGCGTCCGGCACGGTCGGCGCGCGGCCCAACGCCAGCGCGAAGTGCTCGTACAACTCGTACCGCCGCGCCTGTCCGCCGGCGAACTCGCCCCGCGCGGCGTCCCAGCCGGACCGCGCCAGCAACACGGCCACGGCGCGCGCGCTCAGCAGCCACAGGCCGGTGTCCACTGCGAAGAGGTGTTCGGTGGCCAGCGCGCGAATGCGATCCGGCTCCGGCTTCTGGAGCGCGAAGGCCAGCTCCCCGGGGCGGGTGCGGGGCAGGAAGAAGACGCCGTGGCGCGCGGCGGTCTCCGGCGTGGCCCAGAGGCCGAAGCAGCACACGTCCACGGTCGGCAACGGCGGCAGCGGGCGGGGGAAGCGCAGCAACACATCGCCGCTGGCCACGAGCACGGCGGCGCCGGCGGGGGCGGCCTCGAGCACGCGTTCGAGCACCGGCACCTGCAGGTCGAGGAGGGTCTGCGTCAGGCGCTGGCCGCGCGCCCAGCGCAACACCGGCACCGGCAGCAGCGGCTTGCCCACCGCCGCGTAGGCCGGTAGGCGGCGGCTCTCGCCCGCGCCGTGGATGACGAGCTTGCGCGACTGCGCCAGCCAGGTGGCGAAGTCCGCGCCCGCGCCCGTGGCCCGCCAGGCCGCGACCAGCAGGTGCGCGGTGCCGCCGCCCGAGCCGAGTTGCGCGCCGGGCGGGTCGCCGGCGGCGCACCAGTCCGGTTCCGCGCGGCCCTCCAGTTCGGCGAACAATGCGGCCATGGCGGGGGGCAGGGAGACGAGGCGTTGCACGGGCACCAGCGCAGGTGACATGGCCCGGGATGTTTCCGCACCGCGCGCGGCGTGTCGAGCCGGGGGCTGGCCGGCGAGGGCGGAACGCGCGAGCGGGGGGCTGTCCCGCGGGTGCGGGTCAAGCGGGCCGGGTGCGTCGGGCGCGCACTTCGGGCGGCAACCACCAGCGCAGCAGCGGGCCGGTCATCACCGTCGTCACCAGCGCCATGATGACAAACATGGTGAACAGCGGCCGGGTGAGCAGGTCCAGGTCGTAGCCGATGTTGATGGCCACCAGCCCCATCAGGGCGCGCGTGTTCATGAGCGCGGCCACGCACCCGGCCTCGCGCCGGGATTGTCCCGTGAGCCGCGCGCCCAGGTAGCACCCGCCGAGTTTGCCGGCCACGGCGGCGGCCAGCACGACCGCGCAACCCACCCAGGCCAGCGGCGTGGTCAGCGAGCCGATCTCGGTGCGCAGGCCGGTGTTCGTGAAAAAGATCGGCACCAGCGCCACCAGCACGAAGTCGCGGAAGCGCTCGCGCCAGGCCGCCACCAGGGTGATTTCCCGGTGCAGGGCCACGCCGAGCATGAAGGCGCCGAAGATCGAGAAGATGCCCAGCCGGTTGGTGGTGACCGCGCACCCGAACAGAACCACCAGCAGCACGGCCAGGAAGGTGGGCGGGATGCGCGAGACGTCCGGCGGCTGCGGCGCGAGCCCGCAAGTGTCGCGACCCGGGCACTCATTGTCCCGCAGGCGGGGCGCGCGCAGGCCCAACGTGCAGGCCAGCAACCGGCCGGCGGATTGGCCGCGCGGGTCCTCGGGCGGCACGCAGAAGCTGCACCGCCAGAAGCGCCGCAACGCGGGGCCGACCACCCAGTTGAGCAACGCGAAGAAGGCCACGATCCCGGCCAGTTGGGCCAGCAGCGGCCCCCAGGCAAACCGGGCCGTGACCAGCGCGGAGGCCACGCCCAGCAACACCCAGCCGGCCACGTCGTCCAGCGCGGCGGCGCTGATGGCCACGGCGCCCAGCGCGGTGCGCTCGAGACCCTCTTCGAGCAGGATGCGACCCATGATGGGCAGGGCGGAAATGGCCAGGGCGATGCACACAAAGAGTTGAAAACCGAACCGGTTGGTCTCCGGCGCAAATTCCCGGTGCAACCACGGTCCGATGGCCAGCCCCAGCAGCACCGGCGCGAGAATGCCCAGGGCCGAGACCGCCACCACTGTGCGCGAGCGCGCGGCCAGGTGGCCGTAGTCGAACTCCATGCCCACCTGGAACAGCAGGAGGATCAGGCCCAGCTTGGCCAGCAATTGCAGGGACTGGGAGGTCTCCGCCGGAAACAGCGCGTGCATGAAGTCCGGCCACAGCCAGCCCAGAAACGAGGGCCCGAGCAAGAGCCCGCCGGCGATCTCGCCCACGGCCAGCGGCTGGCCCAGGCGGCGGCCCAGGCGTCCCATGAGCCAGGCCACGGCCATGATGACCATCCACTGGAGCAGGACGGCCTTGAGGTGGCTTTCAATCGCGGTGGGATTCATGGCGTGCGGTGGGCGCGTGAAACCGGGATTGTCTGTCGCACCGCGCGAGATTAGGCGCACGCAGCCGGGTCGCAAGGCTGCGCCAGCCCGTGCGTCGCGGCGGGCCGGGGGCGCGGGGCGGAAGCGGGACGGGCTTGGGCTCGAACAGGGCAGGGGAGTGTCACCCTAGCGGCGGGCCGCCTCCGCGGTCGCCGGTTGACAAGGGAACCGCTCCGGTATTTGTTGCTACAGTCACCCGAGACCGGTTCAACCCACATCCCCCCGCCGCCATGCTCGTTTTCCTGAGCGACCTTCACCTCACCGACACCACCACCGCCCGGAACGTCCACGGCACGGCCTTCAAGCTGCTGGGCGCCGAGATCGCGGCCCTGGCGGAAAAGAAGCGGGACCTCACGGAAGTCCAGGTGGTCCTGCTGGGGGACATCTTCGATCTGGTGCGGACCAGCTACTGGGTGCGCCACGTGACGCCCGACGAGCGGCCGTGGGGCGGCAAGGCAGACCCGCAAACGGGCATGAACGCCGACACCGCGGCGATGGAACGGCATTTCGGCGCGGTGCTCGAGGCGGTGCTCGACACCGAGTCCGCCCGGGCGCTGTTGGCCATGCTCGAGGGCCTGCCCCGGTCGGGGGGAGCGCCGCCGAAGGTCACTTACGTCATCGGCAATCACGACCGCATGTTCCACAACTACCCCGGGCTCAAGGAGCGGTTGAGCGCGCGGTTCCAGGAGGCGACGCTCGAGTTTGCGTTCAAGCTCGACCTGCCGGACACCTACGGCGTGCTGGCCCGGCACGGTCACGAATGGGACGAGAACTGCCATGCCCTGGCTTTTTACAACACAGTGCTCCAGCCCAAGGCCCGCGCAGGCCGGTTCGACGAGCGGGTGTACCGGGCGATGGCCCTGGGCGAGGTGGTCACCGCCGAGCTGATGTCCGGGCTGGTGTATCACGTGGAGCGGGACTTCGCCGAGCGCGGCTGGAACACGCCCGAGAACCGGGCGTTCCTGGAGAGTTTCAAGGACGTGAACAACCTCCGGCCGCTGACGGCGGCCTTCAACTGGCTGGCGTGGTTTCTGCGCGGCCAGGGCGCCCGGTACGAGAGCTACATGCAGGTCATGCGCGCCGGGCTCATGGACGCCCTCGCCGGCCTGCTGCGCTCACGCTTCGCCAAGCAGTGGGACAAGCTCCAGACCGACCTCGTGGCCGCCGGCGATCTTACCGATCACCTGGGCCGCGTCCTGTGCCTGGTGAAGCAAAAGAACGGGCTGAAGTTCCTCGAGGGCCTGGCCTCGGTCGTGGACGCCCTGCAGGGGCGCGCGGAGGGTCTGGACGCCCTGGCCCGGGGCGCGCGGGAGGAATTGCTCGAGGGCGAGGCGCGCGACGAGCGCTACCAGTACCTCGTTTACGGGCACACCCACGAGGCCCGGCAGGATTGCTTCCGGGCCGGGCACGACCACCGGGTGAAGTTCTACGTGAACACGGGCACGTTCCTGCCCTTCGTCGAGCGCGCGCTCGACGGTCGGGGCTTCTGGACGGCCCACCGGATGACTTACGCCGTGTTGTTCAACAACGACGAGGACAAGGACGGTCGCGTGGGACCGGGGCCCACGCTCGATGTTTGGAACGGCCTGCGCCGCAAACTGACGCACTGACCGCCGACCCCTCCCGCCATGCCGCCGCTCCAGATTTCCCCGCGGGCCCGCGAGCTCCACGCCCGCGCCACCGTGGTGGACTTGCACGCCCATCCCTCGCTGAACGTCTCGCTGTGGCAGCACAAGTTCGCCCGCCGCCACCGCGCCAGCGGGGCGTGGAATCCGTTCACCATGCGCACCGACCTGCCCAAGCTGATGGACGGGAACGTGCGCGTGCTGCTCTCGGCGGTGTACCTGCCCGAGCGCCGGCTGCTGGCGGATTGCTGGGCGCTGAAGGTGGCGAAGTGCTTCGCCTCGCCCCGGGTCCGGCGCCTGTTCGAGGGCAGCCCGTTTGACCGCACGCTCGAGGTCATCGCCGGGTTCGAGGCCGAGGTCGCGCGCTCGAAGCTCGACGGCCGCGAAGTGGCCCGCGTGGTCCGCTCCCGGCAGGAGCTGGAAACGGCCCTGGCCGAGGGCAAGCTCGCGATCATTCACACCATCGAAGGCGCCCACAGCCTGGGCGGCAGCGTCCTGAACGCCCGCGCCTTCTTCGACCGCGGCGTGTGCCTGCTCACCCTGGCGCACTTTTACGCGAACGAATTTGTGCACCCGGTGGAGGGCATCCCGCCCGAGCAAAAAATTCCCGGCTGTTTCGAGGAGCCCAAAGACCTGACCCGGGGGCTTACCCCCCTGGGCGAGGAGTTGGTCGAGGCCTGTGTGGAAACGGGGATGCTCGTGGACCTGACGCACAGCACGCCTCCCGCGCGGCAGCGGGTCTTCGAGATCGTGCGCCGGCGGCGGCCGCTGCTCTTCACCCACGTGGGCGTGGCGAGTTTGAATCCGCAACCGATGAACCCGACCGACGCGGAAATCCGGCAGATTGCCGACACCGGCGGCGTGGTGGGCATCATCCTCATGAACCACTGGCTCACCCCCGTGAAGATCAAACAGGGCCTCCATTACGTGGTCGAGACCGCCCGGCGCATCCGTGACCAGGGCGGCATCGAGACGGTCGCGCTGGGCACGGACTTCGACGGCTTCACCGATCCGCCCGACGACGTGAAGGACATGGCGGACCTGCCGAACATCACCGAAGCCCTGCTGCGCGGCGGGTTCAGAGAGGCGGACATCCGGTTGATCCTGGGCGGAAATGCCCTGCGCGTCCTCCGCCAGGGCTGGGGTCGGTAGGGCGTGCGGTCGCGCAAGTCTTTACTGAAAACGGGCACTCCGTCCGGAGCTGCGGCTGTCAAACGGTTGAAGGGGTTCTTCATGAACACTTGGAACAACCCTCCAACCCGGTGCTCGCGCCACTCGGTCACGCGCGCCCGGATATTGACCCGGGGCGATGTCGGCCCTGGGCCGGCGCTCCCGGGGGCGTTGTGAAACGGACTAGGGCTGGCGGTTGTTGGTGGCTTTGCCGCGCGGTTGCTGGCACAGGTGCCGGTTCACGGCGTTGAGATAGGCGCGCGCGCTGGCTTCGATCACGTCGGTGCTGGCGCCCCGGCCCACCACGGGTTCGCCGTTGCCGAAGTCCACCTTGGCGGTGACCTCGCCCAGCGCGTCCATGCCCTGGGAGACCGCGCGCAACGAGTAATCGAGCAGGCGGCCCTGCGTGCCGGTGAGCCGGTCAATCGCCCGCAGCGCGGCGTCCACCGGGCCGTCGCCGATGCTGGCATCCTGGACCACGGCAGCCTCGCCCTTGGACGCGCCGGCCCGGCGCAGACGCACGGTGGCGGTGGGCACGGTCTGGTTGCCGCTGGTTACGTGCAGGTACTCGAGCGTCCAGGTCTCGGGCACCTCGGTGATGAGGCCCTCGACCAGCGCGGTGAGGTCGTCGTCGTACACAAACTTCTTCTTGTCGCCGACCTGTTTGAAGCGGGTGAAGAGCGCGTTGAGGTCCGCCTCGCTCAACGTGTAGCCCAGGTGCCGCAGGCGCGCGGCCACGGCCGCCCGACCGCTGTGCTTGGTCAATGGCAGCTCGGTCTGTCCCCAACCGACCTCGCGCGGGTCCATGATTTCGTAGGTCTCGCGCTTCTTGAGGATGCCGTCCTGGTGGATGCCGGCGCTGTGGGCAAAGGCGTTTTCGCCCACGATGGCCTTGTTGCGCTGCACCATCAGGCCGCTCATGCGCGCGACCAGGCGCGAGGACTTGACGATCTCGCGCGGGTTCACGCCGCAGGTGAAGCCGCGGAAGAAGTCCCGGCGGGTGCGCAGGGCCATGACGACCTCCTCGAGGGCGGTGTTGCCGGCGCGTTCGCCGATGCCGTTGACGGTGCACTCGATCTGGCGGGCGCCCGCGCGCACGGCGGCCAGCGAGTTGGCCACGGCCAGGCCGAGGTCGTTGTGGCAGTGCACGCTGATGACCGCGCGGCCGTTCTGAAATTCCGGCACCGCCTCGTACAGTTGCCGGATGAGCGCGCCAAACTGGTCCGGCACGGCCCAGCCCACCGTGTCGGGGATATTCACGGTGCGGGCCCCGGCGGCCACCACCGCCCGACAGACCTCGATGAGAAAGTCCGGCTCGGTGCGCGAGGCGTCCTCGGGCGAGAACTCGACGTCCTCGACGTGGCCCCGGGCGCGCTGCACGCCCTCGACGGCCAGGCGGAGGATTTCATCGCGGGCCTTGCCCAGCTTGAACTCGCGGTGGATTTTGGACGTGGCCAGGAAGACATGGATGCGGGCGCGCCGGCCGGCGGGCTTCACCGCGGCGGCGGCGGCGTCAATGTCCGCGGGCACGCAGCGGGCCAGGCCGGCGATGCGCGGGCCACGCACCTGGCGGGCGATGGTCTGCACGGCCGCGAAGTCACCCTCGCTGATGACCGGGAAGCCGGCCTCGATCACGTCCACGCCCAGCCGGGCAAGCTGCCGGGCCACTTCCAGCTTTTCGCGCAGGTTCATCGAGGCGCCGGGGCATTGCTCGCCGTCGCGCAAGGTGGTGTCGAAGATCAGGATTCGCTCAGGTTTCATGTGTTGGACTGGCTACAGGTCATGTCATGGACGCGGTTTGCGGCCGCCGGCGGCACCCGCCGCGACGCGGACCCGGCGGCGCGGCCCGGGAAACACAAAGGCCCCACCGCCCGGTCGGCGGTGGGGCCGCGAAATCCGCGAGGTTGCGTCAAGCCCCGACCGCCGCGCTGCGCAGCAGCAGCGCGCCATTCAGCAGGTGGAGCTTGGTCGGACCGTTCACGCGAGCGCAAGGTAGGGGCGGGCCGACCCGGGGTCAACGAGTTTTTTTCGAGGACGAAAAAGGTAGGGTGGGGCGGTGGCCCCGGGGCGGGTTTCTGGCGACGGGGCTTGAAAGTGCCCCGACGAACCGGAAGATGCGCGGGTGTTTGTGCTCTGGCTGTATTGCCTGTTGGCGTTTGCCGCCGCGCTGGCCGGCGGGGCGCTGCCTTCATTGTTCAAGCTGACGCACCCGCGGTTGCAAATGGCCATCAGCTTCGTCGCGGGGCTGATGTTGGGGCTGGCGGTGCTGGGCCTGTGGCCGCATGGCGTGCACATCCTGGGCTCGGCCGAGCGCGGGGCGGTGTGGCTCCTGGTCGGCTTTCTGGCGCTGTTTTTCCTGCAACGCTTCCTGCCGTTCCACCATCACGACGTCGAGGAGGGCAGCCCGCTGGAGCCTTGCGGGCACGCGCATTCGCTGGCGGAGCGCTCGGCACGAACGCTGAGCTGGCTGGGCGTGGCGCTGGGGTTGTCGTTGCACTCGATCTTCGACGGCGTGGCGATGGCGGCGGCGGTGGCTTCCGGCGCGGGCAACCATGGCGGGGCCCTGGGGCTGGGGACGGCGCTGGCGGTGATCTTGCACAAGCCGTTCAGCGCCCTGGCCATCACCACGCTGATGGCCGCGGGGGGCAGTCCGCGCGCGGTGCGCAACTGGGTCAACGTGGCTTTTGCTCTGGTCACCCCGCTGGGGGCGCTGCTGTTTTTTCTGGGGGTGAATATGGCCGAGGCTCAGCACGCGTCCGGTTTGGGCGCGGCGCTGGCGTTTTGCGCGGGCACGTTTCTGTCCATCGCGTGCGCAGACCTGCTGCCGGAGCTGCAATTTCACCGGCATGACCGGGTGGTACTGACGCTGGCGTTGCTGGCCGGGCTGGGCGTGGCGGTGTTGATCGTCGTGGTGGGGCACACTGGCGACGCGGCCCACCATGCGCCGCACGCCGCGACCAGGGCTTGGCGCGAGGGCGCGCAGGTTGACACGACCGCGTCGCCGCCGGGCAGACTACCCGCGGCGCAGCTTCGGGTGCCGCCGTCGTTGTAACTTGGCAGCCCGAATTGGCCCTTTAACCGACCATGGTGCACGTTCCGCGGGGTCGGAATGCAGCCGAAATCTGAAGTCCCGTCGCATGAAACGAAAAAACACAGGTCTAACAGCCGGCAAACAGCTTGTCTGGCTGGTTGTGTCGTTCATGGCGGGCTTGCCGGGGCTGGCAGACCTGGAGGCGGTGCCGGATGAGCGCGCCAAGGCGGACCTCTTACGCCCGTCACGACCCGTGCGTGCCGTGGGTTTCCGCTGGGAAAACGACGCCGTGGGGGAGACCGACGAGAACTACTCGAACGGGATTTCGCTCACTTATCTGCATTCGGGTCGCGGTCTGTTGGGCGGCCTCTGGGGCTGGTTCGGGGTCGAGGAGGGCCAGTTTTTCAGCAGTTACGACGTGGGCCAGATCATGGTCACCCCGATGGACACCGACCGCCCGATCCCGGACCCGGAAGACCGGCCCTACGTGGGCATGTTGTACGCCTCGGCCTCGACGCAGTTGCAGCGGGGCAACGTGCTGCACGGGGTGAAGCTGGTGACCGGCGTGGTGGGGCCGGCCTCCCAGGCCGAACACGTGCAGGCCTGGTTTCATGAGTTGATCGGGGACGACAAGCCGCAGGGCTGGGCTTACCAGCTCCACAACGAACCCATCTTCAATCTCGTGTACGAGCACCGCCGCAAATATCCATTGCTGGCGGACACCTCGGCCTGGAGCGCCGAGATCATCCCCGTGGGCAACATCATGATGGGCAACGTGCTCATCCAGGCTCAGGCCGGCGCCCAGGTGCGGTTCGGCTACCAGGTGCCGGACAATTTCGGCACCACGCTCATTCGCGGCTTCGGCGCGCTGCCTTACGCCCGCCCGCGCCGCAACGGGGAAACCGAACCGCGCTGGGGCGCCTACGTCTTTGCCAGCGGCAGCGGCGTGGCCGTGGCCCGGAATCTTTCCCTGGACGGCAACACCTTCGAGGACAGTCCGAGCGTCGAGAAAAACCCCTTCTTCCTCACCGGCGAGTTCGGGCTGTCGCTCTGGACGCGCTGGTGCGAGGTCACCGCTTCCTTCGTCTGGTGGGGCGAGGAGTTCAAGAACCAGGCCCGGCCGTCGCGCTTTGGCGCGCTGGCCATCACGGTGCCGTTCTAGCGCCGGGGCACGGGCTGAAGCGCGCAATCATGTTGCTCATCCGGACCCGCGTCGCGCCCAGCCGGATTCACGGGCTGGGATTGTTCACCGTGCACGCCGTGCCGGCGGGCACGCCGGTGTGGCGCCTGGTGCCGGGGTTTGACCGGGAGTACGGCGCGGCGGAGGTGGCGGCCTGGCCGGCGCCGGCGCGCGAGTTCGTCGAGTGGTTCGGTTACCGCCGGGCCGGGGACGGCGCCTGGGTCCTGAGCGGTGACCATGCCTGTTTCATGAACCACGCCGTGCCGCCCAACACCGGCACCCCGCCGGGCCAACCCGGGGCGTTGGTCACCGTGGCCTTGCGCGACCTGGCGGCCGGCGAGGAACTCACCTGCGACTACTTCGCCTTCGACGCGGAAGCGGCGCGCAAGCTCGGCCGGCCGGCGCCGAGCTCGGCTTGAGCCCGGCCGCAGCCCTGAAACACTTGCGCCTGCGCCGCCCGCCGGGAAACTTTTCACCGGGCGCGGTTTATTGGAAGCTGTTCGGGGTATGCCGAAATTCACCTACAAGGCCCGGCGTCGCTCGGGCGAGCTGGTGCAGGACGAGATCGAGGCCGCCGACCGCCCGGCGGCGGTGCTCAAGCTGCAGCAGTCCGGTCTGTTTCCGTTGATGGTGGAAATGGCCCGGGGCGCCGCGCCGGCCCGGCGCGAACGCACCGCGACGCCCGCCCGCGCGGGTGTGTTGCCGGGGCTGCTCCAACGGTTGCTGCGGCGCCAGCGGCGGCCTTCGCTGACCGAGCTGGCCACTTTTGCGCAGCAGTTGACCAACCTCCTGCGGGCCGGCATGCCGCTGACGCTGGCCCTCAACAGCATGGCCAACCTCGGCTCGAAGGGCATCCCGCCCGCGGTGAGCCTCCAGCTCAAGCAGGATGTCATGGAGGGCAAGAGCCTCTCCGAGGCCATGGCCCGGCAGCCCCGGGTCTTCAGCGACCTGTTCGTGAACATGGTGCGGGCAGGCGAGCAGAGCGGCGCGCTCCAGGAGGTGCTCGAGCGCCTGGCCCAGCACTACGCGCGCTTCGCCGAGGTGCGCCAGAAGTTCATCTCAGCGATGATCTACCCGGCCGTGGTCTGCGCCGTCGGTGTGGTGATCGTCATCTTTTTCATGTCCGTCATGCTTCCGAAGTTCCTGACCATCTTCGAGGGCATGCCGGGGGTGGAGCTGCCGGCGGCCACCAAGTTGCTCGTGGCCCTGAGCCATTTCTTTTCGCGGTACTGGTGGACGCTGCCACTGGCCGCGCTGGGCGCCTGGGGGTTGTTCCAGCGTTACAAGGCCACGCCCGCGGGCGCGCGCAATCTGGACCGCCTCCTCATGCGGGCGCCGGTGCTGGGGCGGGTGGTGCAGCTCACGCTGTTCAGCCAGTTTGCCCGCACGTTGAGCACCCTCTTGCAAAACGGCGTGCCCGTGCTCACCGCCCTGCGCATCACCGAACAGGTCATCACCAACCGCGTCCTGCGCGAGGCCATTGCCGCCACGCGCGAGGCGGTCACCGACGGCAAAAGCCTCGCCCAGCCGCTGGCGCGCAGCCAGGTCTTTCCCCAGTTGATGATTGACTTGGTGCGCATCGGCGAGGAGACCGGGGACGTGGCCGGGGCGTTGCGGAACGTGGCCGAGACCTACGAGAACGACCTGACCGTGGCCCTGCGCGTGATGACCAATCTCATCGAGCCGGCCATGATCATCGTCATGGCGCTGGGGGTGGGTTTTCTGCTCTTCAGCGTGCTCTCGGCCATGTTCCGGATCACTTCCAACCTGGGAGCGCGGTGATGGGCGCCTGGCAGTCCAGAGGGTGCGGCGCGGCGCGCCGGCGGCCGGCCGGAGTGGCGGCCTTCACGCTGGTCGAGATCATGATGGTGCTGGCCATCCTGGTCATCGTGCTGGGCGTGGCTTTGCCGGTCATGGTGGGCACGGTCCGCAAGGCCCCGTTGCGCCAGGCCCTGAACGACCTGGACGAGGGCTTCCTGAAGGCGCGCATGCTGGCCATCCTCAGCGGCCAGCCCGCCGAGCTGGTCATCCGCGCTGCCGACGGCACCTTGCTGGTGCGGCAGGTCAGCGAGACGGGCCCGGCGGAACCGGAGGCCCTCGCGGAACCGGGCGCGGAACCTCCGGCGCCGCCCGCCGGGGAACCCCCCGCCGACACGCCGCCGCGGGAGGAGTTGCCGCGCTTCTCGGCCAAGCTGCACGAAAGCCTCGCCTTCCGACAGCTCACCGTGAACCTGCGCGACCTGATGGACGAGCCGGAGGCGGTGATCCGCTTCCAGCCCAACGGCACTTGCGACGCCTTCACCGCGGTCCTCACCGCCGAGACCGGTGAGGAGCGGCTCCTGCAACTGGAGATCACCACCGGCCGCCTGCGCATTCAGGAACTGCGATGAAATGCCTTTCCCCAACGGGTGACCGGGCCCCGGCGGCCCGGGCGGCGCGGCGCGGCGCGGCGGCCTTCACGCTGCTCGAGGTCATGATCGCGATGGCGATCTTCTTCATGGCCATTTTTGCGATCCTCGGGCTGGTGGCGCAGAACCTCCGCATCGCCCGCAGCCTGAGCCTGGGGGAGATTGACCTCAGCACCGTGGCGGTCGAGTTGAGCCTGCAAACGCTGACCAACCGCGACATGGCCGAGGGCACCATCAGCGGCGATTTCGGCGACACCTATCCCGGGGCCAGTTGGGTGGCCAACCTGTACCTCGTGGCCACGAATGCCGGCGCGATCAGCGGCCGCAGCACCCCGGGCGGCTTGTACCAGGCCGACATCACCATCACCTGGCCGCAGAACAACCTCATCAAAGAACGCCACACCAGCCTGCTGCTCTACCGCCCGCAACTGGGCAGCAGCGTGCAGGCGGTCGTGCCCTGAGCCGCCATGAAACCGCGTCGCCTCCCGCCCCGCCCGGACCGCGCCCGGCCGGGCGCCCGCGCGTTCACGCTGCTCGAGCTGATGCTGGCGGTGACCATCTTCGGCATGGTGCTGACGGCGATTTACTCGACCTGGACGGCCATCCTGCGCACCGCGCGCGTGGGCAACGACGTGGCCGCCAACGCCCAGCGCGCTCGCATCGCCGCGCGCACCCTCGAAGACGCGCTGGTCTCGGCGGTGATGTTTCAGGCCAACGCCCCGCTCTACACCTTCGAGGCGGACACCTCCGGCGACTTCGCCGCGCTGAGCCTGGTGTCGCGCCTGCCGCCCACCTTTCCCGGCAGCGGGTTCTTTGGCGACCTGGCGGTGCGCCGCGTCGTCTTCACCGTGGAAGCCGCGCCCGACGGCACCAATGACCTGATCTTGCGCCAACTGCCCCTGCTGATCTCGGACAAGGTCGAGACCGACGACCAGGCCATCGTGCTGGCGCGCGACGTGCGCCGGTTCGCCCTGGAATTTCTGTCCCGCCCCGGCCAGGTGAGCGGGCCGCGCGCGGGCGAGTGGCAGTCCGAATGGCCGCTCACCAACGCGCTGCCGTGGGTGGTGCGTTTCACGCTGGCCTTCGGCGGGGCGCGCGACCGCTTCGGCGAACCGGCCGAACTGACCGTGCGGACCGTGCTCCTGCCCAGCCTCATGGTCCCCGGCGCCTCCTCGCAGGGCTCGGCGCCGGTCATGCCGATGCCGGGCGTCCCCCCCACCAACGCGCCGGGCACCACGCCCGCGCCGCCTCCCGGGGCGCCGCGCGTCAACTGACCGCCGCCATGAAACGACGCGCCTCACCAGACCGCGCCCGCGCCCGCCGGGGCTTCGCGTTGATCATCGTGATGACGGTGATCTTCGTGCTGGCGATCCTTGCGGGCGGGTTCGCCTACTCGATGAAGGTCGAGTCACGCCTGGCCGCGCACGCCCACAACGAATCCGAACTGGAATGGATGGGCCGCTCGGGGGTTGAGCTGGCCAAGTACGTCCTGGACCAGTCCGCCCGGCTCGGCGCCCGCTACACCTCGCTCAACCAAATCTGGGCCGGCGGCCCGGGCGACGGGCCGGAGACCAACAGCCCGTTGGCCGGCATCAACCTCCGCGCCTGGCCGCTGGGCGAGGGGATGATCTCGGTCGAGATCGTGGACCTCGAACGCAAGCTCAACCTCAACCGCATCGCCAGCCTGCTCCCGGCCCAGGGCGGCGGCCAGGACCTGCTCGCCCGCGCGCTGGCCCTCATGGGCGTGGACGCCGCCGAAGCCGCGACGATCGTGGACTCGATTTTGGACTGGCGCGACCCTGACGACGCCACCCGGCTCAGCGGCGCCGAGAGCGACTTCTACCTCAGCCTCGACCCGCCGTACTACGCCAAGAACGGCGCGATTGACGACCTGGGCGAGCTGCTCCTGGTCCACGGCGTCACCCCGGAAATCTACTGGGGCCCGCGCGCCGTGGCGCACCGGTTCCAGTGGGCGGACACGGCCCGCAGTCGCCGTCCGCGCGGGCGGGCGGAGGGCCTGGCGCCGGCGTACCCGTTCGGGCTGGTGGACCTGTTCACCCCGCTGTCCAGCGGCGCGGTTAACCTCAACACCGCGCCGCTCCCGGTCCTGCAGGTGGCCCTGGGCATCAGCGATGACCTGGCGGCCAACATCATTCGCGCCCGCGCCGGCCTGGACGGCGTCGAGGGCACCGAAGACGACACGCCGTTTCTGAGCGCCAACCTGGCCGCGGTGCCGGGGCTGGAGGCCCTGCCGCCCGAGTTGCGCGCGCCGCTCACCACGGTCAGCTCGCATTTCGAGGTGACGGTGAACGTGCAACTGGGCCGCTCGCACCGCCAGTGCCGGGCCCTCCTGGCGCGAAACGTCCCCGGCATCGCCGCCCTGTCCGGGGAAGGCGGCGTGCGCGTGCTCCAGTTCAGTTGGAAGTGACCCTCCCGCCGGCCTGCTGGAATCCCGCTTTGGCGCCCACCTGTTTCATTACCGGCTCTGACACGGGCGTGGGCAAGACCGTGCTCACGGCGCTGCTGTTGCGGCATCTGAGGCGGCGCGGCCGGCCCGCGGTGGCCATCAAGCCCTTTGCCACGGGCAGCCGGGCCGATGCCGAGTTGCTTCACCGGGTGGGCGGGGCGGGACAAGGTCCGCCGGCGGGCGAGGCGGGTTCGGGTGCCGCGGCGGTCCGCGACTTGAACGCCTTCTTCTTTCGCCAGCCGCTGGCGCCCTGGGTGGCCGCGCAGCGGGAAAAACGGCGCGTCACGCAGGCGCAGGCACTGGAGGCCATACGTGCCTGGCAGGCGCCGGGCCGGTGGTTGCTGGTCGAAGGCTGCGGCGGGTTGTTGACGCCGCTGGGACCGGGTTACAGCGCGCTGGACCTGATCCGCGAGTTGCGCTGTCCGGCGGTGATCGTGGCGCGCAACCGACTGGGCGTGTTGAACCAGGTGCGGCTGGCGTGGGAGGCGCTGGGGGGCGCGCGCGGCGCAGCGGCGGCCGTGGTGCTCATGGACGGCGCGCGACCGGACCTCGCGGCGCGCACCAATCCGCGGGCGCTGGCCGAGTGGGTGGCGCCCACGCCGGTGTTCGTCTGCCCGCACTGGGGGCGGCTGCGGCGCGCGCCCGCATTTTGGGAGGCGGCGGCGCGGCGGGCGGCGCCCTGGCTCGAGCAACTGGTCCGGCGGCTGGCGCGTGCGGGCCGGGCGGCTTGAGCCGGTCCCGACAAAAAACGGAATGGATTCGCCAATTCCCGGCAAGCCTCTAGGCTGCGGGCGCGGCCAACCTGCGGGCGTGGCGGGCGTCGCAGCAAACCGTGGACAGGTCCGCGGCGGCGCGCCGCGTCCCCCGGCCGCCGCCGGAGAGCCCGCACCGAGACCGTTATGCTTGAATCCTTGCTCTATCCACAGACCGTGGCCGTGATCGGCGCGTCTCGCAACCCGGAGAAGGTGGGCTACGCGTTCATGCACAACCTCACCCGCGGGGGCTTCCCGGGCACCATCGTGCCCATCAACCTCGAGGCCGACGAAATCCTCGGGGTCAAGTGCTACAAAAGCCTCGAGGAGTTCGGCCGCCCGATTGACCTGAGCATCATCGTGGTGGGCCACAAGTACGTGAAGCAGGCGGTGCAGGACTCGATCAAGGCCGGCGCCAAAACCATCGTGGTCATCACCGCCGGCTTCAAGGAAGTCGGGGCCAAGGGCGCCGAGGCGGAGAAGGAGCTGGTCGAGCTGTGCCGGGCGGCGGGGGTGCGGTTAATGGGGCCCAACTGCTTGGGCGTGCTCAACACGCACCACCGGATGAACGCGACCTTCGCCCCCACGGTGCCCCCGCCGGGACACATCTCGGTGATCTCGCAGTCCGGCGCCTTGTGCGTGGCCATCCTCGATTGGGCCGCCAGCCAGAAGCTCGGCCTGGGCAAGGTCATCAGCTTCGGCAACAAGGCCGACCTCAACGAGGTGGACTTCCTGCAGGCCCTGGCCGAGGACCCGGAGACCAAGGTCGTGGCCGGCTACCTCGAAAGCATCCAGGAGGGTAACAAATTCCTGCGCGTGGCCCAGGAGGCCGCCTCCGTCAAGCCGGTGGTGATTCTCAAGGTCGGCATCACCCAGGCCGGCGCCAAGGCCGCCAGTTCCCACACCGGCAGCCTCGCCGGCACGGACATCGCCTACGGCGCGGCCTTCAAGCGCGCCGGGGTTATCCGTGCCGAGCACTTCGAGGCGCTCTTCGATTACGCCCTGGCCTTTGCCACCCAGCCCCTGCCGGCCGGCAACCGCCTGGCCGTGATCACCAACGCTGGCGGCCCGGGCATCATGGCGGCCGACGCCGCGGAGAGCCTGGGCTTCCAACTGAACCCGCCCAGCGCCGCCGTCACGGCCAAGCTCAAGACCGTCCTGCCGCCCACCGCCGCCCTGGGCAATCCCATTGACGTCATCGGCGACGCCGAGCCCGAGCGGTACGTGAAGGCCCTGGAATTGATCCAGGACGACGAGACCGTGGACGCCATCATCGTGGTGGCCACGCCCCAGAACATGACCCGGCCGCTGGAGCTGGCCGAGCGCCTGGCCCAGACGCACAACCGCCGGAAGCCATTGCTGACCGCCTTCATGGGGGGGGAGGAGGTGGCCGCCGCCAAGGCCCGGCTGATGGAACTGGGCATTCCCAACTACCCGGCCCCCGCCCGGGCCGTGGCCGCGCTCAAGGCCATGGTGGACTACGCCGCCTGGCGGCGCCGCCCGGCGCGCGTGGTGACCCGCTTCCCGGTCAACCGTCGCCGCGTCGAGCGCGTGTTGCAGTGGCATTTTCGCAGCGGCATGCCGCAGGTGGGCGAGGTCGAGGCCAAGGAAATCCTGCGCGCCTACGAGTTCAACATCCTGGACGGCGGCCTGGCCCGCACCGCCGAGGAGGCGGTCGAGGTGGCCCAGCGCGTCGGCTACCCGGTGGTGCTCAAAATCTCCTCGCCGGACATCATCCACAAATCCGACTTCGGCGGGGTGCGCCTCAACCTGGCCAACGCCGAGCAGGTGCGCGACGCCTTCGACCTGATGATGCTGCGGGTGCAGCGGCGCGCCCCCAACGCCTTCATCCGCGGCGCGTACGTCGAGAAGATGGGCAACAAGGGCCGCGAGGTCATCCTGGGCATGACCCGCGACCCGCAGTTCGGGCCGATGCTCATGTTCGGCCTGGGCGGCATCTTCGTCGAGGTCATGAAGGACGTGACCTTCCACCTGGCGCCCATCACGCAGGACGAGGCCATGCAGATGCTCATGGGCACGCGCTCCTGGGCCCTGCTCAAGGGCGCCCGCGGCCAGGCGCCGGTGGACCTGCAGGCCATCGCCGGCGCCCTGCAGCGCATCAGCCAACTGGCCACCGATTACCCGCAAATCCAGGAGCTGGACATCAACCCCTTTATCGTCGGCGAGGTGGGCACCGAAGCCTACGTGGCCGACGCCCGCATGACCCTCACCGCCACGCCCGTTGTCTGACATGAGCCATCCCAGTTACGATCCCGAGTGGAAGGTCAAGTACCGGTCCATGCTGGCCACGCCCGAGGAGGCCGTGGCCCGCATCAAGCCCGGCTCGCGCGTCTTCGTCGGCACCGGCTGCGCCGAGCCGCTCCGGCTGGTCGAAGCCCTGACCCGCCGCGCCACCGAACTGCCCGACACGGAAATCGTGCACCTGCTCACCTTCGGCGAGGCGCCCTACGCGGACAAGGAGCTGGCCCAGTACTTCCGGGTCAACAGCTTCTTCATCGCCGAGAACGTCCGGGACATCATCCACGAGGGCTTGGGCGATTACACCCCGATCTTCCTCTCCGAACTGCCGCGCCTGTTCAACTCCGGCCGCCTGCCGCTGGACGTGGCGCTCATCCAGGTCACCCCGCCCGACGCCCGCGGCATGTGCAGCCTGGGCGTGTCGGTGGACGTGGTCAAAAGCGCCACCGAAAACGCCGCGCTGGTGCTGGCCGAGGTCAATCCGCACATGCCCCGCACGCTCGGCGACTCGAGCGTGCACGTGTTCGACCTGGACGTGCTCGTGCCGGTGGAGGCGCCGCTGATCGAGGTGCCGCCGCAGCCGATCACGGACGTCACCCGGCAGATCGGCGAATACCTGGCGGCGCTCATTGACGACGGCTCGACCCTTGAACTGGGCATCGGGCGGATTCCCCAGGCGCTCTTCGAGTTTCTCAAGGACAAGAAGGACCTGGGCATCCACACCGAGATGATCAGCGACCGGATCGTGGACCTGATCGAGTGCGGCGCCATCAACGGCAGCCGCAAGACGCTGGACCGCGGCAAGGTCGTGGCCAGCTTCGCCCTGGGCACCCGGCGGCTGTACGACTTCATAGACAACAACCCCATCTTCGCCTTCCACCCCACCGAGTACGTCAACGACGTGCAGACCATCAGCAAGCAGCACAAGATGGTGGCCGTGAACGTGGCCCTCGAGGTGGACCTCACCGGCCAGGTCTGCGCCGATTCGCTCGGCGCGAAGTTCTTCTCCGGCGTGGGCGGGCAGGTGGACTTCAACCGCGGCGCCGCGCTGGCCCGGGGCGGCAAGGCCATCATCGCCCTGCCGTCCACCGCCAAGAACGGCACCGTCTCGCGCATCGTCACCCACCTGACCCCCGGCGCGGGCGTGGTGACCACGCGGGCGGACGTGCACTACATCGTCACCGAGTACGGCGTGGCCTACCTGCACGGCAAAAGCATCCAGGAGCGGGCGCTGGCGCTCATCAGCATCGCCCACCCGGACTTCCGCGCGAAACTCCTGCGCGAGGCCATCGAGGCCAAGTACCTCTCGGCCAGCATGGCCGACATGGAGGGCAAAATCCTGGTCGGCCCCAAGGAACTGCGCACCACCTACCTGCTCGAGGACGGCACCCAGATCAACTTCCGCCCCATCCACCCCACGGACGAGCCGCGGATGCGCGACCTCTTCTACGCGCTCTCCCAGCAGACCATTTACTACCGGTTCATGTCGTTCACGAAGATCATCCCGCGCAAACAAATCCAGGACTTCGTGTACATTGACCACCGCAACGACGTGACCATCGTGGGCACCGTGCCCGAGTCCTTCGGCGAGGACATCATCGCCGTGGGCAGTTACTACCTGGACCCGAAGACCAACATGGCCGAGGTCGCGTTCGTCGTGCGCGACGACTGGCAGAACCGCGGCATCGGCACGTTCCTCCTGCGCTACCTCATCCGCATCGCCCGCCGCAACGGCATTCGCGGCTTCACCGCCGAAGTGCTCAAGGAAAACAAGGCCATGCAGGCGGTCTTCAACAAGAGCAACTGCAAGCTCACCACTCGCTTCACCGGCAACGTCATCAGCTACCAGATGGCCTTCGAGTAAGCGCGCCGCGCCCGCGCCGGGGAGCGCGAAAAATCACCCCGGTGCTCGGGGGCGTTTTGCTCCAGCGGACCCGGGGACGGCGCCGCCCGGGCTCAATCCAGCGCGAGCACCACGACCGACATGGGCGGCAGGGTCACCTCCACGCGGCCCTCGCCGACGGTGATGCCGTCCAGCGACCGCGGCTCGACCGCGCGCGGCTGGTCAAAGGTGTTGTGCGCGTTCATGGCCGCGGCGGTGAGCACCCGCCCGCTCGCCTGTCGGGGCGTGAAGCCCTCGAAGCGGCACACCAGCGGCGCCGCGCGGTGCGGGTCCAGGTTCGCCGCGGACACGTGCACGCGCCCGGCCGAATTTCGGGAAGCGGTGGCGCTGAGCTGGGGCAGGCTCTGCCGGTCCACGGTATAGGACCCGCAGGCCAGCCGGGTGGGCAGCAGCGTGGCGTCCTGGTGCACCTGGTACATCTCGAAGATGTGGTAGGTGGGGGTGAGGATCATCTTTTCCCGGTCGGTGAGGATCAGGGCCTGGAGCACGTTCACGGTCTGGGCCAGGTTGGCCATGCGGACGCGTTCGCAGTGGGCGTGGAAGATGTGCAGGTGCAGCGCGGCCACCAGGGCGTCGCGCAGCGTGTTTTGCTGGTAGAGGAAGCCGGGGTTGGTGCCCGGCTCGACGTCGTACCAGGTGCCCCACTCATCCACGATCAGGCCGACGCGCTTTTCCGGGTCGTAGCGGTCCATGATGCGGCTGTGGCGGGTGATGAGTTCGTCCAGGCGCAGCGCCTGGCGGAAGGTGGCGTGCCACTCGGCCTCGGTGAACTGCGTGGCCGAGCCTTTGCGGCCCCAGTTGCCGCTGGGGAGGGTGTAGTAATGCAGCGAGAGACCGTTCATGCGCCGGCCCACCTCGCGCATGAGCACCTCGGTCCAGTTGTAATCGTCCCCGTTCGCGCCGCAGGCGATGCGGTAGAGGCGGTTGGTACCGTAGTTTTTCACGAACGTGTTGTAGCGCCGGAACAGGTCCGCGTAGTACTCGGGGCGCATGTTGCCGCCGCAGCCCCAGCTTTCGTTGCCGATGCCGAAGAAGCGCACCGCCCAGGGCCGCTCGCGGCCGTTGCGCCGGCGCAGGTTCGCCAGGGGCGAGTCGGCGTCGCTGGTCAGGTACTCGACCCACTCCATCATTTCCTGGACGGTGCCGCTGCCGACATTGCCGCAGATGTACGGCTCGGCGCCCAACTGCTCGCACAGGTCCAGAAACTCGTGGGTGCCGAAGTGGTTGTTCTCGGTCACCCCGCCCCAGTGCGTGTTGATCATGGCCGGCCGCTGCGCGCGCGGGCCGATGCCGTCCCGCCAGTGATACTCGTCGGCGAAGCAACCGCCCGGCCAGCGCAGCACGGGGAGTTTAAGCCGGCGCAATGCCTCCACCACGTCCCGGCGGATGCCGCGGACGTTCGGGATGGGCGAATCCTCGCCCACCCAGTAGCCCTCGTAGATGCACCGGCCCAGGTGCTCGGAGAAATGGCCGTAGATGTGCCGGCTGATGACGTGCCGGCCTTGATCGGCTTGCACGACCAGCACCGCGGGCGCCGCGGCCTCGGCGCCGCGGGCCGGGTTCAGCGGCGGCCACGCCAGGGCGAGCATCAGCGCAGGCAGGGGAGCCAGGAAGGTTCGGGAGTGTGATTTCATGGGGGGTGTTCGGTTGCCGGTTGAGCGAGTCAAAGTTCCGCGGAGGCCCGAGCCCGGGCGCGCGTTTGCGCGCCGGCGCGCCGCGCGGCGGTCCGGCGCATTCGCAGTCGGGCAGCCTGTTGGAGCGGGCTGCTGTGGCTGGCCGGAAAGAGGAGGCGATCCAAGGCCGCCGCGACCAGGCCGGCCAGGCGGCGGCGCGGGGCGGCTTCGCAAATCACCTCGCCAAAACGCGCCCACATGGCGCCACGGCGCACGGCGTCCGCAAGCGTGGCCATCACCAGGGGCGGCAGTTGGGTGAGGTGACCGGTGATGACCACCCGCCGCAGGCCCAGCACGTTCAGCGCCCCGGCAATGACGGTGCCCATGGCCTGGAGGGCATCGCGCAGCCAGGGTGGCAGGCCGTCGCGCGCGATGGCGGCGGCCAGCGCGGCCAGGTCGTCGCGACCGAAGCTCTCCGCCAGCGCGCGCCGCGAGAGCAGCGTCTCGACGCACCCGTGCGCGCCACAACCGCACCGCCGCGGGTTGCCCGGCACCGGCGTGTGGCCCAGCTCGGCGCTCAAGGGCAGGGGATGGCTGAGCAACTGGCCGCCTTCGATGACCGCGCCGCCCACGCCTTCGCCGAAGTCCACCAGGAGAAAATCCTCCGCCTCCGGCGCGGCGCTTTGATGGCCCAGGGCCAGGGCCCGGATTTCCTGCACCAGCAGCACCGGCAAGGCGCACGCCTGTCCGATCAACTCGGCCAGATGCACCTGCTCGGTCCAGTGCAGGTTGGGCGAGTACAGGACCCGGCCGGCGGCCTCATCCACCACGCCGGGCACGCTGACCAGCGCGCCCCAGAGCCGCTCGGCGGAGAGTGCCGCGGCGTGCTGGCGCAACTGCCGGGCCCAGGCCTCCGGGCTGTGGCCCGTGACGAATTCCCGGGTGTCGGCCGGGGTTTCCGAAACGGACAGGGGCAGGGGAGCGAGGCGGGTTTGCTCGACACCCAATTCGATGCCCAAGAAGCGCGGGTGCACCGCGTCCAGGCGGATCAACCGCCCGGGACGGCCCAGCCGGCGCGGCTCGGGACCGTTGCCGGAGGGTTCGCTCGCCGATTCGTCCAGTTCCTCGAGGAGCCCGCAGGCCAGCAGCTCGTCAATGATCTTGCCCGCCGTGGGCTGGCTGATGCCGATGGCCTTGGCCAGGTCGGCCCGCGTGGCCGTGCCCAGCCGGCGCAGCCGCTGGAGGACCGCCCGCTCGTTGAGGCGGCGCAGGCTGGAGGGCAACGCGGGGAGCGCTCGGGTTTTCATCCGCGGGCGGCGCAGGGGGCCGGGTCGGCCAGGCGTCAGCGCGGGGCGTCCCGTTCACCACCAGAACGCCGGCGTGCCGGTGGTGCGCACGACCATTTTTTCGAAGCGAACAAACGCGACGTGGCCGTCGAGGAAGTTCACGTTGCCGCCCAGGGGGGAGTTGTCGGATTTGAGATGCGGGGCGCGGTGCGGGACCGGATTGCCGCGCTCGTCCTGCCAGCCGCCGAACACCCGGGTGAAGTTGTTGCCGGCGGGGCTGCGGGACTCGCTGTTCGAGAGGGTGCCGTCGGCGTAGAGCGCGCGCTCGGTGGGCGAGGGGGTGTAGTTGGTGTTGCCCACGAAGATAGCCTGGGGGGTCATGGACTCGTTGATGTTGGTGGCCAGCACGCGTCCCGCCCCCGGCCAGGTGAGCGCGTAGCCGATGACCCGGTAGCCGGGGGTGAAATCGTAGAGGGTGTGGCCCTGGCGGTCGCGTTGCTCGCGCTGTCGCAGGAAGGACGGGCAATAGACCATGTCCTTGTTCGAGCCGTAGCGTTCGACCTTGGCCAGTTGGTTGGAAGACACGTCCCACGGCCAGTACACGGCGATGCTCGGGTTGCCGGTCACGTGGGGCAGGCGGTCGTTGTTGTCATCCGCGTACATGCGGGTGGCGATGCCGAACTGGCGGATGTTGCTGGCGCAGTTGGTCCGTTTGGCCCGCTCCTTGGCGTTGGACAGGGCGGGCAAAAGGAGACCGGCCAGGATGGCAATGATGGCAATGACCACCAGCAGCTCAATGAGGGTAAAACCGTTGCCGGGCTGCCGGGCGGTGGGTCGGTAGGTCGTCAAGGGGCTGTGCATGGTGTCGAGGTTTGGGTTGGTTTTGGCGAGGGAAAGCTCGGTCGCGGGCTGGTGGCGGGCCGCCGTGTCCAGCGGCCCGCCACGCCGGTTGCCGCAGCCTGTCTCCGAAAGGACCCGGGTCATTTTCTCATCCGATAAAAGCGCGGGCCCGCCTCGAGGGGAAGTGTGAGTTTCATTTGGCCGCCTTCCTCGACCGCGCCGCCGGTGTTGACGGAGGTCCAGGTGATCGGGGGCGCCAGGCTGGAAGTGACTTCGAGGACAAAGCCGGTCGCGTTGGCGGGCCAGCTCAACACCACGTTGCCGCCCGACCGGCGGATGGCCAGAGTGGGGGGCGTGGTCGGCTCCGGCAGTTTGTCCGGCCCGGCGGCGTAGTTGGCCGCCACCTGGTCCGCGGACAGCACACCCTGCCAGATGCGGAACTCGTTGAAGACGCCCTGGAACATGGCGTCGGGCCACTGCGAACGGCCCAGCCAGTTGTTGACGTCGTTGATGAGCGTCAGTGGCACGGCGGCCGGCCCGCTGGCCACGAGCACGGCGTTGCTGTAAAGCCGCGCCTGGTTCTGGGTGTAGTCATACACCACCGCCACGTAAACCTCCGTCCCGTTGGCCAGCGGCGCGGTGGACGTCAACTGCGTGGGCTCGGCGCCGGTGCGCGGGTCGCGCACCGCGAAACGCAGGTTTGACGGCCCCGCGGGGGACAGGAACAGGTAGTTGCCCTGGCCGGTCGAGAGGTCTTCACCCGCGGCGGAGGTGCCGAAGTCGAAGATGCGTTGCCAGGCTCCGGCGCCCTGCCAGGTGACCCAGGCCTCAAAGGAGGCGTTCACCAGCGGGCTGATGAGGCCGTTGGGCAGGTCCACGTAGCCGGCAATGGTCTCCGGCGGGGCCGTGGAAATTCCGCCGCCGGGCAGGCTGAGCGTGCCCGAGCCGCTGAAGGTCGCGCCGGTGCCGCGCAAGACACCGTCGGCTCCGCCCACCGCGTCGCGCGCGGTGGTGCTGCCGGGCGCTTCGCTGAAGCTGTAACGGTGTTTGAGCGTCAGCGCGGGCGGGTCGGCCACGGTAATGACCCGGGCCACCGGGCGGCCCTGGTAGGACGAGCGCAGCTCGGCCGTGCCGACGGTGACGGCGATGTAGGTGCCGGCGGCGTTGAC
Source organism: uncultured Verrucomicrobiota bacterium (assembly GCA_964466945.1). Lineage (GTDB taxonomy): Bacteria > Verrucomicrobiota > Verrucomicrobiia > Limisphaerales > J093 > DSVZ01. Next base: position 2,395 of record CAYXPA010000049.1, on the reverse strand, counting down.
CGACAAGACCCCCGGGTCGCTGGATTCGATTTTGGTGAAGCCGGTGACGTCCACGCCCTTGAGGTTCTCGTAATCCGCGATCACCCGCGCCTGGCCCTGGTCGCGCCGGCCGTAGAGGGTGGGGCGGGTGACTTCCAGGCGCACGGTTTGCAGCGCGCCCGGCGGGCTGAGCGTGGGACCGAAGAGGAAGTTGTTGGCCACGTCCGCATCGGACAGTTTGCCGGTGTGCACGCGCACCAGGGCAATGTAGCCGGAGAGGGCCTGGCCGAAGTCGAAGCCGGTGCCGCTGGTGTTGGCCTGGGCGCCGATGCGGATGGGGAAGTCGGGATGCGTGTTGAGCGGGGCGCTCAGGACCTTGGTGGTCTTCAGAATGCCGTCGGCATAGACCTTGGCCGTGTTCACGCCGTCGTAGGTGTACACGAGGTAGTGCCAGCGTCCGGCCGCGGGCGTGCCCGACCAGCCCATGTCCGGCGAGTCCCAGTGGCCGACCGCGCCCCAAGTGGGATGGGCGCCGTAGTTGAAGGACATGTTGCTGCCGGCCGGCCCGCCGCGCCGGCTCCAGGCCACCAGCGTTTCTTCATCGGCAATGGCCGGATTGAAAGCCCAGACCTCGATGGACCGGTCGCTGCTGCCGGTCAGTTCCGCCGGGGCGGGCGGTCCTTCATAGGCGTCGGTGGCCGGGAGGGTGGGGTTGAAGCGCACGCCGGCGATGCCGGTGCCCTCGACGTTGCCAACGTAGGTCGGGGTTCCCACGGCGTAAAAGTCCGCCGAGCCGTCCGGGACGGCGCGATTGCGCCAGACGCTGGCGTCGGTCGCGACGTCGGCGGCGCGCAAGTCCACCACCAGCGAGCCGGCCACGGCGATGCCGGTTTGGCGGGGATTCACCGTGAGGGTGACGGTGTCGGTTTTTCCAAGGTAGCTCAGGGTGACCGTGGCCACGCCGGGTTTGAGAGCCGAGAGGTTCCAGTTGCTCTCGACGCGCAAAACCTCGGGATTGTCGGACACCAGCGACACGTCCGGCACGCCGACCAGCGTCACGCCCTGGAAATTGGCGAAGTCCGCCGTGGCCTGCGCGGACTGCGAGTCGGCCTCGGTCATGAGGGTCTGGGCCACGAGGAGGTGCACGGCGAGCAGCCCGCCTAGCTGGTTCACGTCGGTGCTGGGCTGGTTGGGGCCGGACACGAAGCTGGCGGCCACTTCGACCGGGTTGAGCGCGGTGTCGTAGATGCGGAATTCCTCGTAGCTCCCGCCGAACATCCCGTCGGGCCCCCATTGCGAGCGGCCCAGCCAGTTGTTCACGTCCTGAATGTCCCGCAGGGCCACGGGCGCCGGCCCCGTGGCCAGGAGCACTGCGTTGCTGTAGAGCCGAGCCGTGTTGCTGGCCGGGTCGTAGGTGACGGTGATGCAGGCTTCCTCACCGGGGCTCAACGGCGCCCCGGCGGTGAGCTGGGTGGGCTCGGTGCCGGTGGCCGGGTCGCGCACGGCAAAGCGCAGGTTTGCCGGGCCCTGGGGAGAGAGGAACAGGTAGTTGCCCTGGCCGTTGGCGATGTCCTCGCCGCCGGCGGAGGTGCCGAAGTCGAAGATGCGCTGCCAGGAACCGGAACTGTCCCACGTAACCCACGCCTCGATGGTCAGGCGGTCGAGGCGGCTGATGAGGCCGTTGGGCAGGTCCACGTAGCCGGCGATCGCGTCGGCGGCGGCATCGGAGGGCGTCCCGCCGGGCAGATACAAGCGGCCAAAGCTGTCGAACCAGGCCCCGTTGCCTTTGAGGACGCCGTGGGCGGTGCCCACGCTGTCGGCCACGGCGGTGCCAGCGGTTTCGTTAAAGCTGTAACGGTGAATGAGCTCCGCCCGGCTGGTGGGCAACCAGGCCAGGTGGGCGAGTACGGCGAGCGCCAGCAACCGGCGGGGTTGCTTGGACGACCAAGGGCCGAAACGATGTGACATGGGGTGCATGGTTTAACTAAAGCTTGTTAAGAAACCGGTACCCGCCGTGCCGCGCCCTGTCAAGTGGGGGCCGGAATTTTTTTTCGCGGCACCCTCCAGGTGCACCAAAGGGCCGCCCGACAGGTTGGTTTGACGAGGGAAAAAGCGGTTCTGCCGCCCGCGGCGCGCGGCCCGGGTCGGGGGCGCGATCACGCAGGGCAGCCCGCTGTTACCCGAACACGGCTGCGGAACCCCGCCCGAGTGGACCGCGTGAACGGTCCGGGAAGAAGCAGCTTCGCGGAGCCGCGGCTCAGCGCAGCTCGATCACGCGGAAGAAGCGATGCGCGGCAGCCGTGGTATCCAGCTCCACCGGCGTGTCGCCGGGGAAGTCACCGGGCAGCCGGGTCCATTGCCCCCTAAGAGTCTGTCGGACTTAGCCTCAAGGCTTCGGTGAGGTTGGATTTCCGGC
>CAYXPA010000048.1:0-30862 GCA_964466945.1 uncultured Verrucomicrobiota bacterium | reverse complement strand
TGGCCGGAAATCCAACCTCACCGAAGCCTTGAGGCTAAGTCCGACAGACTCCTAAAACGCGGCCGGCTCCGCGGGGCTGGAACGGGCCAACAACCCAAAGTGCGGGCGCTCGGGATCCGGAGCTTCACCGCCGGGGGAGCACGATCTCTAACCTGCTCGTCCCAGCGCGGCGCGGTTTCCGTTTGACAGGCGGGTTGTCTTGCCGTCGTGATGTCCCCGCGATGTCCACGTCGTGACATGCCTTCGGTCGCCGGACCGCCCGGGAGCGGGCGCCCGGGATTTCTTGCTTTCGCGCATTTGTCCATGTCGGTTTTCAAACCCCACGCTTGCCCGTCGCTGGTTTCGGCGGCGGCTTTTCCCGCCGGGTGCGGGGGTCTGTGAACGCGCTGGCGCTGCTGGTACCGGCCGGCCTGGGCCTGGGCCTGGGCCTGGCCGTGGCGCGTCGGCCGCGCGCGTGGCGGGCGGCGACGTTGAGCGGTCTGGGACTGGTCGGGTTGGCCGCGGGGTGGGAGCTGCTGGACGGGGCCACGCTCGTATGGCCCGGGGCGGGAGCGGCGCCGGCCCCGGCGTGGTTGGCCCTGCGCCTGGACCCGTTGAGCGCGTTTTTTCTGCTGTTGGTGGCGGTGGTGGGCGGTTTGGCCACGGTGTACGCCGGGGAATATTGGAGCGACCACGCGCATCCGGCGTCCGCGCCCCGGGGGCGGGTGGCGTGGAACGGGTTTTGGGCCAGTCTGGTGCTGGTGCTGCTGGCGGGCAACGGCATCCTGTTTCTCATCGCCTGGGAGCTGTTCGCGGTGGGCGCGTTTTTCCTGATCACGCTCAACCGCGCCCCGCGGGCGGTGCGGGCGGCCGGCTGGTTGTATCTGGGGGCGTCGCACGCGGGGACGCTTTGTTTGTTCGCCTTTTTCGCCAGTCTGGCCGCGGCAACGGGGGGGTGGATGCTGGGGCCGGCGCGGGACCGGGCGGACCTGGCACCGTTGTTCTGGCTGGCGCTGGCCGGGTTTGGGCTCAAGGCGGGCGTCTTTCCGCTGCATATCTGGTTGCCCTCGGCCCACGCCAACGCGCCCAGCCATGTTTCGGCGGTGTTGTCGGGCGTGGCGATCAAGATGGGCATTTACGGGCTGGCGCGTTTTAGCGGGTGGTTGCCCGTGCCGCCGGCGGCAGGCTGGGTGGTGGCGGGGTTGGGGGCGGTGAGCGCGGTGCTGGGAGTGGCGTTTGCGCTGGCTCAGCATGACCTGAAACGGCTGCTGGCGTACCACAGCGTCGAGAACATCGGGATCATTCTCATGGGGCTGGGCTTCGGCATGGTGGCGGCGGCCGCGGGCAATCCGGCCTGGGGAGTTCTGGCGTGGGCGGGCGGTCTTTTGCACGTGTGGAATCACGGCCTGTTCAAGGCGCTGTTGTTCCTGGGCGCGGGGTCGGTGTTGCACGCCACGGGCACGCGCGTGATGAGCCGGTTGGGCGGGTTGTGGACGCGCATGCCCTGGACGGCAGGTCTGTTTGCCCTGGGCGCGGTGGCCATTTCGGGGCTGCCGCCGTTGAACGGATTTGTGAGCGAATGGCTGGTGTACCGGGGTTTGTTCGACGCCGCGCTGGCCCATGAAGCGGCGGCCTGGGCGGCAATGCCCACGGCGGTGTTGCTGGCGATGACCGGGGCGCTGGCGCTGGCGTGTTTCATCAAGGTGTGCGGCGTGGTGTTTTTGGGGCTGCCGCGCTCGCGGGAGGCGGAGCGGGCGCACGAGTGCGGTCCGGCCATGCGCGGGGCGATGCTCGGGTTGGCGGCGGCGTGCGTGGGGATTGGTCTGGGCGCGCTGGCGTTGTGGCCGGTGCTGGCGCGCGTGGCGGCGGCCTGGAATCCCGCCTGGACGGCCGGTCCCGCGCCGGTCGAGCTGGGCGCGTTGACCGCGGCGCACGGGCTTCTGGCGCTGGCAGTGGGGGGCGGCGGGTTCTTTATGTGGCGCCGGACCCGGGCGGTGGGCCAGCGCCGCGCGGTGACTTGGGACTGCGGTTACGCCGCGCCTTCGCCGCGGATGCAGTACACGGCGGCGTCCTTTGCCGGGATGCTCACGGAGTGGTTTGCGTGGATTTTGCATCCGCACCGGCACCTGGAGCCCCCGGAGGCCGTGTTGCCCGCGCGCGCCCGCTGGGAGACCCACACCCCGGAGACCGTGCTCGAGGAAGTGGTGGAACCGGTCGGCCGCGGCGTGCTCCGTCTCTCCACCCGAATCCGGCGGCTCCAGCACGGCCGGGTACAGGCTTACCTGGGGTACGTGCTGCTGGCGGTGCTCGGGCTGGCGGTGTTGGTGCTCTGGGCGTGGGCGGGCTGAAGCCGAGGATTCCATGTACCTGAACCTGCTGGAAATTGCCGAATCGTTTGGCGTGTCGGAAGGCGTGATCGAGGACTGGGTCCGCCAGGAAGGGATGCCGCATCTGAACGAGCGCGGCCGGCTGTTGTTTGACCGCGCGCAGGTGGCGGATTGGGCCGCGCGACGGGGGCTGGCGGTGCGGGCGGGTTTTCTGGCCCCGGAGACGGGGGAGCCGGCGCAGGCTGCGCCACTGAGCCGCCTGCTGCGCGCCGGTGGCATCTGGCGGGACGTGGCGGCCGCGGAGGTGCTGGCGACGCTGGCCGAGGTGTTGCGGCGGATGCCGGGCATCACGCCCGCGATGGGGCAGTTGCTGGCGCAGCGGGTCCGCCAACCGGGCGGGTTGACCTGGGCCCCGGTGGGACACGGGTTCGCGCTGCCGCATTTGACGACGCGGGTTTCGCCCGGGCCGGCCAGCGGCACGCTGGCGGTGTTGTTTCCGGTCGAGCCGGTGGCGGTGGGCGAACCGGTGCCGGATGGCGAGCCGGTGCGGCGGCTGGTGTTTTTCGTGGCACCCACGGCGCGGGTGCATCTGGACGTGCTGGCGCGCTTGAGCCGGGGGATTGCCCGGGGGCCGTTGCGTGCGGTGCTCCGGCCGGAGGTGTCCGACGCGGAGATTTATCGCGCGGTGGAGCAGTGGGAGGCGACGCTCGGAGGGGAGGGAGCCCGATGATCGGGAGTTTGCTGGCGGGGGGTGTGTTGGCGTGGGCGGCCGGGCTGGTCTGGGCCTGGCGACGGCCGGGGTTGTGGCTGGCCACCACGCTGGCAGGCGCGGGCGCGGGATGCACGGCGGCCCTGCGGGTGTTGACGGGCGGCGGCCCCTGGATGTGGACGGGCACCGTCCCGCTGGCCGAGCAGTTGCCGCGATTCCAGTTGGATGCGGTCAGCGCGTTGTTTCTGGCGCTGGTGTGCGGGGTGGGCGCGGCCGGCGCGGTGTACGGGCAGGAGTATTGGAGCGAGGCGGAACGGCCGGAGTCGGCCGGGCGTGGGCGGCGGTGGTGGAGCGGGTTGTTGCTGGGGATGGGCCTGGTGGTGACCCTGGCCAACGGGCTGCACTTCTTGGTGGCGTGGGAGTGGTTTGCCCTGTGCGGCTTTTTCCTGGTGCGGCTGGAGCGGGAGCGGGCCGAGGCGCGGCAGGCGGCGTGGCTGTATCTGGGAGCCTCGCACGCCGGGACGATGCTGTTGGTGGCCTTTTTCGGGTTGCTGGCCGTTCGGACGGGAGGGTGGGAGCTGGGCCCATGGCGGGACCGGCCGGAGTTGGGCGGGTTGTTTTGGTTGGCCCTGCTCGGGTTCGGCCTCAAGGCCGGCTTTTTCCCGCTGCATGTGTGGTTGCCCGCGGCCCACGCCGGCGCGCCCAGCCACGTTTCGGCGGTGATGTCGGGCGTGGCCATCAAGATGGGTGTGTACGGGATTGTGCGGTTCAGCGGGTGGTTGCCCGTGCCGCCCGGCGCCGCGGTGACGATGGTGGCTCTGGGGGCAATTGGCGCGGTGGCGGGCATGGCGCTGGGGATGGTGCAGAACGATTTGAAACGGCTGCTGGCTTACTGCTCGGTGGAGAACGTGGGGGTGATTTTGGCCGGTTTGGGCGGCGGGTTGCTCGCCACGAGCAGCGGCGGCGCGGCGTGGGGACGGTTGGCGGCCGCCGGGGCGCTCTGGCACGTGTGGAATCACGGACTATTCAAGGCGCTGCTGTTTTTGGGGGCCGGCTCGGTCTTGCACGCCACGGGCACGCGTCAGATGAGCCGCCTGGGCGGGTTGTGGCAGAAGATGCCGTGGACGGCGGCAGGCTTTGCGGTGGGGACGCTGGCGGTGGCGGGGCTGCCGCCGCTCAACGGGTGGGTGAGCGAGTGGCTGATTTACTCGGCGTGGCTGGAGGCGGCAGGGCGACACGAGGGCTCGGCCTGGGTGGCGCTACCGGCGTTGACCTTGCTGGGCATGGCCGGCGCCTTGGCGCTGGGCGGGTTCGTCAAAGCGGCGGGAACGGTGTTTCTGGGACTACCCCGCACCGCGGCCGCTCGCCAAGCGCATGAGTGCGGGGGGTGGATGCGCGGGGCGATGGCCGGACTGGCGGCGCTGTGCGCGGGGTTGGCCTGGGCGCCCGTGGCGGTCTGGCCGGTCATGGCGGGGGTGGTGGAATGTTGGCAGCCGGTCTGGCGCGGCGCGGGTGTACCGGAGGGGTTGGCGGAGCTGGGGCGGTGGCAGGTGGGGCTGGTGGTGCTCTTGGCAGCCGGGGGCGGCGCGTGGTGGTGGTGGACGCAACGGCGCGGGTGGCGCCGCGCGGTGACGTGGGACTGCGGATACGCGGCGCCGACGGCCCGGATGCAATATTCGAGCGGCTCGTTTGGCGGGTTGGTCGGCGCGGGAATGCGCTGGGCGTGCGGTGTGGAGCGGCAGGTGCGGCGGCCGCGCGGAGTGTTCCCCGAGTCGGCACGGTGGCTGGAGCGGACGCCGGAGCCGGTGCTGGAGGGGGTGGTGCAGCCGGTCGGCCGCGGGCTGGCGGTGGTTTCCGCGGGAGTGCGGCGGCTTCAGCACGGGCGGCTGCAATGGTACGTGGTGTATGTGTTGGCGGGGCTGGGGGCGTTGGTGCTCCTGGTCTGGGTGGGAGGCGGAGGATGAACGGGTTGAACGGTCTGTCGAGTATGGCGTTGGAAACGTTGGTCCGGCTGGCGTTCTGGCTGGGGGTGGCGCCGCTGTTGCCGGGCATCATCAACCAGGTCAAGGCCCGGTTGGCCGGGCGCAGAGGCCCGCCGGTGTGGCAACTGTACTACGACCTGGCGCGCTTGTGGCGCAAGGGCGTGGTGCTGAGCCGGGCGGCGTCGCCGGGCTTTGTGCTGGCGCCGGCGGTGGCGTGGGTGGCGGTGGTGGGCGCGGCGTGGCTCTTGCCCCTGGGGCCGGCGGGCGGGCCGGTGCATTTTGCCGGGGATGTGATCCTGGTGGTGTACCTGCTGGCGCTGGCGCGGTTTGCCACGGCGTGGTCGGCGATGGAGACGGGCTCCTCCTTCGAGGGCATGGGGGCGGCGCGGGAGGTGAGCTTCGCGGTGCTCGGGGAGGCGGCGTTGCTGACGGGGTTGCTGGCGTTGAGTGTGCGCAGCGGCCGCACGCATTTGGAGGGAATGTTGGCGGGCTCGGCCGGCGCGGGGGCGGTGTTGCTGGGCGCGGCGTTGTTTGTGGTGTTGCTGGCGGAGAACTGCCGGGTGCCGTTTGACGACCCGAACACGCATTTGGAGTTGACCATGATTCACGAGGTGATGGTGCTGGACCACAGCGGGCCGTTGCTGGCGGCGGTGTTGCACGGGGCGGCGGTGAAGCTCTTGCTCTTTGCGGTGCTGCTGGTCGAGGCGGTGTTGCCGCTGGGCGAATGGTCCCCGGGTGCGGCCGCGGCCGGGCTGGCGGCGGGGGTACTGGCGGTGACGGCGGGCGTGGGGCTGGTGGAGTCGCTCATGGCCCGGCTGGCGTTTCGGCGGGTGCCGCTGTTGTTGACGACGGCGTTTTTGCTGAGCGTGTTTGCGCTGTTGGTGGCGTGGCGGGGAGGTGGGTCATGAGCGAGACGGTGAACGTGTTGGTGGGGGTGGTGATGGGGTTGAACCTGCTGGCGCTGGCCAGCAGCCGGCTGCCGTTGTTGATCCGCACGGTGTCCTGGCAGGGCGTGCTGCTGGGAGTGATGCCATTGTTGCTGGAGGGCGCCCATGCGGACTGGCGCCTGATGGGCATGGCCGCCGCCACGGTGTTTGGCAAGGGGCTCCTCATTCCGTCGCTGCTCCGGCGGGCGATGCGTGCGGCGCGCATTGACCGCGAGGTGGAGCCGTTGCTGGGCTATGTGCCCTCGCTGCTGCTGGGGGCGGCGGGCACGGTGGCCGCCGTGGCGCTGGGGCGGTGGTTGCCGTTGCTGCCCGAGCACGCCCGCTCGCTGCTGGTGCCGGGCGCGCTGGCGTCGGTATTGACCGGGTTTGTGCTGCTGACCGGGCGGGTGAAGGCAATCTCGCAGGTGTGCGGTTATCTGATTTTGGAGAACGGGATTTACCTCTTCGGCCTGCTGCTGCTGAGCTCGACGCCGGTGCTGGTCGAGTCGGGCATCCTGCTGGACGTGACGGTGGGGGTGTTTGTGATCGGGATCATCGTGGACCGGATTCAACGGGCGTTTGACTCGATGGACACGCGGAAGCTGACGATTTTGCGCGAATGACAACCCTGGGTTCCTACGGACTGATCGCGGTGCCGCTCCTGGGCGCGGCCGTGGCGGCGGTGTGGCCTTGGCCGCGGAGCCGGCCGTGGCTCTTGCCGGTGGTGGGCGTCGTGCACCTGGCGCTGGCGCTGGCGTTGCTGGGGCGCGCGCCGGCGGTGGAGGCGGGCGCGTGGCTGGGGTTCGATGCGCTGGCGCGGGCGGTGTTGCCGGCGGTCTCGGTGCTGTTTCTGGGCTGCGCGGCGTATGCGGTGTCGTACCTGCGCATCCGCGCGGAGCGGCCGAACCGGGTGTTTGTGGCGATGCTGCTGCTGGTGCTGGGGCTGCTGAGCGCGGGGCATCAGGCCCGGCATCTGGGCTTGTTGTGGATCGCCACCGAGGCAGTGACGCTGGCGTGCGTGCCCTTGCTGCATTTCAACGGCACGCCCCGGGCGTACGAGGCGACGTGGAAGTACCTGCTGGTGGGCGGCACGGGCATTGCGCTGTCGCTGCTGGGCTCGTTTTGCCTGGGCTACGCGTCGTTGCACGGGGGCGGGCGCGGCGACCTGACCTTTGCGGCGCTGGTCACGCAGGGCCGGGAGTTGTCCAGCCCGTGGTTGCTGGCGGCGTGGGTACTGATTCTGGCCGGCTACGGCACCAAGATGGGCCTGGCGCCAATGCACACCTGGAAGCCGGACGCGTACGGCGAAGCGCCGGGCATTGTGGGGGCGCTGCTGGCGGGCGGGGTGACGACGGTGGCGTTTACGGCCATCCTGCGCGTGCGGGCGGTGATGAGCGCGGCGGGCGCGGGGGCGGTGGCGGACCGGACCTTGCTGGTGCTGGGGTTGTTTTCCACGGCCGTGGCGGCGCTGTTTCTGCTCGGCACACGCGATTTCAAGCGGATGCTGGCCTACTCGAGCGTCGAGCACATGGGCATCCTGAGCCTGGGCGCGGCGCTGGGCGGGGCGGGTCTGGCGGCGGCGCTGTTCCACGTTTGGAGCAACGGGTTGACCAAGGCGGCGTTGTTTCTGAGCGCGGGCAACCTGCGGCGCGCGGCGGGCTCGGCCTCGATGGACCAGGTGCGGGGCCTGGCGGGGGTGACGCCGCGTTCGGCGGCGCTGTTTGTGGCGGGCATGTTCGCGGTGACGGCGCTGCCGCCGTTTGCGCCGTTTTTCAGCGAGTTGCAGGTGGTGCAGGCCGGATTGCTGGCCGGGCGCGGGGCGGCGGTGGCGGTGTTTTTGTGCTGCCTGCTGCTGGCCTTTCTGGGGATGACGCGCGTGGTGTTCGGCGTGGTGGACGGGCGCCCGCCGCCGGCGGTGCGGCAACAGGCGGGTCGGTTCGCGGAAACGGCGGGGGTGCTGGCGCCGCCGCTGGTGTTGTTGGGGCTTTCGCTGGCCCTGGGGTTGTTCACGCCCGGACTTTTGCGGACGGCCTGGGCCGCCGCGGCGACGCAGATTCTTTCCGTGCCATGAACCTCATGGACGCTTTTCAACCGCTGACCAACGGGAGCGCGGTCCCCTGGGCCGAAGTGCCCGAACGGCCGATCGAGGCCCTGGTGGACGCCACGGCCGCGGCGCTGGAGGCGGGCGCGCGGTTGTGCGCGTGGTTCGGCGTGCCCGAAGGCGACGCGGTGCGCGTGGTGGCCGTGCTGGCCCGGGACGCCGAGAACGCGCTGGCCGTGGCGCGCAGCCGGCCGGTGCGGGGTGCTTATCCGGCGCTGACGACGCGCCAGACGCAGGCGCACCTGTTCGAGCGGGAGTTGTGGGAGCAACACGGCCTGGAACCCCGCGGGCATCCCTGGCTCAAACCGGTCCGCCGCGCCCGCGCCGGCGCGCCCGTGCAGGGGCCGTTCTTCCAGGTCGAAGGGCCCGAGGTGCACGAGGTGGGCGTGGGCCCGGTCCACGCGGGGATCATCGAGCCGGGGCATTTCCGGTTTCAGTGCGCGGGCGAGGAGGTGTTGCACCTGGAGATCGCGCTCGGCTACCAGCATCGCGGCGTGGAAGAGGCGCTGACGGGCGGCCCGCACCGCGCCACGTGGGCGCAAATCGAGACGGTGGCCGGCGACACGACCATCGGCCACGCCACCGCCCACGCGCTGGTGCTCGAGGCGCTGGCCGGGAGCGAGGCGCCATTGCGCGCGCAGTGGCTCCGGGCCCTGGCGCTGGAGCTGGAGCGCCTGGCCAACCACACCGGTGACCTCGGCGCCCTGGCCAACGACGTGGCCTTCCAACCCACCTCGGCCGCGTGCGGCAAAATCCGCGGGGACTTCCTGAACCTGACCGCGCTGGTCTGTGGGAACCGCTTCGGGCGCGGGCTGGTGCGGGCGGGCGGTTGCCGGCATGACCTGGAGCCGGACCGGCTGGCGCAACTGCGCGAGCGGCTGGAAGCGGCGTTGGCCGAGGTCGAGCAGGCGGCGGGCTGGCTGTGGGATGCGGCGCTGGCGCGGGCGCGCTTCGAGCAGGTCGGCGTGGTGAGCCGGGCGCAGGCGGCCGAGATCGGCCTGGTGGGCGTGGCGGCGCGGGCGTGCGGGTTGGTGCGCGACGCGCGGTTCGACCAACCGTGCGGCTGGTCGCGCCTGGCGCAGTTGCCCGTGGCGGTGTGGCCGGGGGGCGACGTGTTTGCGCGCGCCCGGGTGCGCGCGTTCGAGATTCAGCACTCGGGCCATTACCTGCGCGAGCAACTGGCCCAGGGACCGGACGACGCGATCCGGGCGGAGCCGGGGTCGCCCGCGCCCGAGCATCTGGCCGTGGCGCTGGTGGAAGGCTGGCGGGGCGAGATTTGCCACGTGGCCCTGACGGGCGCCGACGGCCGGTTCCGGCGCTACAAGATCGTGGACCCGTCGTTTCACAACTGGACCGGGCTGGCGCTGGCGCTGCGGGGCACGGCCATCTCGGACTTCCCCATCTGCAACAAGAGTTTCAACCTCAGTTACTGCGGCTTCGATCTGTAAGGCCGCCGGTGTGCCATGTACGTCCTCGACACTCTGCTTCACCGGTTGCGACGCGGCTGTGAAACGATGCGCTGGCCGGAAGGCCCGGCGCCGAACCTGCCGGACCGGCACGGGGGCGCGTTGCGCCTGGACCCTGCGCGGTGCACGGACGGCTGCACGGCTTGCGTAGCCGTCTGCCCCACCGAGGCCTTCACCCGGCCCGGCCCCGCTCCGGTGCGGCTGGACCTGGGACGGTGCGTGTTTTGCGGCGAATGCGTAAAGGCGTGTCCGACCGGCGCCCTGAGTCACACCGGAGACGCCCGCCTGGCCGCGCGCCGCCGCGAGGACCTCGTGCTGGGCGGGACCGACGGCGCGGAAACGGTGCGCCTGGCCGGGGCGCTGGACGAGAAACTGCGGCGGCTGTTCGGGCGCTCGTTGCGGTTGCGGCAAGTCAGCGCCGGCGGCTGCAACGCTTGCGAGGCGGACACCAACGTGCTGGGGACCATTGGCTGGGACCTGGGCCGGTTCGGCATTCAGTTCGTGGCGTCGCCCCGGCACGCGGACGGCCTGCTTGTCACCGGACCGGTGAGCGAGGGAATGGAACTGGCGCTGCGCAAGACCTGGGAGGCCGTGCCGGAGCCGCGGCTGGTGATCGCGGTGGGGGCGTGCGCGATTGCCGGCGGTCCGTTTGTGGGGCATCCGCAGGTGCGCAACGGCGCGGCGGCGGTGGTGCCGGTGGACCTGTTCATCCCGGGCTGCCCCCCGCATCCGCTGACGATTCTGGACGGGCTGCTCCGGTTGCTGGGGCGGTTGGAGACTTCGCCCGCAGGCGGCCCGACCCGGGCGAGGTAATCCCCGAGCACGCCGTTTTTTGCGGGGCCCCTCGCGCGGCGGGCGCTCGCGCGGCGAAGCTCACCGACGCTGGTGCGTTACGGGCGAATCCATTCGGGCGGGAACGGCGCCGGGGGCGCGCCGCCGGCCCGGCGCAGATTTTGCGACCCGCCACGGTCGGGCTGCAAGGGGATGAACATCCCGCCGGTTTCCCGCAGCACGCCGAAGAGGCGTTGGTTCATCTGGCGCAGGAGGGTCTGGTGTTCCGGGCTGAAGATGAGGTTGCGCGTCTCGCCCGGGTCGGTTTGCAGATCGTAAAGCTCGTCCAGGTCCCACAGCCCGTGCACGTGCACGTACTTGTAGCGCTCGCCCCGCAGCGCGTGGAGCGTGGGCGTGTGCGGGAAATTTTTCTCCCAGAAATACTCGTAGAGCAACTCGGTGCGCCAGGGGGTTGACTGACCGCGCACCAGGGGCCAGAAGCTGCGGCCGTCGGCGTCCGGCAGCGGGGCAGCGCCGGCGGCCTCGAGCAGGGTCGGGCCGAGGTCAATGTTGGCGACCAGTTGGGTGACCACCGTGCCGGCCGGGATGACGCCCGGGCACTGCATCAACAGGGGCACGCGGATGGACCACTCGTAGGCGGTGCGCTTGTCAATTAGCCCGTGCTCGCCGAAGCCGAAACCGTTGTCGCCCATGTACACCACCAGCGTGTCCTCGAGCTGGCCGCGCTCCCGCAACGCCGCCAGCACGCGCCCGACGCTTTCGTCCACGGCCAGCAACGTCTCGCAGTAGCGCCGGTAGTAGGCGGCGATGTCGAGGTCCGAGTGGTAGGCGAAATCCACGCCGTGCCAGGAGTTGCGCTGGTTCTGCACCCACATCGGCGCGTGGGCGTGGTGGGTGCGCGAGGCCGGGATGGGCAGCGGTTGGTCGCGGTAACGACCCCGGTGACGCTCGGCCGGCACGAACTCCGAGTGCACCGCCTTGTGCGAGAGGTAGAGGAAGAAAGGCTGCTCGCGCGGCAGCGTCTTCAGCCAGTCCAGGGCGTAATCGGTCAACTCGTCGGTGATATAGCCCTTCTGCGGGACGAGCTGGCCGTCCACGTTGAGCCGCGTGCCGGGTCGGCCGGCGGCCGCCTTTTCGGCCGGGGTGCCCCGGCGGTCGGGCCAGTACTCGCCCTGGCCGCGAAAACTCACCCACTTGTCGAACCCCCGCTGCGGGGCGTCGGACTCGCCGCCCATGTGCCACTTGCCGAAGAAGCCGGTCCGGTAACCGGCCTTTTGCAGGAGCTGCGGGAAAAACGTCAGGTCGGTGCGCACCGGATTGTTGTTGTCCACCACGCCGTGGCGGTGGGCGTACTGGCCGGTGAGGATGCTGGCGCGGCTGGGCGAACAGAGCGCGGTGGTGACAAAGGCGTGCTTCAGATACGCGCCGTTGCGGGCGAGCGAATCCAGGTGTGGCGTTTCCAAGAAGGGATGGCCCAGAAAGCCGAGCGCGTCGTAGCGGTGGTCGTCGGTGAGGATGAACACGATGTTTCGCGGCCGGGCCGGCTCGGCCGCTGGAGCGCTGCCGCCCAGCGCCAGGACCAGCCATGCCAGCCACACCCGGGCCGACCGCGCAAGCCAGCCGGACCCGCGCGGGGGCGGCGGCGAGGCGAAGTCACAGCACGGCGCGATGGCGCGCAGGTTCCAAACGTGGGCACGTCCCTCGACCAGGGAGGCGTGCTGGGGTGTGGGGATTGCGGTCACGCGGGCATTTACACCCCACGAGGCCGCGCTGGCAACCGCGCGGAGACGAACGGTGACGGGCCATGTTCGCCCGGCGGTTCGCCGCAGCCCAGGTTGATAGCGGAGGTCCGGCGGTGCGGGGGCGGGCGCCAAAAAATTGGCGGAGTCGGCCGGGCTGTGAAAGATTGGCGGCCCGAGAAAATGGCGCCCACCGCCCGGACCTTTCTGCTGTACACGGCAGGGCCTCTGTTTTGCGCCGGTGCGATGCTGGCCGGCGCGCTGGGGATCGCCCTGGCCGCCGCGCCGGATTCCTACTGGCGGTTGCTGACCGAACCGTTGGCGGCGTTGGGCGGCGTGGTGTTGGTGCTGTGCCTGCTCAAGCGCGACGGGCAACCGCGCCCGTGGGCGGCGCGGGTGTGCCTGGCCCTGGGGGTAACGACGCTCACGCTGGCGGGCCTGGAAATGCTGGGGCGCGGGTTGCACGTGGATTTTCGCAAGTGGGAGCGCGGTTATCGCGCGCTGGCGCCCTTTTATCGGAAACCCGATGAGCCGACGGGCGAGGGCTTCTGGCGTCGGGCCGGTCCGCTGGTTTGGCGGGGCCAGGTGTTGCGCAGCGGCCTCCGCGCGCTGGGTTTGCCGGACGAGGCCTACCGGGACGAAGTGCCGGTAACGGTCCGCTATGACCGGCACGGGTTTCGCCATGAGACCGGCGACGGCGACTGGGAGGTGGCTGTGGCGGGCGATTCCTTCACCGAACTGGGGCATCTGCCCTTTGCGGACCTGTTCACCTCGCACCTGGCGCGTTTGACCGGCTGGCGCGTGCGCAATCTGGGCGTGAGTCACACCGGCCCGCTGGCCCAGTTGAGCTTCCTGCGCCACTGGGGGCTGGCGCCGGCGACGCGGCATCTGATGCTGGTTTTTTACGAGGGCAACGATCTGGAGGACCTGGCCCGGGAGGCCGCGGCGCGGGACCGGTTCCGCAAAGGCCGCCCGCTGTCCCCCGAGCGCCCGCCGCAAACCTCGTTGGTCACGTGGCTGGTGGACCGGTTCGTCACTCCCGCCGCCACTCCCGCGAAGGAGCTGCCGCCGCTGGCGTATTGGCGCGGTCCCCGCGGCGAAGTGCCGCTGACGCTTTCCGACCTGCCCCCCGCCGCGGCGGAGCTGGACGCGAACCTGCGCCGCGAATTCTGCCAGGTCCTGGAGGCACTGGCCGCCCTGGCGAGAGGACATCTAGCCACGCCCTGGTTGGCCTTCATGCCTTGCAAGCGGCGCGTGTTGCACGGGCAAATCCGTTTCGACCCCGCCACGGAAGCCGTGGTCCGGGACTGGCAACCGACAGACCTGCCCGAATGGGTCGGCGGCCTGTGTGCCGCAAGTGGCGTCGAATTTGTGGACCTGACCCCGCCGTTGCGCGCGCTCGCGGTCGAACGGGGCGAACTGCCGTTTAACGCGCTGTTCGACACGCACCTCAACGCGGCCGGCGCGCGCGTCGTGGGTGCGGCGCTGGCCCGGGCGCTCACTGTGCGGACGCAGCCCGGGGCCGCGGGTCCGGCCGCGCCACCCTGAGCTTTTGGAGCCCAGGCCACACGCCGGAGCCGGCTTGATCTGCCGCCGCCGCCCGCGCGCCTTGTAAAGCCCCCCGGCCCGGTCTAGCGTGCGGCCATGTTCGAGACGCTCAGCGGCAAGCTCCAAAACGTCTTCCGCAACCTGCGCGGCCTGGGGCGCATCACCGAGGCGAACGTGGCCGACGCCCTGCGCGAGGTGCGCCTGGCGCTGCTCGAGGCCGACGTGAACTTCCAGGTGGCCCGCGACTTCATCGAGGCGGTCAAGCAGAAGGCGCTCGGCCAGGAGGTCATTCAGAGCATCCAGCCCGGCCAGCAGATCATCAAAATCATCCACGACGAACTGGTGGCGCTGCTGGGCGCGGAGACGGCGGGGCTGCGGCTGGAGGGCGCGCCCGCCAGCCTGATGCTGGTGGGGTTGCACGGCTCGGGCAAGACCACCACCTGCGGCAAGCTCGCCCGCTGGCTCCAGAAACAGGGCGCCGCGCCCCTGCTGGTGGCCGCCGACGTGTACCGCCCCGCCGCCATGGACCAACTGGCCACGCTGGGCCGCCAGTTGGACCTGCCCGTCTTCGTCAAGCCGGGCGAAACGGATGTCCTGCGCCTGGCCCGCGAGGCCCGCGAGGCCGCCGCGGCCCGGCAACGCAACGTGCTGCTGTTCGACACCGCCGGCCGCCTGCACATTGACGAGCCGCTGGTCCAGGAGCTGGTGCGCCTGCGCGACCTGGTGCAGCCCTCGGAAATCTTGCTCGTGCTCGACGCCGCGACCGGCCAGGAAGCCGTGAACGTGGCCACGCATTTCCACCAGGCCCTGGGCATCACCGGCGCGGTGCTCACCAAGCTGGACGGCGACGCCCGCGGCGGCGCGGCGCTGAGTTTCCGCGCCGTGGTGGGCCGGCCCATCAAGTTCATGGGCGTGGGCGAAAAACTCGAGGACCTCGAGCCCTTTCACCCCGAGCGCATGGCCCAGCGCATCCTGGGCATGGGCGACGTGGTGTCGCTCGTCGAAAAGGCCGCCGAGGCGGTGGACCAGGAGGAGGCGCGGCGGCTCGAGGAAAAGATGCGCAAGGGCCAGTTCACGCTCGAGGACTTCCTGGCCCAGTTGCGGCAGATGCGCAAGCTGGGGCCGTTGGAGAGTCTGGTGGGGCTTTTGCCCGGCGGCGCCGAGGCCCTCAAGGGCGCCGACCTGAGTCGGGGCGAAAAGGAGTTTCGCCGCATGGAGGGCATCATCTGCGCCATGACCCCGGCCGAGCGGCGCAACCCGAATCTGCTCAACGCCCGCCGGCGGCTGCGCATCGCCAACGGCAGCGGGGTGAAGGTGAGCGAGGTCAACAACCTGCTCAACCGCTTCCACCAGATGCAGCAGATGATGAAAAAGATGGGCAAGTTCCAGAAAATGCTGGCCCGCATGGGCGGCGGCGGGGGGCTCGGCGGTCTGGGCGGCCCCGGCGGCTCCGGCGGCCTGCCTCCCGGGATGTTCCGGCGCTGATCGGCGCCCTACCCGGTTGCCCGTGGTCTCCACTGGGTAGAGCCGTGCTGAGGCGCGGCCGGTTTCGGCGCCAGCGCAGCGGCGCCCTACCGGAATGGCGGCTGCCGTAGGGAGCCAATCACCGCCAACGGATTTTGCGCGCGGGCGCACCAAACCACACGCGGGGCGCGGGCGTCCTTCCTGCCAGCCGGTTTTGCAGGTTCAACCCGGCCGACCGCGCGGCTGCAGGACGGCTCAGACTTTTTCGGGCACCACGAACGGCTTGCGGTAGGCGCGCGTGAGCAGGTGGTTGGCGAGGCGGTTGTCCAGGAACCGCTCGGACTTCGGGTCCATGCGGAGCACCACGCCGAGCGTGGCCGGCGTGGCGTGCAGGTCCACCTCGTTGGCCCGGAGGTGTTCGTAAGCCCGCTCGCAAGCTTCGAGCGCGCCGCTGTCGGCGGCGATCTGGTCGCGGATGGCCTCGGGCGGCAACGGGCGGCCGAGCCGGTAGGAGATGTTGCCGGTGTGGCAGAGGGCGCTGGAGAGGTGGCCCTCGAGGATGTCTGCGTGCAGGTCGGCCACTTTGCGGCTGCGGACGGCCTTGAGGAAGTTGCCGTGGTGGTTCTCGGAACCGGACCACTTGCGGATTTCCTTGCCGTTCCAGTCGTAGGCGGTGGCGCTGTTGTAGTCCGGCACGGCCACGTAACCGCCTTCGCATTCGATGACGATGCCGATTTGCACGCCACGGTAGCGGTCCATGTCCTTGGCGCCTTTGGCGGCGGGCAGGCCGCGCACCTCGAAGATCAGCGGCGCGCCGGGGTAGTCGTGGTAGATGACGAGCGTGTTGGGCGTGGTGCCGTCGTCCACGTAGCCGAGCCGGCCGCCGACGGCGAAGACCCGCGGGGAAAGCTCCATCACACCGAGGAACCAGCGGGCCACGTCCATCTCGTGAATGCCCTGGTTGCCAAGGTCGCCATTGCCGGTGGGCCAGACCCAGTGCCAGTCGTAGTGCAGCCGTTTGCGCATGAGCGGGTCCTTGGGCGCGGGGCCGCACCACAGGTCGTAATCCACCTCGGGCGGGATGGGCTGGGGACCGTCCACCTTGCCGATCGAGTCGCGGCGTTTGTAGCAGATGCCGCGGGCGACGCGGATTTTGCCGAGCTGGCCGGCGCGCACCCACTGGACGGCGGCGGCGATCCCTTGGCGGCTGGAGCGGCTCTGTGTGCCGGTCTGGACGATGCGGTTGTAGCGGCGGGCGGCCTCGACCATTTTGCGGCCCTCCCACACGTTGTGGGAGACGGGCTTTTCGACGTACACGTCCTTGCCGGCCTGGCACGCCCAGATGGTGGCCAGGGCGTGCCAGTGGTTGGGCGTGGCGATCGAGAGCGCGTCCACGTGCGGGTCGGCAAGCAGTTCGCGGAGGTCGCGATAACCCTGCACCGGCTGGCCCCGGTCGGCGAACTGCTTGACCCCGCGGGCGAGCACCTCGGAGTCCACATCGCAGAGCGCCACGATGCGGACCTTTTCCCCGGCTTCGCGCAGCTTGGTGAGGCTGTTGATGTGGCTGCCGCCCTGGCCGCGGAAGCCCACGATGGCGACGCCGATTTCGTCGTTCGGCCCCAGCGCCCGCCCCCGGCGGCCGGCGGCAAAGAGTGAAGGCGCCGCGCCCAGGCCGGCGGCAGCCAGCGCGGTGGAGCGGAGGAAATCTCGACGGGTCAACGAAGCTGGATTCGGTTTTTGCATACGGGATTGGATGGGTGGCGGGCGGTGAAATTCAGCGGCGAGGTTACGGTTTTTCCGCCTGGTAGGCCGCGTAGCGCTCGGCCACGCGGCCGGCCGCGGCATCGCCGCGGTGGAACAGAAACCGGTAGCGGAAAGTGATGCCCTGTTGGGCCGGGATGGTCAGGTCGCCCGTGCCGGGCGGTTTTTTCTCGAAGTCGTGCACGCCAAACGGATTGGCGGCAAACAGGCCATAGTCGCGCACGTGCCACCAGGTGGGATGCCGCGGATTGGCGGGGTGATCGAAGATGGCTACGCCCATCACGCGGTCTTCGACCGGGCCGAAATAGTCCACCCAGGGCGCGCGTTTGCCCCAGGTTTCGCCGTCGCGCAGGCCGGTGCTGGCGAGGATGTGGCCGGTGGTTTTGCCGGCGTTTTCCTTGTTGGGCTTCAGGCGCATGGTCTCGGCCAGGCGGATGGCCATGGTGCCTTCCTTGGTGTCGCCGAGCTTGAGTTCGCCCTCGGTGGCCAGGACGGTGGTTTCCCAGTCCAGCCAGCGCGCGTCGGCGTCGCCGCGGTGGAAGGTGATTTTGAACTCGACCCGGCCCACCGTGCGGCCGTCGGGGGCGACCAGCCGGTTGCGGGTGTGCAACACGGCGCGGTCCGGGCCGGAGACGCGTTCGAGAAACTCCTCGTGCACAGTGCGGCCGGCCCGGGCGCTTTCGGACCAGAAGTCCACGCCGTTGACCTCGCCGTGCGCCCACCACAGCGAGCGGTGGTGCGGGTGGTCGCGCTCCTCGCCGGGGGCCTCCTTCATGGGCCAGTTCCGCGTCAACGGCACGCCACCGGGGCCGAGCACGGGATAGAGGAAGGGACGCGAGACGTTTTGGAAATGGTACTCGGTGAAAAGCTCGCCCTGGATTTCCACGCGCACCCGGCCGTCCACCTCGCGCAGCGTCACGCCCTCACCCGCGCCCGCCGACGCGGCCATCAGGTCAAGCCACACACCCACACACACAACCGGCAACACGGCCAGGCAACCAGGGCGCATGGCGGCAGGGTAAAATTCACGTCGCGCCGGTCAACCCCAAAGGCCGCGCGTGAAGGGCCCACGGCGCATTTCATTTTCTGACAGCGGGTCGCCAAAGGCGATGCACGTAGCGCAGACTTCCAAGTCTGCCGTACCGCGGATTTCCAATCCGCAAACGCGGGGAACTCCTGGACGGTAATGACCGGTCTTGGCCCGCCGACTGGAAGTCGGCGATACGGCAGGTTGGGAAACCTGCGCTACGCCAGAGATGACCGCCTGCCATAAACTGAAATGCGCCGAAGGGCCCAGCTCTGCTCTCGCGATGCGGGAGGCACCGTGCACCTCCGGCGGGCCCCCGGTAAAATCGGGGTGAATCGTCCGGGCGCGGACCCGCTCCCGCCTTGTCAGCCCGCGCGGAGCCGGCAAACCTACAGGCGTCAGATGAAAAACCTCCGCTTCGAGTTCCCCACAGCAACCGGTCTGACCGACCTCGCTGCGAATCTCCTCCGGCGACCTGCCCGCCGGCGTCAGTCTCGGACGCTCTGGCTTCCGGGTCTGTTGTTGAGCCTGGCTGGCGACCCGGTCCCGTGCCTGCCGTTGCGAGCCGAACCGGAAGGCCCGCCGCGGATCGAGGCGTTCGGGCGCGCGGGCGCCGAGCAATTCTGGTTTGCCTGGAGCAGCCAGGCCTACCGCGTGTACCAGGTCGAGCGCACCTCGCGGCTGGACCAGCCCTTCGTCACCATCGCCGCCAACCTGCCCGCCACGCCGCCGAGCAACACCTTCACGGACACCGTGCAAACCGCGGCGGCCTTTTATCGCGTGCAGGCGGCGGCCGTGCCGGCGGCCGCGCCGTGGCCGCAACATGCCCGGGACGCCCGGCGCACCGGCTATGCGCCCGCCGCGCCCGCGCCGCCCTGGCGCTGGGCGTGGCAGTGGAACGGGTCGGACGCCGCCGGGCGCGTGGCGCCGGACAAGATTTTGCTGCCGCGCAACGTGCAGCCGGTGGTGGCGGCGGGGCGCGTGTTTATCGCTTGCGGCACCAACGGCGTGGTGGCGCTGAACGAGGCCAACGGCACCGTGGCGTGGCAGGTCCGGCCGGGCGGAGCGCTCAACTCGACGGTGGCCTACGACGCGCAAAGCGGGGCGCTCTTCGCCGTCTCGAGCAACGGCCGCCTCTACAAGCTCGCCGCCGACGATGGCCGCGTGCTGGGCGAGTGCGGGTTGGGCGCGCCCAGTCCTCTGCCGCTGCCGCCGGCGGTGCTCCCGGGTCGGGTGCTGGCCGCCATGGGCCGGTTCGTCCTGGCGTTGGACCCGGTGACCTTGAGCACCAACTGGCTCTACGACGCCGGCGCGGTGGTGCACACCCCGCCCGCGTACTCGGCCCGGCGCGACCTGGTGGTGGTCTGCACGGCGGATTTGCACGTGCACGGCATCCGCAACGCCGACGGCACGCGCCGCTGGCGGGTCAAGCCCGGCGTGCACACTCCCGGCGAACCCTACGAGTATGCCCGCGGCTGGCCGGTGATTGCCGAGCAACACGGCCTGGTGCTGGTGCGCCAGCGCAATCACTGGGACCGGCTCTGGGACAATCCCAACCCCTTTGCCGTGCCGGACAACGCCACCATCCGCGCCCGGCTGGCGGCGCGACCGGAGCAACGTTGCCACTTCGCCCTGCGGCTGGACGACGGCGCGGTGGCCTTCGACATCAACAACGGCCAGGGCGGCTTCGGCGACGGCGGTTACCTGCCGCTGGGCTCGATGCCCATCATCCGCACCTTCCCCGACGGCTCGGAAGTGGCCCTGCAAATCATCCGGGGCGAGCACCGCTACGACGCCCGCTGGGATTCGCACTTTGGCGAAATCGTGCTCGATGACACCACCGTGCCCGGGTTGCAGGCCGGGGATGTGCGCTGGATTCGGCATGGCAACGACGCCGACGACGACGCCTTCCTGCTCACCGACGAGCAGCCGTTCTTGTCTGCCGCGGGCGATTACCTCTTCGGGAGTCACTGGCTGGTGACCTACGCGCTGCGGGTCTTGGATCGCGGACCGGCCTACGGCACCTTCGCCAAGAAGATCAACACAGCGAACCTGCCCTGGTTCATTGTCTCGCAAGGGGCCTGCGGTTCCTGCACCTATTCGCCGACTCACTATTGTCCGAGCGCCCTGGTCGAGGACCCCAGTTGCGGCCGGATTTACGCCGGCGGCTTCTATGTGTGCTTCAACCAGGGCACGGTCCACGACCGGTTTTGGACCGAGTACGGCTGCGTGGTGGCCACGCCGGACCGGCTGATTGTGCGCGACACCGCCGGCGCGATCTTTTGCCTGGTCAGCGGCAATCCGCTGGCCGCCGCCGCGCCGGCGAGTCGCGACGCTGCCGGCGCCGGAAGGCTCGAACCGACCCAACCGGCGGCCGCGCCCGTGACGATCACCGACCAACTCCGCTACGTGTTCAACAACGGCAAGTTGGTGTTGCTGGCGTTTGCCGAGCCGCACCAGGGCACGTTCAAGGTGCTCATCCCGCGCGAGGCCTGGGCCGGGTTCGCCGGGCTGGGCACCGAGATGGGACGCGACCGGGCCGGGCGTTTCCGCGAAGGCCAGACCGTCACGGTCACCGGCGAGGCGGCGTGGTACCAGGGCGACCCGGCGGTGTACGTGACGCGCCCGGAACAAATCGTCCTCCACGAAGCGCCCGTCAGCCGCGGCCCTCGACAGTGGGCCGAGCGCGGCGCCGGGGCCGCCGGCACGCCGTGAAAGTCGCCCGGCGCGCGTTCAGCGGGCCAGGGCCACGCCCTCGAGGAGGGTGAGGTAAAGCGGCAACGGGCCGAGGTCCACGCGCAAGGCATCGCCCTCGAGGTGCAACCGGGCGTCGCCCTCCAGGCTCAAGGTGTGGCTGGCCGTGGCACTGGCGGCGTCGGACCGGGTTTCCGCTTCGAGGCGAAAGCGAGCGCCCAAGCCCGCCACCGCCTCGAGCCGCGCGCGGCCCGCGCGTTGCACCGGCAGCGAAACCGGGTGCGCCTCGGCCGTGGTCCAGAGCGCGAGTTTGTCCGGCCCGCCGTCCCGGCGCAGGTGCAGGGCGTAGTCGCTGTCGCGGCCCAGGTCGAGGCGGCGCGCGATGCGGTAACCGGCCAGCTCGGTGGTCAGGGTTTGGAGGGCATGGTAGGCGGGTTTGGGCGAGAGGTCGGCGTGGACCAGGCCGAAGTTGTGCTCGCGCTCGTCGGGGTCGGGGCCGTCGTTTTTCCAATCGTACCAGACCGAGAGCGGCACGCCGGCCAGGAGGTTGGCCAGTTGCTGGCGGGCAGCGAAGGCGGCCTGGGTGGCGAGCGGGACGCCCCGGGTGTGGGAGGCGTACCCCCACTCGCCGCTGAGAATGGGAAGGTCCTTTTTGCCGGGCGGCGCGTAGCGGGCGATCAATTCGCGGAGCTTCGCGTACTCGGCCGCGGCGGTCTCCGGCGGCTTGGCGTAATTGCGGTACGGATGGACGCTCACGCCGTCGAGGTACTCGAGGATGCCGCAAGCGAAGTGGTCCTCGAGGAAGCGCAGCGGAATCTCGGACGTGGCCGGGCCGATGAGGGTGGCCGCGGGGTCCACGGCGCGGATGGCGCGGCCGGTGGCCAGGGCGAGGGCGTTGTACTGGGCGACGTCGGGTTTGGGTTTCCAGAACGAGATGTTGGGTTCGTTCCAGATTTCCCAAATCACGCGCCGGCCACGGTAACGCTCGGCGGCGGCGGCGGCCCAGCGGGCGAAGGCGGCCACGCTCTCCGGGTGTTGGGGCGAGGCGGTGTCGCGCTGTTCCTGGCCGGTGACGGGGTTGCGGCTGACGACGGTTTCCTCGTACAGCGGGTTCGAGTAGTCGAGGATGTAGAGCGGTTGGAGGCCGCGCTTTTCGAGGTTGGCCGTGAGTTCGTCGTAGGCGGACCAATCGTACCGGCCCTTTTGGCGCTCGATGCCGGCCCAGCCCAGGTCCATGCGCACAACCTTGATGCCGGCGGCGGCGATCAGGTCCAGGTCGGCCTCGTGGCCGCGGTTGAAGTGGATGTTCACGCCCACCCCGGCGGGCAGCACCGGCGGGGGCAGGTCGGCGGCGAGGGCGTCGAGGGCAGCAAATCCGGCGGCCAGGCCGGCAAGGAAGGCAGGTGAAGTCTTCATGGCGGAGCGACCTTGCGCCGCGTCGGGCCGCCGGGCAAGTCCGGGGCGGAACCGGCCAGGCGGCGCGGCGCGGCTCAAGCCGGCTTGAGGCGGACCACGAGGTCCTTGGCCTCGACGGTGTCGCCCACCTGCACGGCGATTTCGGCCACGAGCCCATCCGCGGGAGCAGCGACGGTGGTCTGCATCTTCATGGCCTCGAGGCTGAGAAGTTTGTCGCCCTTGCGCACGCGGGCGCCGGGGGTGATGGGCAGGGCGGTGATGACGCCGGGGATGGGCGCGCCGATTTGGAGGGGGTCGTCGGGGTCGGCCTTGACGCGGGCCTTGACCTTGGGGTGAACGGCTTTGTCCACCACCGCGATCTGGCGGGGCATGCCGTTGAGCTCGAAGGCGACCACGCGTTTGCCCTCGGGGTCCACGGGGCTGACGCTGATCAGGCGGATGATGAGGGTCTTGCCCGGCTCGAGGTCCACGCTGATTTCGTCGCCCGGCTTCATGCCGTAGAAGAAGGCGGGCGTGGGCAGGACGGAGAGGTCGCCGTAGGTGGCGGCCATGCGGGCGTAGGCCAGGAACACGTCCGGGTACATGAGGTAACCGAGGACGTCGTCCTCGCTGGCCTCGTGCTTGAGCTTGGCGGAGAGTTCGGCGCGGACCTGGGCGAGGTCCAGGGGCTTGAGGCGGGCGCCGGGGCGCCCGGTGTAAGCGGGGCGGTCGCCCAGGACGATGCGCTGAAGTTTTTTGGGCCAGCCGCCGGGCGGTTGCCCCAGGCCGCCCTGGAGCATGTCCACCACCGATTCGGGGAAGGGCGTCGCGCCGGGCTCGAGGTTCGGGACGTCGGCCGGTTTGAGCCCGCGGGTGATGAGGAAGATGGTCAGGTCCCCGACGACCTTGCTGCTGGGGGTGACCTTGACGATGTCGCCGAAGAGCTGGTTGACCTCGGCGTAGGTGCGTTCGATCTCGGGCCACCGGGACAAGAGGCCCATGGCGGCGGCCTGTTCCTTGAGGTTGGTGTACTGGCCGCCGGGCATTTCGTGGAGATAGACGTTGGCGCTGCCGGATTTCGGCGCGGTGTCGAAGGGCGCGTAGAACTCGCGCACCAGCTCCCAGTAGTTCGAGAACTCGTTGAGCGTGTCCAGGTCCAGCCCGGTGTCGCGGGGCTGGCCGCGCAACGCGGCCACGATCGAGTTGAGGCAGGGCTGGCTGGTGGAGCCGGAGAGCGAGGCAATGGCCAGGTCGGCAATGTCCACGCCCACCTCGGTGGCCTCGAGCACGCTGGCGGCGGCGATGCCGCTGGTGTCGTGGGTGTGGAAGTGGATGGGCAGGCCGATTTCCTCCTTGAGGGCCCGGACCAGGGCGCGGGCGGCGTAGGGTTTGCACAGGCCGGCCATGTCTTTGATGCCCAGGATGTGCGCGCCCATGCGCTCGAGCTCCTTCGCCAGCTTGAGGTAGTACTGGAGCGAGTACTTGGTGCGCCGGGGATCGAGGATGTCTCCGGTGTAGCAAATGGCGCCCTCGCACAGGGCGTGGGTCTCCCGCACGGTCTCCATCGCCACCTTCAGGTTCGGCAGGTAATTGAGCGAATCGAAGATGCGGAACAGGTCAATGCCGTGGGCGGCGGCGTGGCGGACAAACGCGGCGACGACGTTGTCGGGGTAGTTCGAGTAGCCGACCGCGTTGGCGCCGCGGAAGAGCATCTGGAAGCAGATGTTGGGGATGCGCTCCCGCAGCCGGCGCAGGCGAATCCACGGGTCCTCGTGCAGGAACCGCATCGAGGTGTCGAACTTGGCCCCGCCCCAGATTTCGACGCTGAAGAGCTCCGGCACGCGCCGGGCCAGCGCGGCGCCCGCGTGCTCCATGTCGTAGGTGCGCATCCGCGTGGCCAGCAGCGACTGGTGGGCGTCGCGGAAGGTGGTGTCGGTGATCAGGAGCCGGCGCTGCTCGCGAATCCAGCGGGCGAACTGCTCGGCCCCCATTTCCAAGAGCCTCTGCCGGGTGCCCGGCGGGGGCGGGACCTTGGGGTCGTAAGCCGGCACCACCGGCGTGGGCAGGGTTTTGGGCACGTAGCCCTTGGCCTGGGGGTTGCCGTTGACGATGACCTCGCCCAGGAAGCGCAGCAGCTTGGTCGCCCGGTCCTTGCGGGGCTTGAAGCGAAACAACTCCGGCGTGGTGTCAATGAACGTGGTCGTCGCGCGCCCGGCCCGAAAGGTCGGATGGTGAATGACGTTCTCGAGGAAGGGGATGTTGGTCTTGACGCCGCGGATGCGGAATTCGCGCAACACCCGGTCCATGCGCTGGAGCGCGATGTCGAAGGTGCTGCCCGCGGTCGTCACCTTCACCAGCAGCGAGTCGTAGAAGGGCGTGATGACCGCCCCGGCGAAGCCCATGCCCCCGTCCAGCCGCACGCCGAAACCGCCGGCCGAGCGGTACGTGAGGATGCGGCCGTAGTCCGGGGCAAAGCGGTTCTCCGGGTCCTCGGTGGTGACGCGGCACTGGAGCGCGTAGCCGTGGCGCGGGATGGCCTCCTGCGGCGGCAGGCCGACCTCCGGGCTAAAGAGCGCGTGCCCCTGGGCGATGAGGATCTGCGAGCGCACCAGGTCAATCTGGGTGATGACCTCGGTAACCGTGTGCTCGACCTGGATGCGCGGGTTCATCTCGATGAAGAACCACTCGCCCGTGTCCGCGTCCACCAGAAACTCGATGGTGCCGGCGTTGTCGTAGCGGATTTCCCGGGCCAGGCGCACCGCCGCGTCGCACAGCTCCCGCCGTAACGACTCGGGCAGGTCCACGGCGGGGGCGATCTCGATGACCTTTTGGTGGCGGCGCTGGACCGAGCAATCGCGCTCGTGCAGGTGCACCACGTGGCCGTGGCGGTCGCCCAGCACCTGCACCTCGAGGTGCTTGGCGTGGCGGATGTATTTTTCAAGAAACACCGCCGGATTGCCGAAGGCCCGCCCGGCCTCGGTCCGGGCCTCGTCCAGGAGCCCGTCCAGCTCGGCGGGCTTCTCCACCACCCGCATCCCGCGGCCGCCCCCGCCGAAGGCGGCCTTGATGATGAGCGGAAACCCGATCTGCCGGGCGATCTTCAGCGCCTGCGCCCGCTGGTGGATCGGTTCCGCCGTCCCCGGCAGCGTGGGCACGCCCACCTTCTGCGCCAGGGCCCGGGCCGCCGTCTTGTCGCCCATGAGCCGGAGCAACTCGGGTCGGGGCCCGACAAACGTGATGCCCGCGTCGGCACACGCCTGGGCGAAGTCGGCATTCTCCGAGAGAAACCCGTAGCCGGGATGGATGAAGTGGACCCCCTTTTCGCGGGCCAGGGCGATGATGCCCTCGATGTCCAGGTAGGCGCCCACCGGGCCTTTGCCGGCGCCGACGATGTAGGCCTCATCCGCCTTGAAACGGTGGATGCCGAACCGGTCTTCCTGGGCGTAGATGGCCACGGTGCGCATCCCCAGCTCGGTGGCGGCACGGAAAATGCGAATGGCGATCTCGCTGCGGTTGGCGGCCAGCAGCTTGAGGGGCGGGCTCGGGGCGTGGTTCACTGGGCTCATAAGCGCATCCGGGCCGGCCCTTGTAATTCACCGCCGGACCTGCGGCAAAACAAAACGCCAACCATCCGCCCGGCGCGCGCGGCGTCTCCGCGGGGTGGGCGCCAGCCGCCGATGCCAGCATGGAGCCGCGCCGCGCCTCCGCCCACCCAAAAGCAACCTTGACACCCCCGAGCGCAAACCGAAACGATGCCCCCCGCACAATGGCTGTTTACCGCGCGCGGGCCACCGTCAAAAACAACCCCCGGCTGGCGCAGCCAACCGGCTGCCACCGGCCGGCCTGACCGCGTCCCCAGATGAAACGCGAACCCCAGACCCTTCCGGCGCAGAAATCCGGCAATGGCACCCCCGCCACTGACGCGTTGTCCCGAAGCGAGCCGGTAACCGAAGCCGCTTTCCCCCTTCACCCTCCGCCCCTTCCCTCCCCGGGCCGGGATGGCAAGCCCGCCGGCCCGGCCGCCGACCTGCCGCTGCTGGCCAAGGCCCGGAATTTCAAAAGCGCCGCCCAGGTCCGGGCCCTGGGGCTGTACCCGTACTTCCGCACCATTTCCTCCGCCCAAGACACCGAGGTCATCATCAACGGCCAAAAGGTGCTGATGCTCGGCTCGAACAGCTACCTGGGCCTGACCAACCACCCCAGGATCAAGGAAGCGGCCCGCGCCGCCGTGGCCAAGTACGGCACCGGTTGTGCCGGCTCGCGCTTCCTCAACGGCACGCTGGACATCCACCTCGAACTCGAGCGCGCCCTGGCCGAGCTGGTCCACAAGGAAGCCGTCCTGCTCTACAGCACCGGCTTCCAGGTCAACCTCGGCGTCATCAGCGCCCTGGTCGGCCGCGGCGAGTACATCCTTGCCGACAAGAGCAACCACGCCAGCATCGTGGCCGGTTGCCTCCTTTCGCCGGGCAAATTCCTGCGCTTCAGTCACCGCGACATGGCGGCCCTCGAGAACCGCCTCCAGCAAATCGAGCCCGACGCCGGCAAACTCATCGTTGTGGACGGCGTTTTCAGCATGGAGGGCGACATCATCCAGTTGCCCGAACTGTGCCGCCTGGCCCGCGCGCATCGGGCCGTGGTGATGGTGGACGACGCCCACGCCATCGGCGTGCTCGGCCCGCATGGCGACGGCACGGCCGCCCACTTCGGCCTGACCGACCAGGTGCACCTGATCATGGGCACCTTCAGCAAATCCCTGGCGAGCCTGGGCGGGTTCATCGCCGCGGATGCGGCCACGATTGATTACCTCAAGCACCACTCCAGCGCGCTGATCTTCAGCGCCAGCATGAGTCCCGCCAACGCCGCCGCCACCCTGGCCGCGCTCCAAATCATGCGCGAGGAACCCGAGCGCATCCGGCGGCTCTGGCAAAACACCGAGCGCATGAAGCAGGGCCTGCTGGCGCTGGGCTTCGACCTGGGCGCCTCCCAGACCCCGATCCTGCCGGTGTACATCCGCGACCAGTTGACCACCTTCCGCTTCTGCAAACGCCTCGAACAGGAGGGCGTCTTCGTCAACCCCGTCGTCTCCCCCGGCGTGCCGCCCGGCCAGGAACTCCTGCGCCTGAGCCTCATGGCCACCCACACCGACGCGCAGATAGACTTCGCCCTGGACAAGCTCGGCAAGGTCGGCCGCGAACTCGGCGTGCTCTGAAACCGCCCCGGCCGCCCCGCGGCCGCGCGGCGCCCGCGCCCTTCGCCGTCCCTGGAAAACCGTTCGCGCATGAAAGTCCTGCTCACGGGCGCCAACGGGTTCGTGGGCAGTCATATCTTGGACCGCTTGCGCGCCGCGGGCGTGGCTACGCGGCTGCTGTTGCGCTCGCACAGCGACACCACCTTCATTCAAGCGCACCTGCCGGCCTGCGAAATCGCCCGCGGCAGCCTCGAAGACCCCGCGGCCCTGGCCCGCGCCGTGGACGGCGTCACGCACGTGGTCCACGCCGCCGGCGCCACCAAGGCCCTGACCCCCGCCGGCCTTTACGCCGCCAATCAACACGGCACTCGCAACCTGGTGCAGGCCCTCGGCAGCGCTGACCCCGGCCGCCGGTTGATCCTCCTGTCCAGCCTGGCCGTCAGCGGTCCCGGCACCCGCGCGCAACCCGCCCGCGAGGACCAGCCGCCCCGGCCGCTCTCCGAATACGCGCGCAGCAAGCTGGCCGCGGAACGCGAGCTCGAGGCCCTCGCGCCAAACGATTTTGTCATCCTCCGCCTGGCCGCCGTGTACGGCCCGCGCGACCGCGAGTTCTTGCGCCTGTTCCGCGTCGCCGCGCGCGGGTGGACCCCGCTCTTCGACGGCGGCCGCCAGGAGTTGAGCCTGGTCTGGGCGCCGGACGTGGCGGAAGTGGTCTGGCGCGCGTTAACCGCCCCGCCGCCGGAAGCCCCGGTGGTGCAGGTGGCCGGGCCGGAGCCGGTCACGGCCGCCCAACTGGCGGCGGCCATCGCGCAGGCGCTGGGGCGGCGCGCGCGGCGGCTGCGGCTGCCCCGGGCGGTGCTGCCGGTCGTGTGCGGCCTGGCGGCGGGCTGGGCGCGGTGGAGCCGGCGGGCGACGCTGCTGGCCCACGGCAAGCACCGCGAGTTGACCGCGCCGGGTTGGGTGGCCGACATCGGCCGGCTGCGGCGCTGGCTGGGGGAGGTGTGCGCCACACCGTTGGCCGAGGGCCTGGCGGCCACGGCGCGTTGGTACCGCGAGGCGGGCTGGTTGTGAGCGGGCGAACAAAACGGCGATGAAGCACTACACCTTCGTGGATTACGCCACCCAGGGGTACATCGCCCTGGTGGGACTGCTTATCCTGATCTTCCACAACGAACGCGTGCCGGGCGTGCCGCTCCTGCTGGCGTTGCATGGGCTAACGTTGGTCCTGGTGCACGCGCTGATCCGGTTCCACGCCCGCCGCCGGCCGCCCCACCCGGCGCTGGACCTGCTCCGCCACTTTTATCCCATCCTGCTCTACACGGGCTTTTACCGGGAAACCGGAGTGCTCAACGAGATGTTCGTGCCCGGGTATCTGGACGTGTGGTTCGTCGAGCTGGAGCAGCGCCTGTTCGGGTTCCAGCCCAGCCTGGTGTTCATGCACCGCCTGCCGTACCGGTGGGCGAGCGAGCTTTTTTACAGCGCGTACTTCTCGTACTACGTGATGATCGCCGGAGTGGGCCTGGCGTTGTTCCTGCGCAACCGCCGGCAGTTCTTCCATTACGTGTCGGTGGTGAGCTACGCGTTCTATTGCTGCTACCTGGCGTTTATTTGCCTGCCGGTCACCGGCCCGCGGCTGTTCTTCCGGGAAGTGGACCACTTCAGCCTGCCGGCGGAATGGCTGGCGCAGGGCGCGGCCCACCCCTACCCCGAAGCGGTGACGCGGGGCGTCATGTACCACGTCATCGCGTGGATTTACGAGTTGTTCGAACCGCCCGGCGCGGCGTTTCCCAGCAGCCACGTGGTGGTGGCCATTTGCACCCTCTACTTTACGTGGCGCTACCTGCCGCGCCTCCGCGGCGCGCATCTGGTCGCGGTGGTGCTCTTGTGCCTGTCCACGGTGTACTGCCGGTTCCACTATGCGGTGGACGTGCTTGCGGGCATCGGGGTCGCGGCCGTGCTCATCCCGCTGGGCAACCGGCTCTACCGGCACTGGGAACCCGCCGGGTTTCCGGTGCCGGCGCGGGAGCCAGTCGGGCTACCCGGCGCGCGCGCCGAACCGGCCCCAGTGGCCACCGGGAACCCACGCCCGCCCCAAAGTGCCGGTTGACCCGCCGCGGGCCGTCTCGCACCCTGCCCGCCATGAACCGCCGCGCCTTCCTCCGCACCGCCACCCTCACCGCCGCCACCCTGCCCCGGGCCTTGCGCGCGAGCGAGCCGCCCGCCCGGCCCGACGCCGACCTGCTGGCCGAAGCGCGCGAGCGCATCGCCCGCCACCGCCGTCGCCGCGGCCTCCTGCGCGTGCGCACCGCCGCGGGTCAACCCGCCGCCGGCGCGCGCGTCCACCTCGAGCAACTCCGGCACGCCTTCCTCTTCGGCGGCAATTTCTTCATGTTTGACCGCTGCGGCGAGCCCGAGGCCGAGGCGGCCTACCGTGAGCGCTTCGCCGCCCTGCTCAACTTCGCCACGCTCGGCTTTTACTGGGCCAGCTACGAACGCGCGCCGGGCCAGCCCAACTACGACTATACCGACCGCGTGTTGGAATGGACCCGCCCCCGCGGCATCCTCTGCAAGGGCCATCCCCTGGTCTGGGACCATCCCGCGGGCTCGCCCCGCTGGCTCCCCGAAGATGACGCCGAACTGGCCCGCCTCTCGGACGGCCGCGTGCGCGAAATCGTCTCCCGCTTCAAGGGCCGGCTCGACCTCTGGGACGTGGTCAATGAAGCCACCCACCTGCCCGACCGCGTCAACCGCACCCGCATGGCTCGCTGGGGCGAAAGCCTTGGCCCGGTCGCCTACACCCGCCGCGCGCTGGAAGCCGCCCGCGCCGCCCACCCCGGCGCCACGCTCCTGGTCAACGACTATCGCCTCGACCCGCCCTATCGGGCCCTGCTCGAGGCCCTGCGCGACGCCGAGGGCCGCCCGTTGTTCGATGCCGTGGGGCTGCAAAGCCATATGCACGACCACCCCTGGCCCCTGGCCCGCGTCTGGGAGGTTTGCGATGCCTTCGCCCGGCTCGGCCGCCCGCTGCACTTCACGGAAACCACGGTGGTCAGCGGTCCCCGCCGCGGCCCCGGCGAAAATTGGGGCCCCACCACCCCCCAACTCGAAGCCCGCCAAGCCGACTACGTCGAGCGCTTCTACACGCTGGTCTTCGCCCACCCGGCCACAACCGCGCTGACCTGGTGGGACTTCTCCGACCGCGGCGCGTGGCAGGGCGCGGCCGCCGGGCTCGTGCGCCGCGACATGTCGCCCAAACCGGTCTATGACCGCCTGCTCGGGCTCATCAAAGGCGCCTGGTGGACGCGCGCGGAACTGACCGCGGACGCCCAGGGCGAATGCCCGCTGGACGCTTTCCACGGCACCTATCGCGCGACCCTCCAGGTCGGCTCCGCCCCGCCGGTCACGCGCGAGTTCGCGTGGTCGCCGGAGACAACCGGTCCCGTGGAAATCACCCTCTGAAGCGCTCGCCGCCGGGCACAGGGCGTGAAAGGCCAAACCGCGACCGCGCCGCGCGGCCGGCACCGCTGTTTATCAACCGGACGGCTCAACGCACAGATGATACACACCGTCGAATTCGTGAATCCGGCCGGATTTCACCTCACGTTCGATTTGTTTGCCAATGATCTTGCGCAACGCCGTGCTGGTAGCCTGAAAGCCGAGCAGCCGCGAGACGGTACGCACGATGTCCGCGGCGCTGGCGCCGTGGTGTGCGGCGATGACCTTCTCGATGGCCGCCCGGACTTCCTGCGGCGGCAACAGGTCAG
>CAYXPA010000047.1:0-31135 GCA_964466945.1 uncultured Verrucomicrobiota bacterium | reverse complement strand
GGTAGGGCCGGGCTGCGTCCCGGCCGTCGGTCGGCGCCGGCGCAGCGGCGCCCTATCGGGCACCCGCCGCTTGGCCTGCCGGACCGACAGGCGGTTGCCGGGGGTGCTACTACGCGAAACCGCGTTCAGACCCGACGGGTTGCACAAACCCAAGGCGGGCAAAGAACCCCACTGGCCAAGCAGCACTTGCCCTCCACGCGGCATTCCTTGTCCGTCGCATCCTCACGCGGGCCTGGATCAGGTCCAAGCGCCATGCCGGTGACCGTCGGCTGCCACGAGTGGTTAGGCGTCGCTGTTCTTTGACCTGCCCACCCGAGGCGGGTAGCGTCGCCACGCCCAAGCGACAAGCAGACCGAAGGTGGTGTAGATGACCGTGAAGACCCACAGGGGCGCTTGGTAGTACAGGACACTTTGCAGCCAGTGCCCGATGAAGCTCGTGGAGTAGCCTGCTTGACCGGCTTTTATGCGAAGACACGACTCCAAGATCGTGAGCGGACAGTACTGACCGAGCCAGGCTTGTAACGCCACCACCCCGATGGCGATCAGATGCGCCAAGCGCCACCAGAACTTGTTTACCCATGCCCACCCTGCCCTGTTCCCAATGACGATGGCCGGGAGCCCCAGCACGACGAACAACACGACCTCGAAGTGCAGGACAAGAACGGCGTCTGCAAGTGCTTGGTACGGCAACGGGTCTTTCCGTGAGACGGCTAACGCCCGCTGTGAGCAGCCGCGGCGAGCGAATGCGAACCAGCGGTCCGCTCGACTGCTCGGTTCGGCAACGTGTGACTCACGACAGCCATCCTTTCGTATGCCTGCAGTAGTTGTACTCGTCGATCGACTTCAACGGGTTGTGGCACCCGGGATCTTCGCGCTTCAGCTCAGTGCACTGTCGCTGGGAGATCAAGACGAAACGCCAGTAGCGGTCCCCATTCGAGCCGCCTTCCCCTAGCGCGAGACCGTAGGCCTCTGCAATGGCGCGGTCCCACAGGGGGAAGAGCCGGGGCGCGAGGAGATGAAGGGCCTTGGCTGCACCGACAGGGCCAAGTACCTCTTCAAACGCCTGAAAGAGTGCCGTGATTGTCGCCCTCTCCCGCTGGTCCAGGTCGTCGATGGACCGATCCCGGTATCCCGCTAGCGCCGCTTGGTGCTCTGCCAGCAACCTCTCGATACTCGCGAAGTGGGCGTTGTCGAACTTGCGGTACTGGTAATAGGCCTTGTTCCAGGTCTGCAGCAACACAGCCAATGCCTCGGTCACGGTCAATGATGTCGCGCGCCGCAGAGCCAGGTCAACGAGCTCAGTGGCTGCCCGGTAGAACAGGTCGCGAGGCTCGTTGGTCTCGAACGCCTCACGCGCCTTCTTGACGTCAGCAGGTGTGATCCTATGGCCCGTCACCAGCACCTCCGACGAGTTGCCGAACAGCATTATCGGAACAACACGGAATGTCCAAAGACAAGTCTTTGTCCTACCCGCTTCATGAGGGCATTTTTTTGCGCCGAAACCGCGCCGTCAACAAGATTTAGCCGCTTTTTCAGCCATTAGGACGGATGGGGGATTGGGCGCCAGCGGCCATTTGGGCTGGCATCCCGGCCGGTTAAAGACACACCGGTTTTGTCCTGCGTCGGCGGTTGGCGAGGGTCCGAGCCCAAGGGAGAAAGCGGGGCGGGTTTTTCTGTCCGGGCCGGGGCCTTGGCCCGGGCCCATGCCCCCGCCCGACGGCAGGCGGGTCGGCGGAGCAGCACCCCGAGCTTCCCCGCGAATTCAGGGCTCGACGGACTCTTGCCCCACCAAAGTCTCGCTCCACCAGTGCCTCGCCCCACCCGCGCTGCCGCCTCGCCCTCGCCTATACCCCACCCGCGCTTCGCCCCATTTGCCTTGCACCCAAGAGGATTTTCTCGCTCGGGGCGGCGCGGTCGCCGGTCGCCGCAAACGGCGCGGCGGCTGTCTTGACTTGGCCCGCAGTGGGGCAAACATTCGCGCGCCACGATGACGCGCCGCTGTCAACGCCAACTCAGCCCCGCCGAGGCCCGGGACCTGGACATCGAGATCAGTTTTCTGGCCGGCCTGACCCGCCGCGACCCGGCGTACGTCGAGGCGTTGCAACTGTTGGGCGAGGCCTACTGCCGCCGCGGGCGCTTCCAAGAGACCTTGCGGGTGGACCAGCAGATCGCGCGGTTGCGCCCCGAGGACCCGGGTGCGCTCTTCAATCTGGCCTGCAGCCAGGCGTTGACGGGCAATTTCCAGGGCACTTACGACACCCTCCACCAGGTGTTGGATGCCGGTTTTCGCGATTTCCGCCAGTTGACGCGGCATCCGGACCTGGCGGACTTCCGCAAACACCCGCTTTACCGGCAACTGCGCCAGCGGGTGAAAACGTTGCGCGCCGCCAAGGCCTGAACGCCCCGCCCGCCCCGCCCCCGCCCACATGCGAGTCCAGGTCCGCAACCGCTGGCGCCAGGTCCGCACCGTGGACTTTCGGGAGCGCGACAACGCGGTGCTGCTGATCGAGCAGCGCCTGTTGCCGCACCGTTTCGCCATCGTGGCCGCGCGCGATTATCGCGCCACGGCGGCGGCCATTCGCGACATGGTGGTGCGCGGGGCCGGGGCCATCGGCGCGGCGGCCGCCTTCGGCCTGGCCCAGGGCGCGCGCGCCTTTCGTGGGCGGGACCTCGAGCGGTTCCGGGCGCACGTGGAGACCGTGTACCAGACCCTCAAGGCCGCGCGGCCCACGGCGGTGGACCCGGTCAACGCAATGGACGCTGTGCGCCGGCGCCTGGCCGCGGGCGGCAGCGTGGCCGAGCAACAGGCGCTGGCGCTGGCGGCGGCGCGGGAGTTTGCCGCGGAGGACGTGGCGCATTGCGAGGCGATCGGCCGCCACGGCGCGCCCTTGATCCGCGAGGGGATGCGGGTGCTGACGCATTGCAACGCCGGCGCGCTGGCGTTTGTGGATGTGGGCAGCGCCACCGCGCCGCTTTACGCCGCGCACGCGCAGGGCCGGCGGTTTCACGTGTTTTGCGACGAGACCCGCCCGCGCTGCCAGGGCGCCACGCTCACGGCCTGGGAGCTGGCCCAGGCGGGCATCGTCCACCAGGTCATCGCCGACAACGCCGCCGGGCACCTGATGCAGCGCGGCGAAGTGGACCTGGTGATCGTGGGCAGCGACCGCATTCTGGGCCGCACGGGCGAGGTGGCCAACAAGATCGGCACCTACACCAAGGCGGTGCTCGCCCGGCGGCACGACATCCCGTTTTACGTGGCCGCGCCAGTGAGCACGATTGACTGGACACTGCGCGCGGGGGCGGACATCCCGATCGAGGAGCGCGACGCGGCCGAGGTGCTCGGGGCGTGGGGCGTGGTCGAAAGTCCGAAGTCCGAAGTCCGAAATTCAAAGCCCGGCGTCCACGGTCCGCCGTCCCGGGTCAAGGGCCGGCGGGTTTATGTGCGCGTGGCCAATCCCGGCAGCGGGGCGCGCAATCCGGGCTTTGACGTGACGCCGCCGGAGTTGATCACCGGGATCATCACCCCGGCGGGCATTTTCCGGCCCGACGAGTTGTGGCGCCAGCGCGCGGTGCTGGGCGGGCCGGCCGAGTGACCGGGGCGGAGTGCGCCCCTCCGGCACGCGGGCCCGGCCTATTCCTCGCCGAGCCAGCGGCGGTAATCCGGTTCGAGCAGCGCCCGGATGGCCGGGTCGTTCATGTTGGCGGGCGTGGCCACGGTGGAGCCGGTGTCAATGCGCGCCGGGACCGGCTCTCCGCGCAGGTGCGCGACGAGGGTTTTCACGGCCAGGTAACCCATTTGGATGGGGTTCTGCAGCACCAGGCCGTGCAACTCGCCCTTGCGCAGCGCCGCCACGAGCATCTCCGAGCTGTCGAAGCCCACAAACTTGACCTTGCCGGCGAAGCCGCCGTCCTGCAGCGCCCGGAGCATGGCGAAGGTGGTGAATTCGTTCGGGCAAAAGATGCCGTCCACCCGGAGCGCGCCGCCGGCCTTGAAGGGGGCCAGCAAGTTCTCGGCGTTTTGGTAGGCCACCTCGGCCGTGGCGCCGGAGCGCTGGGAGGCGCTGACGACCTCGATACCGGGCGTTTTGCGCAACTCGTCCAGAAACCCGGCCACGCGCTGTTCGGTGCTGGCCGAGCCTTCGAGGAAGCGGAACACGATCACGCGGCCCGCGCCGTTCAACAGCGCGGCCAGGTGCCGCGCGGCGCGGCGGCCGCCTTCCTCGTTGTCCGTGGCCACGAAGCTGACGTAATTGGTGCCGCTCAAGGGTGAATCCATGATCACCACCGGCAGACCCGCTCGCACGGCCTCGTTCACCGCCGGCCGCAACGCCACGTCGTCCAGCGGCGCCAGCACGATGCCGTCCACGCCGCGGGTGATGAAGTCCTCGACCACGCGAATCTGCGACTCGCGGTCATCCTCCTTGAGCGGGCCTTTCCAGAGCACCTCCACGCCCAGTTCGCCCGCGGCCTTCACCGCGCCGGCGTGGACGGATTTCCAGAAGACCTGGTTGGCGCCCTTGGGAATGACGGCGAGGCGAAGCCGGACGGCGGACGCCGGGCGGCCGGCGGGAGGCGCGACGGACTGGCGCTCGCCACAACCGGCCAGCAGCAGCGCGGCCAGGCCCAGGGCAGGGGCGGAAAGAGACGGGATGCGCATGACCGGAGCTTGCCGCGGCGTGGTCGTACCGGCAAGGGCCGGCCCGAGCGCGTCCCCTGGTGGCTTTCAAGGTTCCACGCTCAGGCGGAAAAACCGGGTCTGCGACTCCGAAAGCGGCAGCCGGACCTCGAAGCCCCCGGGCACGGGCTGCGGGGTTACGTCCACTTGCCGGTAGGGCCCGAGCAATTGCTCCGCCTCCCACACGCGGAAACGTCCCGGGCTCGTCCCGCCATCCGGCCACGCCCAGGCCAGGCGCAGCCACGCCCCGGGCAGCAAATCCAGAGTCAACACCGGCCGGGGCAGTTCGCTTCCCGGGTAGCTGCGGGGATCGCGGGGGTCCGTCCCGGCCAGGAATTCCGTCCGATTACTGGCGCCGTCGCCGTCCGGGTCCGCCTCCGGGTCCAGGCCGGGGGCGCCCAGCAACAGTTCCCAGGCATCCGCCAGGCCGTTGCCGTCGCGGTCGGGCGAGGCCAGCGGCGGGGGATTCAGCAGGCGGAAGGACACCACTTCCAACGCGACCTCCGCGCACGCCGTGTCCGGTGTCGTGACAAAGCCGGTGACTTCAACCTCACTCTCGGCCGGGGGCACGAATCCCGCCGGGGGCCGGTACGGTGCGGCCTGTGCGGTGAACAGGCTCACCCGGCCGGGCGCTTCGGCGTCGTCGAGCACGGTGCATCCCGCGGCAAAGGAGTCCGCCCGCACGCGCAGATGGCGGCGGACCAGCGCGCGCGGCGCCAGTTGCTCCAGCAGCGACGTCGCGGCCTCGAGGGCCGCGGAGCGGTCGGCCTCGCCGAGCGAGGTCCGGGCCATCAGGTCATCGGGCAAGGGCTGTCGGTTCAGCCAGCGTCGCAGCGCCTCGAGGCCGGAGAGCCACTCTTCGGCGGGCGCCCCGCCGGCGGGTTGCCGTCCGGCCAGGGCGCGAGCGCCGGGCAGCGCGGGCAACCAACCGCCGGCAAACCACGGCGCATCCCCCGGAGTGGTGGGCAGGCGCACCAGCGCGCCACTGCCATCGGTCTTGACCCGAAAGAGCCCCGGCACGCCGTCCACCACGCCGGCCGCCAGGAGCTCGGAGTCGTCCGGACTCCAGACGCCGCCGGTGGTGAAGTAATCGCTGTCGGCCTCCAGAAAGGTCAATTGCCGGCGCTCCGAGCCGTCGGGTTTGATGCGGTAAAGATTGCGCCCGCGGCCGGGAGCGCGGGCGTCACTGGCGCAGAAAGAGAGCCACTGGCCGTCGTTGGACCAGTTGGGCCAGAAATCGCGCACGCCGGTGGCTTCGAGGTAGCGTTTGTCCGAGCCGTCGGCGTTGGCCAGACCCAGGCGTTGCACGGAGTGGCCGTGGAAGGCGATCCGACCGTCCACGGGGTTCACCGCCGGGGCGTCGTCGTAGCAGTCCCCTCCGATCAAAAGGCGAAAGTCCGCGCCGTCGAGGCGGACCTGGTAGATGGCGCACACCAGGTCGAAGACTACGGACTGGTTGTCCCGGGTGAAGGCGCAGTGGATGAGATAATCGCCGTTGCGCACCAGCAGCCGTTCCTCGCCCGTGGCCAGGTCGCGCAAGAAGAGACTGGCCCCGCCGAAGTTCAGCGTGTCCCAGCCATCGCGCAGGAACGCCAACCAGCGTCCGTCCCAGGAAGGGCGCGGGGCATGGCCCACTGTGAGGAGCGCATCGCCGGTGCCGTCGGCGTTCATGCGCCAAACCGTGCCATGCGGGCGCGTCGCCCGGCTGTAGTAAAGCACCCCCGGGCCGCCGGGGGGCGGACCGAAGTTGACCGCCGCCAGGGCCGCGCGCGCGGCGAGCCAAAGGTCCGCAGCCACGCGGAGCATTCGCTCGAGGGCGGCATCCGGCGCGGCGAACGCCGTGTGCAGCGTCTGCACCAAACCGCTCACGGAATAAGCGGGCAGACCGGGGGCGGCGGGCTGCGCCAGGGCCTCGAAGTCCGCCGGTGTCAGCGTGGGCCGTCCCTGGTCTTGCGCCCGGAAGGGGAACAGCGTGAAGCGCTCACTGTCCGGGTGGCCGCGTTCCCGTAAGATTTGCCGCAGCTTCGTTTCCAGCAGGAGCGCCTCGAGGGTTTGTTCGGGGCCGAGGACCCGGACCGGGTCCGGCGGCTGCAGGCCGGCGGCCCTCAGCCAGCGGGCCGCTTCCTCCGGCAAAGGTCCGCCTTCGTACCGGTAAGGCGCCCCGCCGGGAGGGGCCAGTTCGGCGGGCGCGAGCACGCCGAGCACTTCTTCGTTCGGCAGCGCCAGGCCGCGCGCCCAGACATAGCGCA
Source organism: uncultured Verrucomicrobiota bacterium (assembly GCA_964466945.1). Lineage (GTDB taxonomy): Bacteria > Verrucomicrobiota > Verrucomicrobiia > Limisphaerales > J093 > DSVZ01. The sequence goes on along the minus strand of CAYXPA010000047.1, from coordinate 24,211 downwards.
GCGGGCCATCGCCGTCCGGCAGATTCCGCACCCGGGCAGTGAGGTTGGAGCCCACCCGCTCGGTGTCGGCCCGCCCGAGCAGGCCGCCGGCGAGGTCATGCACCTGCACGCGGGCCGGCACTTGCAACCGGCGGTTGAACTCGAGGTAGGGGGTCACCTCCAGCCCGCCCCCCGGCGGCGGCGCGGGTCCGGACCCGCCGGGATAACTGGTCGGATCGTCCGGGCGCGTCCCCAGGCGCAATTCGGTCGCGTCATCGGTCCCGTCCCCGTCCGCGTCCGGCCCGGAGCGGGGGTCCAGGCCGTGGGCGATTTCCACGAAGTCGGGCACGCCATCGCCATCGCTGTCCTGTTGTTCCGGTGGGCGGGTGAAACGGTAGGTCGCGGCGCGGAGGGGCGAGCGGGCGGGTTCACCGGATTTCTCGGCATAGGCCTCGACCGTGGCCTCGGTGAACAGCCGCGGGGGGGCGCCCGGTTGAAACAGCGCCCAGGCGGCGTCCGGGGCCGTGCGGAAGAAGACCTGCGCCGCCGGGTCGCTCGGCACGAAGGCGAGGGTCACCGAGTTGGCGTAACTGCCGGCCGGGGGGCTGATGCGCACCTCCAGGCGGCCCGCGCCGGCGGCCACGCTTTGCGGGAAGAGAGACAGCGCGGGCGCAAATTGATTGGCCAGGCCGAAGCGCGCGCCGGCCGGCACCGACGGCAACGGAGTCAGCGCCGAGCCCTGCAAGCCCCGGTCCTCGCCGAGGAAGCTCGCGGCCTGCGCGCTGGCGGTGGGCGGGAGGCCCAGCAGGTACACGGCCTCCGCCCAGTCTCCCGCCTTGAACGCGCCCACCAGCCCCGGGGCGGGATGCACGAAGGGTTCGCGCTCGAAGAACAGCACGTTGGGGCCGGCGGCCAGTTCGCTCACCGGAGGCAGGGCCTCGGCCGCGCCCTGGCGATAACCCGCCCCGGCGCGGTGGTAGGTGGCCAGCCGCGCCGAGCGCCCGCCTGCGGCGCCGGAGAACGCCGCGAACGAGCCCCCGCCCAGGGCCGCGATGCCCGTGAACACTTCGCCCGCGGGCGGACGGAGAGTCTCGACCAACGTGAGGGCCTCGGCGCCATCGAAGTCATACACCCCCGCCGCGCTTCCGCCGGTGAAGAGCAGCACCAGCCGCGCGGGCGTGTCGGTGGTCACCATCACCCACTCGAGGGGTTGATCCAGGGCAAACCGCACCGGCGCCGCGAAGCCGAACCGCCCGGTCGGCGATTCTTCCACGGCGCGGCAGACCAGGTTGGAGCCGCCCGGGACAAAGCTCAACACGCGGGCCAGCGGGGACTCGCCGAAGAACCCGCCCGCCAGGCGCGAGCCCGGTTCCAGGCCCTCGGCCACGAGCGGGTCGCCGGGCGTGGCGCTGACTTCCCAAGCCAGGAGGCGATCGGTTGACGCGCCCGGCTCCACGGTCAGGACCCGCTCTGCCGTGCCCGCCTTGAGGGCCAGCGCCAGGGCCTGAACGACGGGGGCCGTCAGGGCGTGCTGCGCGTAGGTGCGGTGCGCCTCGCCGGTGCGGGCCATCAGCTCGTAACGGGCGGGCGCGGGCGGGGCGTTGCCGAGACTGCCCACCCACAAGTCCGCCTGCGGGCGCCCGGCCACGGAGACGGCCGCCACGGCGTTGGGCGCCACCTGCTGGATCGGCTGCGGGACCGGCACGGCGAAGACCTCCGGGCGCACGGGCGAAAGCACCATCAGCGCGTTGCCCTGCGGGTCGGTCACCGCCAGGGAATCCCGCGCCGAGCTTTCCAGGCGGCCGAGGGTCAGGGCCTGGATGTGTTCCAGGCCGCTGGCGCGGGAGCGGGTCCAGGTCCACTGATCGGCGCCGGTTTGATAACCCACCCGGTAGGTGCCGCCAGCCCGGTCCGCGATGAGAACGTCGCTCCGTCCGTCGCCGTCGAAATCGCCGGTGCCGAAGAATTCCGCGGGAGTTTCGGCAAGCGCCGTCGCCGCGCGCGCCGCCCAAGTGCCGGCCGGCCCGCCCAGTGTGCCGGCGAGCAGACTCGAGAGCCCGATTCGGAAGAGCGTGGGGAAGGATGCGAGGGTCATGGGATTTCCACCTCTCCGGCCGGGATGATTTGGTCCACTTCGCCGTTGGGCGCCAGGCGCACCAGCAGGTAACGGTAGCGCGCGCCGGACACGACCGGGCTGGTGTCGAGCAGGTACATGCCGCGCTCGGCCCCGGGGGCGTCGGTCTCGGGCACCAGTTCGATGAACGGGTCCCGGATGAGCACGCCGCCGATGTCGCTGTTGTAGTCGTACGGTTGCCAGGCCACGGCTTCGACCAGGGGCGAGACCTGGACCAGGTCGCCCACGGCGTTGGGGAAAAGGGCGCTGGCCACCTGGGCCCGGTACAGCACCACCGGCAGGAGCGGGGTGCCGGTGGGCAGGGGGCCGTCCCGGAATTGGAAAGACTCCGGGGGACGGATCGCGGGCGGGATGCTCAGGATCGCCTTGGCGACCAGGTTGGACTCTTCGACCGGGGCGCCGAACACGGTGCCGATGCGCACGCCCACCGGATGGTCAAGCCGGTTGCTGAACCAGCGCCCGCCCCGGCCGGGGTGGATCGGGTTTTGGATCCGCGTCACGGGCCGGGCGGGCCTGGGCACCTCGGGTTGGGGGGTGGGGGGGGCCCACTGGTAACGCTGGGCGTTGCTGAGGTCGCCGGCAGCCTGGCGCCCGAGCGCGCGCACGGCGACCACGTACGTCCGCCCCGGCACGGCCGGGAAGGTCACGCTGAAGAGCGGGCCCCGCCCCAGTTCCGGGCCGCCGACCGCCCGCGTGGCAAAGGCGCCGTTGAACGTTTGGAGGCTCGGTTGGCCCTCCAAGAGCACGGTCTGCGCGGCCGGGGCCGCCAGGGCATTGGGCGAGAACTCGGCCGCCAGCGCGGGCGGCGCGCCGCGGGTGCCGTCGCTCAGCCACAGCTCGAAGCGCTCGACGCCCGTCGGCGCGCAGAACCATCGCACCGTGAGCCGGGGGTCGGCGGCGCTGCCGGACGGCTCGAGCGGGGCGAGCAGGGGCACGGGCAGTTGCCCGGCCGGCGGCAGCACCTGCGTGCAGCCCAGGAGCACGAGCGCGCTGCCGTTGCCGTGTTCGTCGAAGACCTGCGCGAAGTAGCAGACCTCGCCCCCGGCCACCGGCAGGGCACGGTCCTCGCCGGTGATTTGTTGGACCTGGGTGAAATCCGCCAGTCCCTGGGCGAGCAGGGTCAACGTGCCGTCCTCGACCCGCCGGTACACGCGCCATTCGCGGCTGGTGGGCGGTAGCGCGAATTGCCATTTCACGCCCAGGGTCGTGTCCGTGCCGGCGGGCCGGGCGAAGTGAGTTTCGCAGAGGTCGGCCGCGTCAGTCGGCAGGGCGAGCGCGCGGGCCGCAAATTCGAGCACCGGGGGCTGCGTGCGCGCCTGGGCCGGCGGCAGCACCGCTCCGAAGACGGTTTCCGCCGTGCTCCCGTCGAACAAGCCCACCCGGCACCGCACGGCGAACGGCGGGTCATTGGCCCGGGCGCTGTAGGCAAGCGCCACGCGGTCTTGCGCGGCGGGGGTGGAAAAATAGGCGCGCCCGACCGGGAACAGCGCGCCGTCGCGGGGTTCGATGAGGAACTCGGCCCACGCCACCTCGCGCGTGGTGCGGGTGCAGACCAGGCCGTAGAGCGCGCGGTCCGGGTCCGGCGTGCCGGTGGGCTGGCCTTCGGGCAGGCGTTGGGTCACGAATTCGACCGCGCCGCGCAGGCAGACCGTTTGCAGAAAACCGGTCGGCGGCTCCGGCCCCACGCGGTCGCGCAAGACGCCCCAGGCCAGTTCGCTCGGGGCCGAGAAGTTCGGTTCGCACGCCCCGTCGTCTTCGGCCCGCACCGAGTACCAGTACGTCTTGCCCGCGTCGTCATTCTCGCCGGGCCGGGTGGGAGAAATGGCGGGGGCCCCGGGGCCGTCATCGAGCACCTCGCGGGTGGAGGTGCCATCGAGATGGGGAACGGTTCGAATCCGGTGGGCGGCGGGGTTGGACGCCAGACGCTGGCTTTCGTCCGGACTGGCCCAGCGATAGACGTGGTAGCGGACGGTTTTTTGCGGGCCGGTGTTGTCGTTTTGCTGCCAGAGCACCTTCAAGCGCTGTCGGGGCGTCTGGGTGACGGGGTCAAAGGCGTAGTCGTTCACTACCCGGATTCCCGCGGGAGCCGGGGGCGGCACGACCGCGCAGGCCACTGCCAGGGTGCCGGCCGAGAGTTCGCCCGCGCGGCCCAGCGGGTCACTGGCCGCGATGAAATAGTAGAACTGCTCGCCGTTCCGGAAGGGCGGGTCGCTCCGGCTGGCGCGCTGGTGGTCGTCCGCGAAAAAGTACGTGGTCGGGTCGGCCGTGAAATCCGCCACGTCCGCCGCGGTGAATTCCTTCGGCGGCAGGACCGGGCCGGCCGTGACGCGGCGCACCTCCGGGCCGGCCGCCGCGGCGGCCAGGAAGGCGGCGCGGTCGGGCCGGTTCGCGTCCCATCCCCGGGCGCGGGCGAAGGCCGGCTCGACGCGGAAGACCTGGAAGCCGAAGTTCATCAAGCCCAGCCGCCGCAGGGCGTCGGGCGTGGCCCAGCGCAACTTGATGTTCAAGTGTCCCTTGGCGCTGAGGGCGCCGGTGGCCGCGCGCTCGCGCACCACCACCGGCGCGCCGGGCGGCGGCAGGACCAACGGTTGTCCGGCCTGGAGGGTGACGCGCCCGATCACGCCCACGCTGGCGCCGGCGGCCGGGTCCCACTCCCGCACCTCGAAGGTGGTGAACGGATCGGTCAGCGGTTCCGCGTGGGCCAGGCCCAGGCAAAGGTTCAACCCGGGGTGGCCGCGGGCGAAGGCTTGAAGTCGTTGTCCCAGGAGCGGGTCGGCACTCGCGGCGCGCACAAGCGTGGCGATTTTTTGCGCCAGGGTCAGCCCGCCCGGCGGCAGGGTGCGGCCGAAGAGTTCGTCCACCTGGTGCTCCAATTCGGTCGGGTTTTCGCCCAGGGCCACGGCCCGGGTCAGCAGCAACTGCACGGCGGTGGGGTCGGTCTGCGGCTGGTAAATGGCCTGGCGACTGAACAGGCCGGGGGCATCGGGCTGGCCCGCCTTGCGGTAAACCGCCACCGGCCGACCCGGCCAGCCGCCGGGGGCGGTGGTCTGCCAAACCAGGTAGGCCCAGTCCTGGCCCTGGGCGTCCCGGGTGACCGTGCCGACGGTGAAGAGCACCGGGTCAAGGCCGGCCGGCGCGGCCGTGGGAGCGAATCCGCCGCCAAGCAGCCCAAGCGTCAGCCCGAGCGCCCGCGTGGCGGCCGCCCGTCGAAAAGAGACAGGCCGGGAGGTCATGGGACTCAGAAATCCGTGGTGAACGTGCCGTTGTCGAACGCCATGCCGAAGCCGAACCCGAAGCTCAGGCAGAAGGGGCACGGTCCCAGTTCGGCTTCGAGCTCCCCGCGACCGACGAGTTTGAAGCCGCCGTTGCCCCCGCGCCCGATCAGGTAGATATCGCCCTTGAGTTGAATGATGCAGAGCACCTCACCGCTGACCCCCAGCAGCATCTTGCCGCCGTAAATGCCCTCGTCGAAGTAGAAAAACCCGCTGCCCATCCCGGCGGCCAGTTTCAGGAAACAACTCGAGGGAATGCCGATCAGCTCATTGAGCGGAATCCACACCTCGCCGTAGGCGTAGATGCCCGTCAGGTCGTTGCGGCCAATGACCTGGGCCACGTCCGGCGCCCACAGTTGGATCGGCTCGAGCGTGCAGGTCTTGCCGAAGAACAGCCCGCCCGCGCCCTCCCAACCGCTGACCGAGAGACGCGCGGCCCCGCTGAAGTAGTGCTCGTGGTAATCGCTGCCCGAGGCGAACCCGGCGGCGGCGGCCAGTTCCTGCACCTCGAGCACGCCGTACTTGAGCGAGCCCCGGAGCTTGAACTTGCCCGCCAGACCGGCCAACCCGCCGTTGATGAACGTGAAGCGCGTCCCCACCGAGAAACGCAGGTCCGGCAGAATCCAGCCCAGCTTGACCTCCTCCGCCCCGAGCGAGACCTCGGTGCCGCGGTCCCCCGGGGCCAACCGGCAACCGGGCGGTCCCGCGGAATCCAGTTCGCACATCTGCAGGTAGGCGTTGAACTCCATGTCACCCTGCGTGCGGAGCTGGAAACGCCCGTCCAGCCGCAGCTTGGTCAGGGACTCGTCCCGAATGTGGGCATAGCCGCTGATGTGGGCGGCGGCGCCCAGGTCGGACAACCCGCCCAGAAACGACGCCCAGCTCCCATCCAGGTCCTGGGCGACGCCCACCAGCGCGTCCCGCAACAGGAGGTTGACCTGCTGGAACACCGAGTCGGTCACCTCGCGCAGGGCCGCGTCCACGTCGTAGAGGTATTGCTTGATCGTGCGGTGAACCTCGGCCGCCACTGGCATCCCCCGAAACTGGTCGGCCAGGCGCCGGTGAATCGCCGCGCGCAGCGCCTCCGGCCCCGGCTCGACAAAGGGCGAACCGCGCGCGTAATCCAGCCCGGCGAACCAGGCCGCGACCTCCGCGGCGGCGCGCTGGGCCAGTGCGTTGAGGTCTGCCGGGGCGCTCAAGCGCGCCCGCAGTTCCGCGCCCAGGCCCGCGGGCGCGGTCAGGCTGGCGCGCACCCGCTCCAATTCGGCCCGGATCGTGGCCCGCGCGCGCTCCAGCGCCTGCAACGTGGGCTCGGCCTCCTGGAGGCGTCCGCCCAGGCCCTGGCTGACGTTGCCCGCAAACTGCGGGATGAACTCCCCCGCCAGGGCATTTGCCAGCTCGCCCACCCGCCCGCGGTCGCCGGCATGGCCGAGCACCTGACCCAGTGCGTCCACCGCCGCCAGAGCCCGGGCCAGGGCCTCGTCCAGGTCGCGGACCAGTCCCGGCGTGGCGGGGTTGATGCCGGCCACGCCCGGCAGGGCGACCGGCAACGAGGCGGCCAGCTCCGCCTGGATGAGCGCCGGGAAATTGGCCGGGGAACCCGTGACGCGGTATTCCTCCGCCAGCCGCGCGTAGAGGCGTTCCACCGCGGGCTCGAGGGCCGCCCGCAGCGTCTCGTCCGCCAGCAAATCGAGCCGGGGACTGAGGGCGCGGTCCAGGGCGGCCAGGCCGGCGCCCAACGCGGCCCGGGTTGGCTCGCCGAGGGCGCGGCGCACCGCGTTGGCAGCGCCGGTTTGTTCGGTGATCTGGTTGACCAGGAAATTGACGGCGTCGAGCTGGGGGATGCGGTTGAATTCCGCGCCGAACCGCAACTCCGCGTGTTCCGGGTCAAGATGGGTCACCTGGTTCTGGGTCTCGAGGACGAGGAAGCGGTCTGCTTGCGCGGCGGGCGAGCGGAAGGTGCGGGTGGCCGGGAACCACTGCACCGGGTAATCCAGCGAGATCACCCCCAGGGCTTCCTGCCGGGCATGCGGATAAAAGGCCGCGCCCCGGGTGTAGGCGCTCAGGTCGGCCACCTCCGGCGGGAACCCGCGGTTTTCCGCGTCGAAACCCGGGCTGGTGAAAAAAGTCCGGCCGGCGGCGTCGGTCCAACCGCGCATCATGTCCACCGTGGCGGCGGGACTGTTGCTGCGGGCGCTGGTTTGCCAGTGCACCTCGAGGTCACGGAAAAAGGCCACGTCCAGTTTCCCCGCCAGGTTCAGAAAGCCGACCCGGGGGCGGGGGCTGGCTTCCCAGTTGTTGAAGTAGGCCTCGGCGACCGGGCACAGCGTGTAGTAGGCCTCGCCCGGACCGCGCAGGCGTATGGCCGGAGGCAGCTTGAGCCGGGAATCCACGTCGGGCAGCAAGTTGTCCGCGCGCGTGACGAGGTTGCCGTTGGCCTTGAATCCCAAAAAGCCGAACAACGGCTCCGGCACCGCCGAGCAAAACGCCCGCACGCCCAGCACCAGAAACCCGACCCCCGGGTCACACGCCTGTCCGGGCGGCGCGCGAAACTCCAGCGACAGCGGCACGAGGTCGGCCTGCCAGTACTCCAATTGCTTGGGTCCGGCCGTGGCCGGGATGCGGGCGCCGAGCAGACCGCCCCGGCAGGTCAACCGTAACGACTCGAACTCTTGGGTGAAATTGGCCGGGCCGCCCACCTCTAGCCGGCCCTGCGTGCGCGAGTCCAGGTTGGCCCCGTCCAGGTACGAGAACCCGTAATGGTCAAAGTCCATTCGGTACCCGTAAATCCGGGCCGAGGTCGGGAAACTTCCCGCCCGGGCTTCCTGAATGCCGGTGACGCCGCTTTCGCGGACGCAATACTTCGCGCGCGCCGTGAGTAGGTAGGGGCCGAAGAACTCGCCACCCAGGCGGCTGCTGCCCTGGGTCGGGGGCGTGTCTCCCGCGCGGAAATTCAACCCCGGATAATCCGCCAGCCCCTGCGCGTAGTTGGCCGCGCCGGGGCGCTCCAGATAATCCGGGTCCCCGGGCCGTCCCGAGCCGGACAGCAACAACACCCCGGGCCGCGCATCATCCGCCGGGGTCGCGCCGTCCGCGCGCAGCGCCGTCCCGGCCATTTGGAAAGCGGCGGTCGCAAACTCCCCCGCTTGCTGGGCGAAGAGCCCCAGTTGGAGCTGCGAGTCCAACCGGATGAACCCCCAGCGCAGCGTCGCCGGATGGTTCAGGGCGCCCTCCGCCTGCAGGCCGCTGTCGCGGGTGAAGCGCAACCGACCCGCGGTCGGGCCCAGCTCGAGCGCTTCGCGCCGCGGCGGGTCGTTGCCGCATGCGGCGTCCGGACAATCTTGGCGGTAGGCCACCGTCACCGCGGCGCCTTCCAGCGCGCTGGTCGCCGGCGCGGGCGCCCCGTCCACCAGGTCGAGCCGGCCCGGCCCGGTCCAGCGCACGCGGGCGTCGTAGGGGAAGTGGGCCCGGAATTCGCCCGGCCCCAGCTCTACGCCCAGGGAAAGCCGCGCCCGGCCCTGTGCGTCGGGTCGAACCACGATCGGCCCGTCGCGAACGGCACTCACGGCGCGAAAGAGCAGTTCGTTGGAGCGCTTTTCCTCGGCGCCGCGCACCGCGGGGTCGGCCCGGGCCAGTTCCAGTTCCAGCACCTCCGGCTCGCGCACGTAGTAAAGCCGGGTGCCGGACTCGATGTGGAACTCGCCGCGCGCCACGTCCCAAGTGAGGCTGCGGCTTTGAATCCAGAACGGACTGGTCTCCTCGTGGGCCTGGAAGAGCCGGCCCCCGGGCGCGTGGTACACCAGCGTCGCGGCCGCGGGGAGCAGCGCCTGGTTCAACGGCACTGCCTCGAAACGCAGAAAGGGTTGCAACACGCGCTGCGCCCGCGCGGGGCTGATGCCAAAGCCGGCGGGCAGCAGGGCGTCCACCACCCCCACCGCGCCGGTGGGCGTCAACTGCAACTTCGCCCCCTCCGGCGAGCGCCGCAGCCGGATGCCGTTGACCGTGTCCAGGTCCGGCTCCGGGGAGCGTACCTCGACGACCGTGCCCGCAAACTCGGCCTCGCCGTCCGGGCGCAACCGCACGGCCAGCGCGCCCGGCCCGCCGAAGGTGTGCGCGGGCTTGCCCACCACCGCACCGCCTCCGGCGGGGACCAGAATTTCGGTCGCGACGAAATCCGCGCCCACGCTCAACACCGGCGGCACGTTGTCCAACTGGTGGAATTCCCCGACCACGTCGCCGAAGCGCAGGCGTCCGTTGAACGCCAGCAGACGCCGGCCGGCCAGTGTTTGGACACCGCCCGAGCGCCACAGGCCGTCCGGGCCGGCGTACGCGAGCGTGACTTCGATCGTATAGAGCCGCGCGACCGGGTCCGGAAGCGCCAGTGGTTCCAACGGCAGCGGCACGCTCCTGCTCACCACGGCCGGGGCCAGGGGCGTGGGCTGGTAGCTGGGCACCGAGACCCGCGCCAGGAAACGAGATTCGCGCAACGCCAACTCCCGTCCGCTGTCAGCCTCGCGCACCACCACGTCCAGCCGCACTTGGTGCTCGTCCCACCGTACCGGTCGGTCCACTTGCTCGAACCGCCGCAGGGTGACCGCCGCCTCCACCAAAAAGGCGTTCAACCCCGGCACGGTCCGGACCAAATGCGCTCGGGTCAGTTCGACGGGCTCGAACGTCACCAGCAGACGCGGGTCGGGTCCGCCCTCGGCAAGCGTGGCCAGGTGCACGTACGTGCGGGGCGCGGAACGCCGGACCACTCCCAGCGGGAGGTACTCGCCCTGCGCCTCCTGCCAACGGTACAGCTCCAGTTCCACCTGGTAGTTCCGGTCCCGCGCCAGCCGGGTTTGTGGCTTCAAACTCACCTGGTTGGTGTAAGTGACCGAACGGGTCAGCCCGCCCGGGCCGGTTGGCAGGGTGACCCACACGTCCCGGGTCACTTCCGTGACCGTGCGCCCTGAATCGTCCAGCACGGGCACAAGCTGTTCCGCCGCATCCACCCAGCGGTACACGAGCCGGAAACCCTGCGTGAGCGGCGTGGCGGTGGCGGTGGAAAAAGACACCACGGCCCGGGGCCAAATGGCCGCCAGCCCCGGGGTGTCATCCACGATGAAACCCGTGTAGCCCGGCTCGGTGACTTCCACAATTCCCGCGCGCAGGTCCTGGGCGCTGAGGGAAGCCACGCCGCCGCTCGCCGCCAGCCCCGCCAGCCCGAGCCACCGGCCCAATTGTCGGAGGCGCCGCAGCCGGCGTCGGCGGAAGGTACGGAGGGGAGCGTGAGCCGGAGCAGCCATCATTTGCCCATGAATACGCAATTGAAGGTCGGGGTTACAGCCACCCGGAGCGCTCGACGGCGCCTGCCTCTTGGGGAGACTTCCGAGGAAAGAAAACGGCCCCGCTGCCGCTCCGCACGGCTCCGACCGGTATCGCCGGGTTCTCCGAGAGTCCGTGTCGCGGCGTCGCCCCGGCTCCCGCCCCGCCCCGCCGGACGCGCGCGACTCAGGGCCCTCGCGGGGCCGGCCCGGTCGGCGGCGCGGCCGGTTGCGGCGCGTCCGGGTAGGCGGCCCGGCCGGTGCGATCGGCCAGAAACCACCGGGCCACCCGACTGCAAACGTCATGGCTCTGACCGCCGCTCAAACGCTGCCGCACGGCTGCCAGGTTGTCCTTGGACACCGGTTGCCAGGTGCCGCGGGGCGTCAGCGCGAACCCGCCCAGGGATTCCGCCAGGACGGGCAGCCAATCCGGCGGCGGCGTTTCCACCCACGGCACTTCCCACACCCGTGCGGTGTGATCCGCCGAAGCGCTCACCACCCGGGCGCCGTCCGGGCTGAACCGGGCGTCCCAGACCGTCCCCGCATGACGCAGCGGCTCACTCACGGGTCGGCCCGTTGCCATATCCCAGACCCGCGCCGTGCCATCCGACGAGGCGGTCACCACCCGGCGGCTGTCCGCACTGAAGTCCGCGTTCCACACCCGGCGCCCGTGAATCAGCGGGACGTGCAGTACCCCCGAAACGGCATCCCACACGCGGGCGCTGTTGTCCCAAGAAGCGGTCACAATCCAGCGGCCATCAGGGCTGAACCCGACCCGTTCGACCCACCGGGCGTGCGTCAACGGGGCAAGTTGGCGGACTCCGGTGCGGGCATCCCACACCCCCGCCCAATCATCCGCCCCGGCCGTCACCACCCGCCCGCCGTCCGGGCTGAACCGGGCGTCGTTGACCCGATCCCCATGCCGCATCGGCGCTCCCACCGCCGCGCCGGTACCCGCGTCCCATACCCGCGCGGTGTGGTCCCAGGCCGTCGAAACCAGGTACCGGCCGTCCGGACTGAAGTGGACGCTCAAGACCTCCCGCTCATGTGCGGCAATCACCAGCAACGGCCGGCCGGTGGCTGCTTCCCAGGTCCGCACCGTCCGGTCCGCCGCCGCGCTGGCCACCTGCCGACCGTCGGGGCTGAACTCCGCCGCCCACACCGGCGCGGGATGAGGCAGTGGCGGCGTCAACGGCTGTCCGCTCCGCGCCTCCCAAATCCGCACACTCCGGTCTTCGGAGGCGGTCACCACGCTCCGGCCGTCCGGACTGAAATGGGCAGACACCACCGGCCCCGCATGGCGCAGCGGCGCGCCCACGCGTTCCCCGGTGCGCGCCTCCCAGACCTGCGCGGTCTGGTCCTGCGCGGCGGTGACCACCCGCAGACCTTCCGGGTCAAACTCCGCCGCCGTGACCTCCCCGGCGTGGCGCAAGGTCACGCCTTGCGCCCGGCCCGGGGTCAGGTCCCACAATTGCACACTGCGGTCCCGCGAGGCCGTGGCCAACCAGCGGCCGTCGGGGCTGAAATCCACCGCGTCCACGCCGCCCAGATGCCGCAAGGGCTGGCTCCGCGGCGCCCCCGTCTCGGCCTCCCACAGCCGGACGGCGTAGTCCATGCAATAGGTGGCCAGGAAGGCGCCGTCCCGGCTGAAGCGCGCGCCGATGAGCGCGTCCGGGTGCTGCAGCGGCGCCCCCAACGGTCGGCCGGTGAACCCATCCCACACCCGCGCCGTGCCGTCTTCCGCCGCGGTGAGCACCCGCGCGCCCTCGGGGCTGAATTGCGCGGTGTACACCGGCCCCGCATGGCGCAGCGGCTCGCCCAGCGGTGCGAGGCGTTGCGCGTCCCAAAGCCGCGCCGTGCCATCCTCCGCCGCGGTGAGCAGGCGCCGGCCGTCCGGACTAAAACTGGCGGTTCGCACCGGGCCTTGATGCTGCAACGGCGGACCCTGAGGCGCTCCCGTGATCGCGTCCCACACCCGGGCCGTGCCGTCCGCTCCCGCGCTCACCAACCGGTTTCCCTCGGGGCTGAAAGCGGCGTCCCGCAGCTCCCCCGTGTGGCCGCGGAGTTCGTGCAGCAGCTTCCCGGTCCCGCTCTCCCAGATTCGGACCGTGGCATCCCAGGACGCCGTGACCACTCGGGCGCCGTCCGGGGCAAACCGGGCCATCACCACCGGGGCGGTGTGGCCCGCCAGTTCGGCCAGCCGTTGGCCCGTGGCGGCCTCCCATACCCCGGCGGTGCCGTCCCCCGAAGCGGTCACCACCCGCTCGCCCTCCGAGCTGAACCGGGCCGCGAAAACCTTGTCCCGGTGCCGCAAGGGCGCTCCCACCGGCTCGCCGGTCCGGGCCTCCCAGACCCGCGCGGTGCCGTCCCAGGAGGCCGACACCAGCCGTCGGCCATCGGCGCTGAATTGCACGCCCACCACCTTGTCCCCGTGCCAGCGGGCCGGACCGGCCGGGAGGACAAAGTCCCGATAGAGCAAGGCCGAGAGCAACCGGCTGGCGGCCAGGTGCCGGGCCGGGCCCGAGCGCGCCAGCTCGGCCAGCTCGGCCAGCGCGGCGGAGTCTTCCCCGTTGGCCAGTTGTTCTTCCACGCGCTGGAATCGGAGATGCACCACGGCGTCGGACAACTGCTGGTTGACCGTTTCGAGTTCCCGGTTGGCCGCCAGGGCCCGGGCGTGGGCCTGGACCGTGGCGCGCCGGGCCTGTTCCAGCCGCACGGCCGCGAGCCCGGCGCCAACTCCCAGCAACCCCAGCAACAGCAGGGCCGCGCCAGACGCCGCGGCCAGGGCCGGCTGGCGACGGCACCAGCGCTCCAGGCGGGCCAGGGGATGGAGCGGCCGGGCCTGGATGGGCACGCCCTCGAGGTAGCGTTGCAGCTCGGCCGCCAGGGCCTCCGCCGTGGGGTAACGGCGCTGCGGGTCTTTTTCGAGACACTTGAGACAAATCGTTTCCAGGTCGCGGGGCACGCCCGAATTGAGCCGATGCGGCGGCACCGGCTCGGCGTGCAAGACCTGGAGGAGCGTTTGCTCGAGCGAATCCGCCACGAAAGGAGGACGGCCCGTGAGCAAGCAGTACAAGATCGCGCCCAGTGCATAGATATCCCCGGCCGGACCACTTCCCTGCCCGCTGGCGCCGACCTGCTCAGGTGGGATGTAGTTCGGAGAACCCACGACCTGGCCGGAGAGCGTCAACGCCGCCAGCGGCGCGGCCAGGGGCGGGTCGCCGGGGACCGGCTCCGCGCAGCGCTTGGCCAGGCCGAAGTCCGTGATCTGCGGCTGGTCGTTCGCGTCAATCAGGATGTTCGAGGGCTTGAGGTCGCGGTGCAGCACGCCCTGCCGGTGGGCGTAGGCCACTGCCGCCGCGATGTCTCGCACGTACTTCGCCGCCCGCCGGGCCGGCAGCGGCCGCTCGCGCACCAGGTCGGCCAGGCTGGGTCCTTCGACAAAGTCCATCGAGAAGTATGGCTGGCCGGCCAGGTGGCCAATTTCGTGAATGGCCACAATGTTCGGATGCTGCAGGGCCGCCGCCGCCCGGGCTTCGGCGCGAAACCGTTCAACCACTTCCGGACGCGAAAACGCTCCGTAGAGCAGCACCTTGAGGGCGACCGGCCGGTCCAGACTCAATTGTCGGGCCCGGTAAACGATCCCCATGCCACCCCGCCCGGCCTCGGCCAGCAGCTCGTAGTCGCCGAAGCGCCGCGGCAGGGCCTCGGCCCCGGGCCCCGGCCCGGCGCGCGCCCCGGCGGGACGCCCGGCTTCCGCGACGTCGCCGAGGAGGGCCGCCCGCAACAGGCAGGCGGGGCAATTGCCGCCGGGGGCGTCCGGCGGCAGCTCCACGCCGCATTGGGGGCAGCGAGGGCAGGCACCCGGCAGTGGCGGCGCGGCGGCGTTCACGGGAAACTTACTTACGCATCCGGGTGGGCAGGTTACGCCCGCGGAGGACACCTCGGGCGAGACCGGCGTCTGCCAGGCGGCCCCGAGGAAACGGTCTGGCCCCTTCAATCGGCCAACGTGCCAAGCAGGTACCGGATTTCATCGTCCACCTCTTCGGGGCGGGCCACGGTTTGCGCCACCTCGGCCCGGAGCAACCGGGCGTGACGGCGGCGCAGGCGATGGACGGCGACCTTCAACGCGTTCACGCTCAGGCCCAGCCGGCGGGCCAGCGCCTCATACGGCTGGCCTTCGGACTCCCCGGCGAGCCACCCCTGTACGGCGCGAAAGAGCGCGCCTTTGCCCGCCGCCTCACATTCCCGGCCCAGTTGCGCCAGGGTCCGCTCCAGCAGCGTCAGCGCCCATCGCCGGTCGAAGAGTTTTTCCGGCGAGCACTCCCGGGCCGGCTCCCGGTAATAACGTTGCTCGCCTTCGGCAGTGTCCAGCGAACTCAGGGGCCGGCCTCCCCCGCGTTTTTGCCGGTGCTGCCGCTGCCATTCCTTGGCCAGGAAACGGTCCAACGCCATCACGAGGAAAGACCGAAAGCGGCCCCGGCCGGGGTCCACCAGCCGCAGGAAATTCTTCTCGAGCAGGCGGGCAAAAAACTCCTGGGTCAAATCCTGGGCGTCTTCCGGCCCCAGCCCGCGACGCCGCACGTACGCGTAAAGCGGGTACCAGTACGCCTCGCACAACCGGGCCAGGGCTTCCGCCCCCGCGGGCGAGTCGGTGTCCCGGGCGGCCAACACCACGCTCCAGTGGGTCGTCGCAAAGGCGCTGGTCGTTTGGGCGCGCTCGAGACCGGGCGGGGACTCGTTCACGGGCTGACAATACGACCCCGCTGACACCCGGGCAAGGCGCCGCGCCCGACGGGCCTGATACGCCAGCGGACACGACCGGGATGGCTCCCCGCCGTGGGCGCGCATGGCCGGAAGACGCAGAGCCGCGGGCGCCCGGAGCCGCCGGCGCCTTTGCATTTTGGGCGCAGACGCAATAGGCTTACGCCGCAAGCGACAACCCCAACCGCAATTCCAAAATCCGGCCATGTTCCGCCCAGACTCCTTCACCCCGCCGGGAGATTCCCCGAAGCCCTGCCATGCCGCGCCGCAACGCTGCGCCGCGCTGCGCTGCCGCCCGTGCCTCCGTTTGAGTTGGAAACGCGCCGCCGGCTGGCTCGTTAGTCTGGGGTTGAGCGCCACCGTGTGCGCCCAGGCGCCGCGCCTGACGGTGGACGAAGTCCGGCCCGACGCGCTGCGCTTGTCGGCCAGCGGGGTCGCCGCGACGAACGTGAACCTGCAAGGGTCGTTCGACCTGGAAACCTGGTTCACCGTTGCCGCTGCCACGCCCGTGGACGGACGGGCGACCTATGCGCTGACCAACCGCGAGCCGGTAAGCCGGCAGTTTTTCCGCGCCGTGGTCGGGCCGCCGCCGCCGGAGTACCAGGTGGGCCCGCAGTTGGACCCGAGCCGGGCCGTGGCCGGCGTCATCACCCCCGAAGCGGGCGGCGAACTGGAACTGACCGATGCGGACGGCGTGAGTTACCGCCTGCTGGTCTCGAGCAACCGGGTGTGGGAGCCGGTGGCCGTCCGCATGACCGTCATCACCAATTTCGCCGCCCTGCCGTTCACCAACCGGTTCCGCGCCGCCGTGGCCTTCGAGCCGGACGGCCTCGAGTTTCGCGGCACAGTGGAGTTGCGGATTCGCTTTCCGCAACCGATCCCGGAGCTGGAGATGGTGGGCTACGGCTTCAACGCCGCCGGGGGCGAGTTCGGGCTCAAGCCGTGGGAGGTCCAGGGTCAGGAGGTGGTCGTGGCGCTGGCCCATTTCAGCGGGGCGGGCGTGGTGGCCGAGCCGTTCCCGGCCAAGGGCAACTGGGCTCGGAGTTATGAACAAGCCTTGAAGAGCCTCCGAGACGCCGACCGGTACGCCGATCAGGTGGCCGCGGAAGCCTTGCGTGATGCCGCGCGGGCGCACCAGCAAGGGAGAACGACCCGGGAGGAATTTGAGCGCGAGGTGAAGGGAGCGTCCGCCCTGCGTGACCGGCTCGCGTTCAAACTGGGCATTCAACCGCTGTTGGAAGCGGCGCAGTCCGATTGCGCTGTCGGTCGGCTGGTGCTGCAGCGGCTGGACCAACTGCAAAGCCGGCGCACCCCGTATTGGGACGGCGGCCCGTACGCGCACGAGATTCTGCGCCTTTACCCCGGGCTGCGTTGCCGGTGTGCCCACGAGTATCTCGAGCGTTGCGAGCGCGACCCGCACGCCTCGGGCATCGGGTTGGCCCGCGAGCTGACCGGTTTGTTGCAGGACCTGCAGATCATCATCGGGTTCACCGGCGCACAGGCCTGCGACCTGGGCACGGACGCCGAGATTCTGGCGCGGATGCAACGGGCGGCCTGCCACCGGGCCTGGGAGGGGGTGGTCCGCTACCAGCGCGAAGACACCGAGGTCTGGACTTTCGGCTTATCCGGGTATCAGCAAGTGAGCGACAAGCGGCGTACCATGACCTATGTCGGCCGGGTGACCGAAGTGCTCGAGGAGGATGGAGACCCTGACCCGGAGTTCAACTGGCAGTCTTGGGAGCTGCGGCTCGAGGGCAAGCTGAACGCCAGTCTGAACAGCTCGACGGTCTCGACCTCCGAGGCCGAAACTTGGCGGGTCACGGACACCAAGGAATTGCACGGCTACTTCAACGAAGGCGCGCCCGGGGTGTTGAACCTGCGCTTCGAGCAGGGGCAGCCGGACACCGTCATAGCCAGCGCGGGGCTCGAGGACGTGACTTACGAAATGCCCGTTCAGACGACCACGGAAGTAGCGGTCGAGTGCTGGGACCCCGATGGGCATTGCCCCAAACCGCAGCCCCGGGAAACCAAACCCTCCGGCACCGATTCGCTCTATTTCGCCTTTGGCAGTTAGCGCGACGCCCGGGAACTCCGCTGGAACAACGGCGAGCTGAAAATCGTGTTCGAGAAAACTACGCGCAACCAACTTACTCCTCCGGGCCCCGTGGGCTACACTGAACGCCGCGAGCACATGACCCTCCAGCTCTGGCGCGGTCTGCGGTAATAACCCCGGTTTCGCTTCGGTGCTGGCATGGGTTTCCAAGCGGAAGAGCCAGCGGCAACCTTGGCCGTCGGCAGAACGGTTGTCAGCCGGCGACGCTGCCGTGCCAGAGGTTGAAAGTGATCATGCGCAGGGTCTCCCCCGCAACCGCGGTTAGGGAACCCCCGAGCAGAAACCCGAGCGCGCAACCCACGGCGCGCCAGGATGAGAAAGCAGACCCCACCAGTGTCATGGAAGGCGGTTTCAAATAGAGCAAGCCCGCCCGCGGCAAAGGAACATGCACCGCGGGCGGGCGTCGAGTTGAGGCAGCTCGTCAGCGCACTAGGCGATAGTACGCCGTCGCGCCGGTTATCGTTTCGGCAGCACTGCTGGCGCCGGTGCTGCCGGGCACGTCCTGCCAATCCGGATTGGTCAGCGAGGGGGTCTTCTGAAGTCTGACTCCTGGGGCACCCTCCCAAGAGATCACGACCTGGCTGCCGTTGCGCACGATGCTGGTGATGCGCAGGTCGCCCGCCGGGACGTCGGGGATGCTGTAGAGGCCGACGTTGTCCAGGCCGAAGTACCAGCTATCCGTGCCCGCGTGGGCGAAGCGCAGGCGAACCTTGGACTGGTTGTCCGCTGCGGGCAGGAGAAACAGCTCCACCCGTTTGGACTCGACCGGGTCATCATTCACGCGCCGCTGGATGAACGGCGCGAGGTCCTGCGAGAGCGGCGCCGCGATGAACGCCCCGTAGTTGCCGCCTTTCTGCTCGCCGGTGTTGGGGTCGGTGTAGCGGGCGACGTCGCCGCGCTCGGTCGTGAAAGTGGCGACGGCATCCACGGTGACTTCGCCAGTGACTTCGTTGGTGGTGGTCAGCACATCCGGGCCGTCCAGGAAGTAGGCAATCGGCAGCCAAGATTGGCCCTGGTTCACCGAGTACTCGATGGCGGCGATGCTGTCCTGGTTTTGCTCCCAGAGACTGTGGAACGCGAGATGCACGTTGGTCCGGCCGGTCAAATCAAAGTCCGGAGTGAAGAGGTACACGACCTGGCTGGCGCCGCGGCGGTAGCCGGAGTTGCCGAAGGCGAAGCGCCCGCTGGCCAGCGGCTGGTCGTAAACCCTGCCATTCACGACATTGAGCGGATTCACCGAGAGCACCCGCTGGTAATCGGTCTCCCAGTCGGCCGGGTTATCGGGATTGCTGTACGTCACGAACGAGCCACGGAATCGGTCGGCATTGACGACCGTCCACCGCGCGTAGGTGGCGGAATCGAGATTCTCGAAGTCTTCGTCGGGGTTCAGAATTTCGGTGTAGCTGACCTGCGTCCAGCCGGCCGGGAGCTGCCCCTCCGGCGTGCCGTCGAAGTCCTCGAAGTAAATCGGCGCCGGCAGCACGATGTCGCGGTAGTTCGCCACGGTCACGGTGACCGTGTTGGTGAACTGGTTGGCGGGCGTGGCGTCGTCCGCGAATCGCAGTTCGTACGTCTGCGTGGAGCCGGGCGGGAACAGGCTCGGGTTGGTGTGCGAAACGGTGACCAAGCCGTTCTGTTCGGCGAACTGGTGGGTGACCAGCGCGCCATTCAAGCGCAGCGCGACCGAGGCAGGCGCCACCTTGCTGACTCCGTTCGCGATGGTCGCCGCATAGTGAATCACCGCGGGCTGATTGGCGGCGCCGTCCGGCGGGCTCACCGACAACAGGCGCGGGATGGCGGCAGTCGCTTCCACGACCTTGAACGTCTCGCTGGCGAGAATCGTGTAGCCATCGTTTTCCAGCAGGTAGGCCACGTAGTCGCCGGTGGCGGCCAGGCCGGAGCCAAAGGTTACGGCGCCATCCGTGACCCCCGTGTTGCCGGAGGTGGTGCCGTCGAGATATCGCCACAAGGTGGACGTCGGGCCGCCGGGCGTCTGGCCCGCCCGGTAGATGCCCACCCAGTCCTTGGGATTCGCCGGGGTGTTGGTGAACGTGACCGTGATGGCCTCACCCGTGACGTAGGTCCGCTTGTCCGTGCGAATCACCGTTGCCCACGGCTCCACGATTGTGAACTGCGCGCTGGCGAGGATGGTGTAGCCGTCATTGAGGAGCAGGTGGGCGTCCCAGACCCCGGCGAGATTCAGCCCCCCGGCGAAGGTAAGCTGACCTTCCCGGACACCCTGTTTGCCCTGGGTGGTGCCGTCCACATACTGCCAGCGGGTGGAGCCTTGGGACCCGGGCACAACGCCCTCCGGATAGATGCCCACCCAATCCTTGGCGTTCCCGGGCCCGCCCTCGAAGGCGAGCACGATATCCTCGCCGGGGAAATAGGCGGAATGCGCGGGTACCAACGAAGCCGCCTGCGCCCCACCGACGCCCACCAGGGCGACCAGCGCCGCGCCGAGCCCGGCGAGCGCCGCCTTCCGATTCAGTTTTGGTAGCATGGTTCCTTTCATCGAGTTTTCGTGTTGGGTGCTGTTTGCTGCGTTTTGACGAAAACACGCCGGTCGCGCCGGTCGGCCGCTTCACGGCGTGCAGATGACCGCCGGCCCGCCGCCCGGACCGGCGGTGAGCCATTCGTTGACGATTCGCTCCGCCTCGGCGGAGGTCAGCGGATACCACTGCGGATCCTCCACGCGCCGGACAAACCGGTGCGCCTGCGCCGCCGCCCGACCCATGGCCGGGGAAGCACCGGAAGCGCGCGCGGCCTCCATCTCGCGCTTCAACTCGGGCGAGTACTTCTCGAGGTAGGCAATCCGCCGTGCCGCCTTGTCGGCGGGGTTGCCGTTTGTCGAGATCACCACCGCGCGCACGGCGTCCTCTTGCGGATCGTTCAGACCCTTGATCGGGGGAATCGCATCCCGCGGTCCGGCGAACAAGCGCCGCTCGCTCAGGTCGTAGAAATAAGCTTTGTCGGAGACACCGCCTTCGTCGGCGACAAAGCGCCAGAGCAGCCAGCCCGCGGTCACGAGCAGCGCCAGGGCCGCCACCAACTTGATGGTTTGGCCGCGCTCCATGCCGGGTCAGTGCGGGTCCGCCGTGGCCGACCACCAGCACTCGTTGGTGTTGCACGGGATGCGGGCGGGATCCAGCAGCGCTGCGCTCCCGTCGGCGCGGGCATAATTCGAGCGCCGGCTGTGCCGCACCGCGCCCTTGTCCCCCTGACTCAGACGGTTGAAGCCCGCGCTGTTGGCATTGCCCACTTCCTTCCAAATCCACCAGCGATCCTGCGGCCAGACGCCGAAGACGTCGCTGTGGCCGTCGCCGAAGAAGAGCAAATTGACGGGCCGCTCGATCGCGCTCCAGCGGCACAGGTTGTTTTCATAACCGGCCGGCCGGCCGAACGGCGGCTGCGCCCCGCCAAACTGCCAGTGGACATTCACCGCGCCAAGGCCGCTCGGGATGTCTATCTCCCCGGCCACGAACTGGCCCAGCACCCACGGGCTGGCCGTCTTGGCGTTCGGCGGCTTGGCCTTCGCATACACTTCCTGCTTTTCCGCCGGACAATCGTAAAGCTGCGGCGTGCGGCTGATGTAGGAGTAGAGGTAGGCCCGCCAGCTCGACTCCGCGTTGCCCACCCGATCTTGAATGGGCGGCAGCCAGTCGCGGTGGTCGTCGGCGTAGAGGTGGACGGCCAGAGTGAGCTGGCGGAGGTTGTTCAGGCAACTGATCTGTGCGCCCTTCGCCTTGGCCTGACTGAGCGCCGGCAGCAACATGGCGGCCAGGATGGCGATGATCGCGATCACCACCAGCAGCTCAATCAAGGTAAAACCACCCTGCGTCCCGCCGCTTCGCCGATGACCACGCAAGATGCAACCTTCACCGCTGGATTTCAGCGGTCTCGCGACTTCGAGTCCTTTGCTCTGTCCAACCATCGGTACTGTTCCAGCCGCCCGCGTCGAAATCTCGCCGCCCCCAACGCGCGCCCCCAAACCTTGACGCCTCATTTCGCCGGCCTACCCCGGCCCCACCAGGCCAGCGGGAGCAGAACCGCCGCCGACACGGTGAAAACCGCCAACAAAATCATCGTCTCGGCGAGCGCCACGATCACCCGGGTGATGCCCGGAATGCCCGTCGTCCCTCTTGGATCATCGCGCCTGACTTCCCACGCGCGCACGGCCAATAATTAGGCGCGTCCAGCCGCGCCCGGCAACCGCGCGAAGGTTACGTTTTCGCGGCGGCTGCGTGGTTGTTGGATAGCCGCCGGGCTTGACGGGCCGGCGGTGCGGGCGTGTGATGCCGGAGGTATGAACCAGCCGCTGTTCCGAATGGCCCTGAGGTTAAGCCTGGTGGCTGCGCTGGCGGGCGCCACGGCCGGGCGCGGCGGGGACGTGGCCGCGCTGAGCCTCTTCAAAGCCGCCTGGTACGTGCAGACGCAGGATGCCGAGCCCGAGTTGCTCCCGCAGGCGCAAGACCCCTTCGATGTGCTCGCGCAGGCCCAATTGAGCCCGGAATTTTTGGCGGACCCGGACAACCTGCTCTTCATCGCCGGCATGAGCCTGCGCACGCCCGCCGGGCACACGGAGGCCATGAGCTTCGACCCGACCGGCGGCGCTTTCTGGTTTTATGCCGGCGCCGTCTCCGCCCCGGCGCTGAACCTGCGTTACGGCCCGGGCACGTACCGCTTTACCCTGCACAGCCTGATCACGGGCGATACCGCCTACACGCTGGCGCTGGCCGAAGACAATTACCCGCCCGCGCCGCGCCTGCTCAACTTTGCCGCCGCGCAGGCGATTGACCCCGCCCAAGAATTCGCGCTGCGCTGGAACGATTTTCCCGGCGCCGGCACCCGCGAAATCCGGCTCGAAATCGCGCACGCGGACACCGCCGAGGTGGTCTTGGCCGAGGGGCCGCTGTCGGGCGACTCGACGAGCTTCCGCCTCCCGGCGGGGACCTTGAGCCCGGACACGGCGTACGCGGCCACGCTGTCGTTTACGCGGTACACCCTCGAGGTACCCGGGGCGGACCCGCAGAGCTACGCGGGCTTCGCGGCGCACACGCAGTTCCCGCTCCGCACCCGCCAGCCGGGCGGCGAACCGACCGTCCGTTTCACCGGGTGGCGTCGCTTGGCCCACGGCGACCTGGAACTGACCGTGGAAGCCCCGGCCGGCCGGCCGCTGACGTTGCTGGGCGCCGCGGCGCTGGACGGCGCGTGGTCGCCCCTGCAAACGGTCACGCCCGCCGAGGCTACGACCGTGTTGGTCGTGCCCGCCGCGCAACTGGGCGAACGGCGCTTCTTTCGGGCGCGCGCCGAGTAACCGCCGCCGCAAGCCCGCCGCCAGCCCTGGACGTTTTCCCCGCCCCCGCTGCATGAACCTGCTACCCCGCCTTACAAGTCGCACGCCGGGCCGCCCGGGAATCGCGCGCCGGCTCGGGGCCATCGGCGCGCTGGCCTGGGCGGTCTGCGCCGGCGCCGCGGAACCGGCCTCCACGCCCTGGCCCCACGGCCCGCCGGCGACGCCCGAGTTCTTTCCCATCGCCGTCTGGCTCCAGCCGCCGGCCCGGGCGCGGGCGTATCGCGACGCCGGCATCAACCTGTACTTCGGCCTCTGGCGCGGACCGACCGAGGCGCAGTTGGCCGCGCTGCGCGAGGCCGGCATGAAAGTGATTTGCGAGCAAAACGACGTCGGTCTGGCCCACCGCGACGACCCCACCATCGTGGGGTGGATGCACGGGGACGAACCGGACAACGCCCAGCCCCTGGGCGGCGAGCGCGGGTACGGTCCACCCATCCCGCCCGCGCGGATCGTGGCGGACTACGAGCGCCTGCGGCAACGCGACCCCACCCGGCCGTTGCTGCTCAACCTCGGCCAGGGCGTGGCGTGGGACGACTGGCACGGCCGCGGCGTGCGCTTCCGGCACCCCGAGGATTACCCGGAGTACGTCCAGGGCGCGGACATCGTGTCGTTCGACATCTACCCGGTCACCCACGACCGGCCGGCGGTCAGCAGCAACCTGTGGTACGTGGCCCGCGGCGTGGAACGGCTGGTGGCTTGGACCGGCGGGCGCAAGCCGGTCTGGAGCTGCATCGAATGTACCCGCATTTCCCACCCCACCGCCAAGCCCACGCCCGACCAGGTCCGCGCCGAGGTCTGGATGGCGCTCATCCACGGCGCGCGCGGGCTCATCTACTTTGTCCACGAGTGGAAGCCGCGTTTCAACGAATCGGCGTTGCTCGACGATCCCGAGATGCTTGCGGCAGTGACCCGGATCAACCGCCAAATCCACGAACTGGCCCCCGTGCTCAACGCCCCCGCCGCCCCCGACCTGGCGCGCGTGCGCGTGGCGGACGCGGACGCCCCGGTGGCCCTCACCGCCCGGCGGCACGGCGGGGCCGTGTATATCTTCGCCGTGGCCATGCGCGACCGGCCGGCGCGGGCGCGCTTCGAGCTCGCCGGCCGGCCCGGCGCGGCACGCGTGCGGGTGCTGGGCGAAGACCGCGAGTTGACGGCACGCGACGGCGCGTTCGAGGACGACTTCACCGGCTACGCCGTGCACCTCTACCGGCTCGACGGGCCGTGAACCGGATTGCTTCTCCGGCCCGCGCCGCCAGACTGCGGCCATGCAAGCCACCCGGTTGC
>CAYXPA010000046.1:0-31232 GCA_964466945.1 uncultured Verrucomicrobiota bacterium | reverse complement strand
GGCTCCGGGCGCGGCTGGGTGCAGACGCGGTCGAGGAAGTCTCCGGCGGGGCGTCTTCGGGCTTGTTCGCCCTCCGCTGTGAAGGGCAAGGGGCAAAGTCTGCCGTGACCGTGCGCGATGACCTGGCCAAGTGGCTGCGCGGTCATCCGCAATACCAGCACGCCACCTTCGTCGTAGATGTGGAGCTGGCGCCCACCAAGGAAGATGACTTCCGCGAAGTCAGTGAAAAGCTGCTGGCCCGCAATCGCCACCGCCAGATGACCACACCTTCGCTGGTGTTCCCCGGGTGGAACTCCTCGCCGGACATCGGCCCGTGCGCGCTGGACCGCTTGCGACCGGGGACCGATCGGATGGACCTCCCCGGAATCCAGAACGCGCCGGTCAGCCCCAGCGTCAAGGCGCGGCGGGAGTTCGGACGAGGGCAGAAGAAGCAGTTTTACGAGGAGGAGGCGCCCGGCCCGTGGTTGGCGAAAGGGAAGGGCCACCGATTCGTTTTGGAATTCGAGGATCTGGCCAAGGGCACGCCACCCGATTGCAGGCGGCTCGACTACAAACTGGCGATCCTCTACCTCGACGGAAATCAGTTTGGCGCCCTGCAACGTGCCGAGTGCAAAACCCGGGACTCACAGAAGCAGTTTGACACCCAGGTGCGCGACTTTCGGCGCGGCTTCCTGACCGAACTGCTCAACCGCATGGGCTCGGACACCGAATGGTGGACCGCCGGCGGCGACCGTCGGCTGGAAACCCTGCTCTGGGGCGGTGACGAGATGATGTTCGTGGTGCCCGCTTGGGCTGGCTGGGACACGCTGCGGTTGTTCTTCGAGGTTTCTGCCGGCTGGAAAGTGAAGCTCGGCGGTCAGGACCACCAACTCACCCATGCCGCCGGCTTGGTCTTCGCTCACCACAAGGCGCCCGTTCACCGCCTTGAAGCGCTGGCGAAATACGAACTCGCCGAAGGTGTCAAAAGCTGGTTGAAAGACCGCTACAAGGCTGGAGAACTCACTCCGCGTGACCCCGCCGCCAATCGCTTCGACTACGAAGTGCTCGAGTCCTTCGACCACCTCGGCGGGAGCTTGGAGCGCTACCGCAAGCGGCGCTTCGCGGCGTGGCTCAAGCCGGAGGATTTCCACCTGCCGGGCAATGCCATGGCGGCCATCGCCCAACAACTCCGCGCCCTGGCCCGGCCTGTAAAGGGCGAGCCGTTCCCCGCCCGGCAGTTACACCTCGCCGTCCACAAGCTGCTTGCGCCCGGGAGCCGGGCCCCGACCGCGGCAGACTTCGCCGCAGACAAGCTGGAACCGGAACTGCGCGCCTACGCGCCGCAACTGACCACCCTCGCCGGGCTCGTCCCATCGGCCGCGCTTTGGTTTCACCTGGCCGCGCTCTGGGATTACGTGGCCCGCACCCCGCACAGCCTGTGCGCTTCCATCGCCACCCCCCCCTTGCCGCCATGCCCGCCTTCACCCTGAACGCCACGCTCACACTGACCGGCCCGGTCCTCACCGCCGCCACCGCGCCGGGTGGCTACGGACTCGACGCCGTTTTCGCCCGCGATCCGATGCCACCAACGGAAGGAAATGGCCATCCCTTGCCAGGTGAACATTTCATCCTGCCTGCCTCGCTCGTTCGCGGACGACTGCGCCAGGCCTGGGAGGAGCTGAACTCCGTCTTCGGCCCCAATGAGCCAAAGCCCTTCAACATCGGGGCACTGCTCGGCCCCGACCCCGTGCGCGGCCAGCAGGGCAGCGATCCTTCGGATACCAACGAGCCACTGCGCGGGCGTTTGCGTGTCGAAGACTTCCGCGCCTGCGCGGAGACCTCCGAGGTCAGGACGCGGCATCGTATTGCCATTGACGCCCAAACCGGCGCGGCGGACGACCAGATGCTGCAGCTCATGGAGGCACCCTGGGGTTCGGGCGCGACCGTGCAGTTCACGGGCGCCATTCGCTGTGTGGCGAAAGACAGAACCGCGGCCGAGGAACTGGCGCGGCAGGTGGAAGTCGGCCTGCGCTGGGTGCCGCAGTTCGGCGGCGAGCGAGGCCTGGGCTTCGGCGCCAACGCGGGCGTGTCGGTCAGCGTGCAGCCCTCGACAGGGCAAACCAATCCTCCCTCCGCCCAGGAAGCCGACAATGCCACCGCTTGGGCACTGGTCATCACGCCGCTGGCACCTTTCCTCTTGGCCCGGCACCGCACCATCGAAAACGTCTTCGAGGGACAGGACATCATTCCCGGCGCAGCAATCAAGGGCGCGCTGGCGGAACTGTGGCGCGAGGAGGCCGGCGCGGCGCCCGGCACACCGGTCAGCCAGTTTGGCCGGACGCTCCATGCCGAACTGGCGGAGCACTTGGACGCGCTCGTCTTCTCCCACGCCTTTCCCGCGCCGAAGGGCCAGCGCACGCGACCCGTGGTGCCGCCGCTTTCTCTCGCGCGTGGGGGCGGGCTGCTGCGCGACCTGGCCAGCGTCGGCGGCCCCGGTCTGTTGAAGGGAGAAGCGCCGACCTTCGACATTGATTGGAAGTCGCGCGCCGATGTGGACCGCGACTTTGGCTGGCCCGACGTGCCGTTACCGCGCGAGCCGCGCCTGGGCACGGCCATTGACCGCGAAAAGAACCGCGCCCGCGACGAGGCCTTGTTCGGCAAGGAGGCCGTCATCCCCACCGGCTACGAATGGCTCGCACGGGTGGATTTCTCCGCCGTGACGGATCCGGCCGCACGCCAAAAGGTGGCGGAACAATTGGCTGATCTCCTGGCCGCGGGACTCGACCATCTCGGCAAGACCCACGCCCGCGCTAGGGTGGAGGTCCTGCCGGCTGGCAGCATTACGCCGCACGTTGGGCAAACCCTCGAACCAGTTGACGGGCAGTTCATCGTCACCCTCCAAACACCGGCTCTACTCGGCTGGCCGGAACCTTTGCCGGCTTTTCCTAGCGTGGATTCCGCGAATTGGAAGACTGCCTACGACGAGGTTTGGTCAGAGTTGTCCGGCGGCGCGCTCACTTGCGAGCGGTTCTTCGCTCGGCAGACGCTCGCCGGCGGCGAATACCTCTGGCGTCGTTTCCAGAAGAAACATGGCCGCCCCTACAACCCGTGGCCGCTGACCGAGCCGGGCAGCGCCTTCGTGCTGCAGGTGGCCAACGGCCGCGGAGCCGACGCGCAAACCTTCCTCCAGCGCATCGCCACCCGCGGCTTGCCCATCCCCGCTTGGGCCAGAACCGCCTTTGGCCTGACCGGCAATCCCAAGACCGACTGGTGCTTCTGCCCCTATCTCCCTGAAAACGGCTACGGTGAAGTCGCCCTGAAACTCGAAACCCATGCCCGCCTCGCGCCGAAGGCCGGCGAATTCATCCCTTTGCAGCCATGAACTACTGCGCCGCGACCTTCGAAAACCGCTGGGTTATCACCGGCACGCTCACCAACGAATCCTTGCTCCATCTCGGCAGCGGCGACATCACCACGCGAAAAGAGCTGGTTGACGAAAAGGACCGGCGGCCCGTACAGGTGAAGGCCGTCTTCACCGACCACCAAGGCCGCGCCTGCCTGCTTGGCTCCTCCCTGCGTGGTGTGCTACGTGAACGACTCGCCGCCCTTCTCGGCCAGCCAGGCCTTACCAAGGATCAACAGCACCTCACGGTCATGAAGCTATTCGGCAAGCCCGAGCCTCGCGGTGCTGACGAACGCGCCCGTATCAATCAAGCCGGCCACGGCGGGCGGCTCGCCGTTCACGACGCCCTCGTCGCCGTCGAGCCGTTCAGCCCGCCTGCCAACTGGCACGCGCCGCCGTTCTGGGACGCTCGCCGCCGCACCGGCGTGGCCAGCGGGGTCGCCCTCAACCGCCGCACCCGCACCGCCGCCGCGCAAAAGCTCTTCCACTACGAGTTTGTGCCGCCCGGCGTCGCTTTCTCCCTCAAACTGACCGGCGAAAATCTCGACGACGCTGACATCGCTCACCTGCTCCGCGCCCTGGACGAATTCAACCCGGATTCCGCCAACCCGCTCACCCTCGGCGCCGACACAGGCAACGGCTGGGGCCGCCTGCGCTGGACCTTGAGGGAAGTCCGCCGGCTCACCGCCGCAGAGGTTCGGCAGGCCCTTGACGGCTGGCTGAAGAATCCCGCTTCGCTCAGCCCCAGCGGAAACGTCGCAAAGTCCAGAACTTTTGCGTTGACAGCCGTATCCCTGCCCTCTTTACCGGCCACATTCCGGAGCTTCACGCTCAAGCTCCTTTTTGACGGCCCCTTCCTGGTGAAGCGCCCCGCCAAGCCGAAGGCCAAGGGCGACACGGATACCCCCAACGCCCAACCGCACCTTGACGAGCGCGGCCATGTTATGCTCCCCGCCGCCTCCTTCCGCGGCGCCCTGCGAGCCCAGGCCGAGCGCATCCTCCGCACGATGGCTCTGGCCTTCCACCCGAACCTCACGTCCGACGAACTTGAGCGCCTTGCGCCCGACCCCACCGCCACCGCCGAAACCCTGCGCGACCACCAATGGAACAAGCTCTCCCTCACGGGCCGGATTTTCGGCGCCTCCGGCTGGCGCTCACCGGTGGATGTGACCGATTTCACCGAACAGGAAGCCCCGTACGCTGAACTGTTCATGCAGGACTTTCTGGCCATTGACCGTTTCACCGGCGGCGGCAAGGACGGGGCCAAGTTCAAGTTTCAAGCAGCCTTCGCCCCGCGATTGACAGGCCAGATCACCCTGCGCTTCCGACCCGACACCCTCGAAGCCGAACTTGGCCCCGGCTTGCTCGCCCTGACCTTGCGGGACGTGCTGGAGGGCGACGTCACCTTTGGCCTCGGTGCCGGCAAAGGCTACGGCGCCTGCCGCGGCGAGTCCGCCGAAATTCTTCAGTGGCTCAAAGATACAGCCACCACCGCGTCCGTTGACAGCTTGCGCGAGTATGTGCGTGAACAGAAATGGAAACAGGCAAAGCCATGAGTGAATTCCTTAACCCGTATCACTTCGTGCCGGTATCAGCGAAACCCGGCCCAGGCACTTGCTCCCTGCCGGACAACCGGGCCGCTTCCGGTCTGCCTCCGCATCTGACGCACGACCGCTTTCTGGCTGGCGATCCGGTGGCGGAGGGGGCGCAGTTCTTTTCAGGCAGGATGGTTGTCCGTCTGACAATTGAGGAACTAGCCGGCGTCGGCGCGAATCAAACACAGGGTACCAACGAGACTCCCCGGCAAGTTCAGTTGTTTAAGCAGGGCGGAGTCTGGGCTATCCCTGGATCGTCCCTGCGCGGCCTGCTTTCCGCGATGGCCGAGGCTGCCTCCAACTCAACCTTGCGTGTGCTTGAAGATGCGCCGGTCGAGGTTTGCACCAACCCGCACAAACGCCACAGCAAACAACGGAAAGGCAGCGTTCACGAGTTCTTCCGCGCCGTCAGCCCCGAATTGGTACCGCTGCAAACGCATGACGAGCGCAAAACCCTAACGCTGGCCGAGCAGATGTTTGGGTTGGTGGAGCAGGTTCCCGAAGGTGCCGACGCTCCCGCCGGTCGCGACGTGCTGGCATTCGCCGGGCGCCTGCGGGTCTCGAACGCTATGCTGGTTGGACCATCCCCAGCCACCGTGAAAGGCCGTTTGAAGATTCTCGATTCGCCCAAAACCGCCAACTCCAACTTCTACTTCCGCCCCAAGAGTGGGGGCGGCTTCGTCTCAAAAGCGGATCTTTCCCCCAACCAGCACCAACCTCACGGCCGCAAGTTCTACCTGCACCGCGCGAAACTCCAGGACGGAGATTGGCATACCCACGCTGATTTGCAGAATGTTCGGGTGAAGCAAAAAGCTGATGTGGAACTACTCAGTGGCGGCAGTTTCTGGCTGACCATTGATTTCGAGAACTTTTCGCGTCAGGAGCTTGAATTGCTATGCTATGCCGTCCGACCTCATCAAGATTTTCGCCACAAGCTCGGCTTCGGCAAGCCACTGGGCCTGGGCAAAGTGCGGCTCGATCCAGTCGGCCTGTTTTTGGTCAACCGCCAGGCACGTTACAACGGCGATCGGCTGGATGCGGCTCGTTACGCGGCCGCGTGGCGGGCCGATGGCATGACCGACTGGCCGCAACGCTTCCACGCTGAGGCCAGCGCCACGGGCACCAACCCCTGCCCTTCGCCAGCCGACTGGGCCGCAGCCTGGTCGGCCCGCGTCGCCAGGGAAGCCCCCGCATTGTCCGAAATGCTGCAGGCGCTGGAGTTGCTCGGCGACCCAATCCGTGCTCCGGGCGACGTCCCGGTCCACTACCCGCAGCCGTTGCACCGTGCGGGACAACAGATCCAGCCAAACAGCCCGGCCATGGAAGGAAATGGTTACGAGTGGTTCCAAACCAACCAAGTTCAGGCAGGTCAGTACCTGCGCAGCCTCAACTCTGCCAACACCGACAAGTTCACCCGCCTGCCAACCTTGGACCGCAATCCAAGGACGGAACCGCCGTCGCCAACGCCATCGCCAACGGCCCAAGCAGGCTCTCCGGTTGGTCCACCCGCCGGACTGGAAGAGACACGCGGCAAAGAACTCGATTTCCTGCTCAGCAAGCGCAAGGCCAGCGGCAAACCTGTCTTCACAATCACCCTCGGCGGCGAGAGCTATCGCGGTTTCGTGACGCCGAATGACGCCCTCAAGCTGCAAGGGGTTCCTTTGGGCCAGACCGTGAAGCTCAAAGTGGTCAACTTTAACGCCGGCACCTTCCAGTTGACGCTGCCCCCGCCTCAGTGAACGACACCCCGGTCTTCTTCCTCAGCGGCCATGACCTCGAAATGATCACGATTCGAGATTTGCTCGCTGCTGAAGGGGTGCGCTTCCATGACCACAGCCTTGCTTGGGGCGCAAAAGCCTCCGCCTACCTCCCGGAAATCCAAGCCGCCCTCGCTGCCGGCCATCGCCCCGTCCTCGTGGAATTGGGAAACGACCTCCCACCGGACCTTGCCGCGCAGGTGGACTGGATTGACCACCACGGCCCCCGCGCCCGTGCCGACCAACCCACTTCACTGAATCAAGTCTTCGCCCGGCTGGGCCTTCCGCCCGCGCGCTGGACCCGCCATTACGATCTGGTGGCTGCGAACGACCGCGGACACATCCGCGCCATGCTTGCCCTGCATCCGCCCGCCACACGCGATGAACTGCTGACCATCCGCGCTGCGGACCGCGCGGCCCAGGGCTGCACCCCCGAAGATGAAGCCGCCGCGCGAGCCGCCATTGCGGCGCGCGAGTCCCGCGCCGGCGGCCAGTTGACGGTGCTGCGCCTGGCTACCCTGCGAACCAGCCCCGCCGCCGACCTCATGGA
Organism: uncultured Verrucomicrobiota bacterium; assembly: GCA_964466945.1. Taxonomy (GTDB): domain Bacteria; phylum Verrucomicrobiota; class Verrucomicrobiia; order Limisphaerales; family J093; genus DSVZ01. The sequence continues at coordinate 23,948 of CAYXPA010000046.1, read as the reverse complement.
GCCTGCCTTGGGCGGGCCGGGCTACGCCAACCTCCTCATTCTCACCCCCGGCGGGGTCAACTTCTTCGGTAGCGGCTCGCATGTCCAATCGTTGACACAAGCTTTCCCGGGCGGTTGGTACGGCGGTGCCCTCCCGGAACGCGGCTTCTGGGGTCACGCCGCTGTGGATGCGGTTGCCGTCATCAAGTGGCTAGAACAACACTTACTGCCGGGAGCCTCTGCTGAACCCGTTAATAAATCACTCTAACTAATTCTGGCCAAGCCCCTACGACAGCTTCGACTTCGTGGAATACGACCGGAGACGCGCGGCGAGCGACTGTCCGAATTGGACAACCTACCAGCTGACCTCGAGGTAACCGCATATTTGCATCGTAGCGAAAAGCAGCTCCGGTTCGTGCTCAATTGGATGCGGATTCAGCTCTACCGCGCTAAACGCACCGGTGACTTTGCCACTCCGCCCCCGACGGCAACACTTGGCCGTGGCGGCTGGCTTTGGCGGAAGACGATCTCCAGACACCTTTACTTCCCAACCCGGGTTATCCCTGCCCCTCGGCCCAGCAGCGCTGCCAGCCTTGGCTCGGTACGGAAGCTTTTCGCGTCGGGCGGGTCACCCCCCGGGCAGGTTTCCCCATTTTATCGCACCGCGTCGGCGGGCGGCTCGCCTCTTCCTCCAGTATCAGTCGTTGCGTACCGGTGATTTGAACCGGAGCCCGTCTCCTCAAGCGGCGTTTCGGGGCCAATTGTTTGGCAAATGTTTGGTTCTCGGGTATCGGAACGCCCCAATTGCTTGGAATTGCCCGGGCTGGCCGTTAAGGTCGGCAAAAGCAATCAACCCCTGAAAGCCGAACTTTCAGGGGCTGGAAATTGGTTGCGGGGGGTGGATTTGAACCACCGACCTTCAGGTTATGAGCCTGACGAGCTACCGGGCTGCTCCACCCCGCGGTTCGTCGCCGCTCAACTTAATCGGTGTCCCTTGGGGCTGACAAGTGGTTTTCCGGCTTTGCCGGCGTTCGGGGCGCATTTTCTGGCAGCGGGTCGCCGGTCCGATGTCGTGGCGGAAACTTCCCGTCTGCTGCCACCTGCCTGCCGCGCTCCGCGGGGCGCAGGCAGGGACCGTGAATTGCCAGCCCGCCGACGCGGCGCATTGTCGGCTGGCCATGCCCGGCCTTGGGCGGCTAACAGGTAGTCGGCGAACACGGCGCGTGAAGGATCCGGCTGCATCGCCCGCCAGCCGCTCGCCCGACGACTCCCATTGGCGGCGCGGAAAGCCGGGGCAGCCGCCGCGGTGTGGATCGCTAGTCGTTGCTGTTGAACGAGCGCGCGATGAGAATCAGGCGCAGCAGCTCCAACACGGCAGTGACCAGCGCCGCCACGTAGGTCAACGCGGCCGCGCCGAGCACCCGGCTCACCGCAGCGGATTCGCCGGGGCTGATGATGCCGGTGCGCACCAGCGCGTCCTTGGCGCGGCGGCTGGCGTCGAACTCGACGGGCAGGGTGATCAGTTGGAACAGGGTGACCACGGCGTAGGCCCCGACCGCGTAGGGCAGCAGGGCGCCGTAGAGGCGCGGGCTCAAAATGCCGAACATGGTCAGGAGGAACCCGACGCCAAGAATCAAGAACGCGGCGGTGCTGGCGAAGTTGGTGGCGGGCACCAGCATCATCCGCAGTTGCAGGGGGGCGTAGGCGGCTTGGTGCTGGAGCGCGTGTCCCGCTTCATGGGCCGCCACGCCCACCGCCGCCACGGAACGCCCGAAGTAGTTTTCCTCGGAGAGGAACAGCGCCCGGCGCAGCGGGTCGTAATGGTCGGTCAGATGTCCCGGCACCGGTTTGACCGGGACCTCGGTCAGGCCGGCGCGGTCGAGGATTTCGCGGGCCGCCTCCGCGCCGCTGAGGCCGCCCGAGGCGGGCACCCGGGAGTAACGACCGTAGGTGGACATGAGCTTCATCTGCGCCCAAATGCCCAAGAGCAGTCCGGGCAGGATGAGAATGTCCCAAGCGAAGAAAAATCCGAAGGCCAGCATCATGGTCTCGATTGTCGTGCTCGGGCGGTGACTCCTCGACGCGGGGCGAGCCCGCGCTCTGATTCCCCCGCGACGAGGCCTTGGTCTGCCCGCCCTCCGGCATTCGCCGGACTCGAATTGCCGGGAAAATACTCGGGAGAGCCCTGCACGCAAGCTGAACCGGGGGCATTCAACCCATGCCCTGGCGGGGTCGGTGCCGAGCGGTCGCGACGCCGCACGGGCATAGCCGCCCCCGCCCAGGCCCATGCGGGGCGGTCGGAAACCCGGCCGCGGGGGCGGCTCAAATCTCGAGGACCTTCTCGAACGGGGTGAGGTTGCGGGCACCGTGGCGGGTGATCACCACCAGGTCGCCCAGGCCGACCGCACCCAATTGCGGGTGCGCCGCGCCGCAAATCAAGGCGAGCACGTGCCCGGCCTGGAAGACGGTCCCGGCCGGCCCCGGCAGGAACGGTGGTTCCCAAGGCGCGAGGCCAACGCCATGGCCGCCGAGGTGCGCCCGCCAATCTTCCGGCACCCGCCGCGAGCGCGCGGGCGCGGCACCGTGGGCGGTCAACGTTCGGAGCAAGGCGGCGTGGGCTTCGGCGGTCTCGACTCCCTCACGCAACTGGCGGAGGGCCTGCGACTGCACCTGGAGGAGCGCGGCGTGCCGGGCGCGCACCGATTCCCGCGCCCGGCCCCGGACGACGGTGCGCACCAGCGCGGCGTGGTAACCGGTCTTGCACGAGCGGAGCAACAGGGCCAGCAAGATGGGCCGGTGGGCCGGCAAGGGGCCGTGCGCCGCCGGGCCGGGGCAACCGCCTTCCATGCCCAGGGCGACGGTGACTTCCTCGGGATGGCCGCCGGCCTGAAAGATGGCCACCTGCATGATGGCCCGCAGACGCTCGGCGGTGAGCGGCGCGCCATGAAAAACCAAGCGGCGGCGGGCATTGATCTGGGCGTTCTTCAAGGTTTGGAGTCCCTCGGCCAGCCCCACCTCGGCCATGACCACGGCCGCCCGAATCAAGGCGACTTCGCCGGCCGACTTGACGGCCCGCTCGGGGAAAAGCGGCTCATCCGGCCGGGGCAGCAAGCGCAGTTTGTGGTCGCGCAGCTCGCGCGCCAGGGCCAGCGGGAAGTCGGCCGGCACCACCACCCGGCGCACGCCCCGGGCGCGGAGCCAGCGGGAGATGGCCGCCGCCAACCGGGCCGTGGGCCGGCCATTTCCCTGGGGCAGGTAGCGCGAGAGGGGCCGCACCCGGCAATCCCGCGCCGCGGCGCGGCCGGCGGGCAGGTCGGCTTCATCCAGCAAGGCATAACCCCGGCCGTGCAGGCGGAGGTACACGGCCGGGCGGGTCAGCGGCGCGCCCACGGCATAGCGCAGGTCCGCGCAGTGGGCGCCGTCCGCCACAATGAGCAGGTCATCCGTGGCCATGGTCAGGGTCGGGCGGAGACTGTCGCGCTGCCGGGGGACGGCGCAATACCAAAAAAGGTCCCGGGCGCGGCGACCTGGAGAGGCCGTCGCGCCCGGGCGTGAAACGGGGAGGTTACTCGTAGCCGAGCACCAGGTTGGCGCCCTGGAGCTGCACCGAGGTGATGCGATAGGCCTGCCCGCCGCTGAGCCGGTAGAAGCGGGTCGGACCGCTGACCGGCACGGTGATGGTCCGGGCGCCGGTGTTGATCACGGCGGTGTTGTCGTCGGTGAAGGGCTCGCCGAGGCGGGCGGTGGACTGGAGCTTGAGTTCAGGTTCGGCGGCCACGTCCACAAATGCCTTCAGGGCCTTGGCGGTAGCCGGGTCATTGATGAGGGTGCGCTCGCCGGAGTTGAGGTCCACACTGAACCACTCGGCGTAGGCGTTGCCGCCGCGCTCGTACCAGACCATGCGGAAGGGGTAGAACCCGCCTTCGCGGACCACGAAGTCGAAGGTTTCGTTCGCCGGCCCGCCGTTGTGGAAGGCGAGCACGGGCGTCTTGTCGCTGAGCCGGGCACCGGAGGAGATTTTGTAGCCGTCGTCCGTGACCACGCCGAAGCGGTAGGCGCCGGCGGGCAGTTCGAGCCAGGCGGTGATTTCGACGGCAAAGTCGTCGGTCCCTTCCTGGGATTCAGCCAGGCCGGGCACCAGGCTCTCCGGGAAGCCGTTGTCGGCGGTGAAGTAGCCCGAGGGGCGGTCGTCCTGGGCTTGGTTGATGAGTTGCTCGACGACATTCTTCTCGATCGCCTTGGGGATGGTCGAGTTGGGGGCCAACTGGTTTTCGGCGCGGTCCAGGCTGTTTTCGAGGTTCGAGAAGGCCGGAGCCTGCACCATGCGGACGTTGAAGCCCCGGGCCAAGCCCGGGCCGGCGCGGCGGTTGGCCGGGTCGAGCGCCAGGTAATTGAGGGTGAAGCTCCAGCTCTGCGCCACTTCAACCCCCTCGCTGTCCTGGAAGGACAGGCGGGCGGTGTGGGTCTGGCCGGGTGGCGGCAGCGGGCTGATGGCGTAGGCCACGTCCGCACCGGTGGCGGTGGGGGTGACCGTGGCCACGACGGCCGCACCGTTGAGCTCGAGGCGGATGGTGGCGGGGTTGACGGCGGTATCGCGGTTCTGAATCGAGGCCGTGATGGACGGCGTGATGGTTTCCACCGTGGCGTCCGGCGCGGGCACGAGGTTGGCGATGACCGGGCGCTGCGGACCGACCTCGGGCACCGGCAGGAAGACCAGGTAGTTCAGGTACCGGTTGCCGGTGTCGTCATCCGGGGTGACGTGCCGCAGGCGCAGGGTCTTTTTGCCCGAAAGCCGGAGCACGATCTTGTTCTGCCCGGTGCCGTCGGTCAGCGGGATGTTGCGGAAGGTGAAGCCGGTGGTGCGGCCGAGGAAGCTGCCGAGCACGCGGGTGGTCTGGTCCGGCTGGGTGGGGTTGCCGGTGACTTCCTCGAGCACGCTTTCGGCTTGGGTGAAGTTCACGATGGCCTCGCGCAGGTACACCTCGTACGAGCCAGCGGCGAAGTCGCGGGTGTAGTTCTGCCACTCGTCGGCGGCGAGGTCGCCCACGTCGTAGTCCCAAATGCTGTTGTCGGGATTGAAGGCGCTGCGGGCGAGGTCCAGGGAATGTTGCATCCGCACCGGGTCGAGGGTGCGGTACATGGTGTTGGCGCCGTTGGGGGCGGTGCGGGTGTCGTGGAAGTCCACGCCTTCGAGACCGGCGCGGTCGGTGTAGGAATTGTCGGCCTGGCCCCAGCCTTCGGGGGTGCGCGCCGGGTTGTTGAAGTAGGAGCCGCTGTCGAAGTTGTAGTCCTCGACCTCGACCACCCGCGCCGCGCTGGTGAAGGTGTCGAAGTAGATGGTCTGCGTGGTCGTGGCGCCGTCGGCGTCGGTGACCACGAGTTGGGCGGTGTAGTTCACGTCCGCGCTCAACCCGCCGAGCGTGGCGGTGCGGGTGGCGCCGGAGCCGCCGAGCACCAGGCCGTTGGCGGTGGTGTAGGTGGTGCCGTTGAGCACGACGCTGATGGCCGAGTCGGCCAGCGCCTTGTCGTCGCTGGCCTTGAAGGTGATTTGCGTCGAGGCCGGCAGGAAGTTGGCGCCGTCGCGCGGGGCGACCTCGCTGAGGATGGGCGGCTGGTTGGCGGCCTCGGGCGGCGCGCACACCACCAGGTTGTCGTACACGACCTGGTAGCCGGCGGGGTCCTGCCCGCTGTCGCCGTACAGGTACAAGACCACGTAGCCGGTGCCGAGGAACGGCGCGGGCGGCGAATCGGTGCCGTCATCGAGCACGTCCGCCCCGGCGGTGTCCACGAAGGTGCGGTCGAAGATGACGGCGTTGTTGTCGTCGCGGTCATACACCCGTCCCCGGATGGTCACCTCGCCGTTGCGCACGGTGAGGCTCAGGGAGAGGGTGACGTTCTCGTTCTTGAGGGCGGTAGCGGAGTTGAGGAAGTACTTGTTGATGCCCTTGGTGAGGAGGATGTCGGTGGTGGACTTGGCCAGGCCGTAGCCGGCCAAGGTGTTGGCGCCGGTGGCGGAGGGAATCCAGGCCAGCACGGCAAACGAGTCCGGCCCCTGGCCGCTGACCAGGTCCACGCTGAACTCGTGGCGGGTGCCTTCTTCAAGGGTGAAGAGCTTGGTCTTCTTGGTGCTCGAGATGAAGTAGGACTGGCCAAGGGTCGGAAGGTTGAAGGTGAAGACGCCGTTGGCCTGCTGGCCGCCGGGCAGGGGTAGGTTCGCGGGGTTGGCGTCCTCCCAGCCGCTGCGTTCGGCGGCATTGAAGTCATCGAGCACCTGCTCGTCGCAGATAAAGACCTCGAGGTTGTCATAAATGACCTGGTAGCCCGCCGGGTCCTGGCCGCCGTCGGCGTAGAGATAAAGCACCGGATGTCCCAGCCCCAGGAAGGGCGCGGGTGGGGAGTCGGTGCCGTCATCAAGCACGTCCGCCGCGGGCGTGTCCACGTAAGACCGCTCGAAGATCACGGCGTTGTTGTCGTCCTTGTCCAGCACCCGGCCGGTGATGTGTACGCTGCCGCCCTTGACCTTGAGCGTAAGCACCAAGGTGACGTTCTCATTCTTAAGGGCGGTGGCGGAGTTGAGGAAGTACTTGTTGATGCCCTTGGTGAGGAGGATGTCGCTGGTGGACTTGGCCAGGCCATAGCCGGCCAGGGTGTTGGCGCCGGTGGCCTGGGGTATCCAGCCCAGCACGGCAAACGAGTCCGGTCCCTGGCCGCTGACCAGGTCCACGCGCAACTCGAGCGTGCGGCCTTCCTTGAGTTCGAGCGGCTCGGTTTTCTTGGTGCTCGACACGAAGTACGGCTGACCGAGCGCGGGGAGGTTGAAGGTGAAGACACCATTGGCCTGCTGGCCGCCGGGCAGGGGCAGATTCGCGGGGTTGGCGTCCTCCCAGCCGGTGCGCTGGGCGGCGTTGAAGTCGTCCAGCACCACGGCACGAGCCAACCAAAGCCCGGCGGCGCAACTCAGAGCGATGGCCCGGGCGACACGGAGACAAACAGGGGAACGTTTCATGGGGAGCTTGGGTGTGACCGCACCGCCCGTCCCGCCGCGAAGGCACCCGCATTCACCAAGCCGGGGCGAAACGATGTCAGAGCCACAATTACGCGGTTCATTTGGATTTACGGGAGGATGCTTTCCGCCCGACTCAGGGGGCGTCAACGAAATTCCGGGCGGCACCCGCGGGGCGCTGCACCGGACCGCCAAACGCATCGTTGACACCAGGGCCGCTTGAGGTACTGTGCCGCCCCTTTGACAGGAAAACAGCTATGCCCAGAACCGCATCAGCCGCGCGGCGGGTTCGCGTCACCGCCCGGCGCACCGCCCGCAATCGCAGCGTCAAGTCGCGCCTGAAGACCCTCGAGAAGCATTTCCGTCGCGCCGTGACCCAGAAGCAAAAGGATGCCGCCGCCGCCGCGCTGCGGCAGGTGGTTTCCGCCCTGGACAAGGCGGCCAAGGTGGGCGTGATCCATCGCGGCAAGGCCGACCGCAAGAAGTCCCGGCTTTCCTGCCTGCTGGCGCAGTTGAACGCGGCCGCCCCCGCCCCCGCGCCGGCGCCGGCCTGAGCGCCAGGCCAGCGGCCTGCGCCAACGCGAGCCCAACGCCCGCCCCGCTTCGGCCTAAACGCTTGCCCCGGACTCGAACCGCAAAGCTCTTCCACTTACCGCGGAGCTCGGGGTTGAACCGGAGCGCGGGTACGCGCTCACAGGTCCGCAGGTCGCGGTGTTGACTCCGTCGGAAGCACCTCGCCGGGCCGGCGTCAAGGCGCGGCTGCCGCGCGCGGCTTGATCAACAACCGGCCGTCCTCCACCACCAACGCCTCGAGCTTCTTGAGCAGTTCGACGCTGGCCGCGTCTTTGTAGAGGTCTTTGACCAGGTTTTGGCTGCGGATGCCGGCCATGATGCGCTCGGGCACGGGCTGGCCGTTGACTTCGAGGGCATCGAGCGTCACGAGCAAAATCCCGTTTTCGAGGCTGGCCTTCACTCCGGCGACCCCGTTGAGGTAGCGGTTTTTCAACTGGCGCAGGCCCAGACTTTCCAGCGGCAGGCTCAAGGTGCCCCGGAGTTTGTTGCCCACGATGGCCACATGCACGTGGTCCTTGAACTCCCCGGCCTGCGGGGCGTGATGGATGAGCAGGTTCAACTCCCGCTCCGAAAGCGAGAGCGCCGGCGTGGGTCGGCCGGCCTGGAGCGCTTCGGCAAAGGCCCGGAAACGCTCCTGCACGGCGCGAATCTCCTCCGGCCCGGCCTCCACCCGGGGCACGGGCATGGGCGCGGGCGCGGTGTATTGGGCGACCAGCCGGTTGACGGCGTAGCGGACGCTGAAATACGCGACCAGCGAGCCAACGACGAACAACACGACCAGCGTGAGGCAGCCGTAGAAAAAACAGCCGCGGCCTTTGCGGGGTTCGGTCTCGGACATAAGCGTGGGAGTTTCTGGACCGGACCTTGGCGGAAAACCCGCCGGTCCACAACGCCAAATCTGCCGCGCGCCGCTCCGCTGCTGCCCGCGGCCCGGCATGGACAACCCGACGCCGCACGGTAGGCTGGCCGCGCCCTATGGCTCCGCGTCCGCCCCGCGCCGAACCCACCCCCGCCGCCCTCGGTTACGCCATGCCTGCCGAGTGGGCGCCGCACGCCGCCACGTGGCTGGTCTGGCCGCACAACGCCCACGACTGGCCCGGCAAGCTGGAGCCCGTCCGCTGGGCCTATGCCGAAATCGTCCGCAAGCTCACCCCGGGTGAGCGGGTGCGCCTGCTGGTGCAAAACCCGCGCACCGCCGCGCGGGCGCGGGCCTGCCTGGCGCGCGCGGGCGTGGACCTGCGGCGCGTCGAGTTCATCCTCCAGCCCACCGACCGCGGGTGGACCCGCGACACCGGGCCCCTGTTTGTTTGCCGCGGCCGGGGCCGCGCCCGCCGGCGGGCCATCGTCCACTTCCACTTCAACGGCTGGGCCAAATACTCCAACTGGCGCCGCGACCGGCGCGTGCCCGAAATGGCCGCCCGACGCCTGCGCCTGCCGCTGTTCGAGGCGCGCGCGGCCGGGCGCGCCTTCGTCCTGGAGGGCGGCGGCATCGAGGTCAACGGCCGGGGCACGCTCCTGACGACCGAGGAATGTTACCTGGACCCGCGCGTGCAGGTGCGCAATCCCGGTCTGAGTCGCGCCGAATACGAGGCGGCCTTCCGAGAGTACCTGGGCGCGCGCCACGTGCTCTGGCTGCCGCGCGGCCTGGCGGGCGACGACACCCACGGTCACATTGATGACCTGGCCCGGTTTGTGAACCCGCGCACGCTGGTGATGGTGCGCGAGCCCAACCGCCGCGACGCGAACCACCGCCCGCTGGCCGAGAACTGGGAGCGCGTGCCGGACCTGCGCCTGGAGGACGGCTCGAAGCCCGAGGTGGTGCCGCTGCCCCTGCCCGCGCCGCTGTTTTTCGACGGCCAACGACTGCCCGCCAGCTACGCGAATTTCTACCTGGCCAACGCCGCCGTGCTCGTGCCCACCTTCAACGATCCCAACGACCGCGTGGCACTGGGGATTCTGGCCGAGCTGATCCGCGACCGCCCGGTGGTGGGCATCCACGCGGTGGACCTGGTGTGGGGCCTGGGCACGCTGCACTGCCTGACTCAGCAAGAACCGGCCTGAGCCCCCCGGAAAAGCAAAAGGGCCGCGCACGGCGGCCCTCGCGGCAAAGTGGCGCGGCGCGGCGCTTACTTTTTCTCGGCGCCGGCCTTGGCCTTTTCGGCCTCCTGTTGCTTGAGTTTCTCGAGGTCGGCCGCCTTGATGACCTCGATCTTGGCGCCCTTTTCGAGTTCTTCCTTCGAGGGCACCTTGATGATGTCGCTGGTCACCGGCTGGGCCGGCGCCGCGGTGGCGGCGGCCTGGCTTTGCACCGAGATCAGCTCGACCTCGAACTGGAGCAGCGAGTTGGGCGGGATGCCCGGCCGGCCGGCCTCGCCGTAGGCCAGCTCGGGCGGAATGAAGAGCTGCCACTTGGCGCCGGGCTTCATGAGCTGGAGCGCCTCGGTCCAACCCTTGATGACCTGACCCACGCCGAAAGTGGCCGGCTGGCCGCGCTTGTAGCTGCTGTCAAACTCGGTCCCGTCCAGGAGGGTGCCCTTGTAGTGGACGGTGACCTGGTCGTTGGCCTTGGGGGATTCGCCGGCGCCCTCGCTGAGCACTTTGTACTGGAGGCCGCTGGCGGTGGTCACCACGCCCTCCTTGGATTTGTTGGCGGCCAGGAATTCCTCGGCGGCCTTTTTGTTTTTCTCGGCCATCCGTTTCCGGGCCTCGTTTTGATAGGCCATGATGGCGTTGCGGGCGTCGTTCTCGGTCATTTGCGCGTTGCCGCCCGCGGCGTCCTTGAATCCGCGCACGAACTGGTCCAGGTCCACCTCGCCGGGGTCCACCCCGTTGCGCTTGAGGTTCGAGCCCAGGCTCAGCCCCAGGCCGTAGCTGAACTTGGTCTTGGAATCGGCCCCCGCCGGGGCATCGGCTGCCGAGGTCCCGAGGGCCAGCAGGCCGGGCAGCAACGTCAGGAGCAAGCAGCGTTTCATCGTGTGAGCATTCATCGGCACCAGCTTTTCGGAAACCGCCCCTAGCAGCAACAGGAAAAGCGCCCGCCCCGGCCCGGCCCGGCGCCGCGGGCGAAAACGGGCCGGTGCCTTGACCCGCCCGGGGAGCGCGCCCAGGCTCGGGCCATGAAAATCCCGTTGCTCCTGCTGGCCCCGGGCCTGGGCCTGCTCTCGCTGTTGGCGGCGGACGAAACCACCCCGCCGGAACCGCGCATCACCGTTGCCGAAAACCCGGCGACCGGCCTGTGGGAAATCGTCGGCGCCGCCACGCGGGTGACGCTTCACCCGACCAACCTCGCCCTGCGGGTGCAGACCGCCGCCACCACTTGGACCTTCGAGCCTTCGCGCCCGGGCGACCTGGTGGTGCGCCAGGCGGGCCGGCGCCTGACCCTCGCGCTGGCCGCGGCCGGGCACCGGCGCATCTCGCCGTACGCCACCGGCTTCCTGACCGGCTTGAAGGTCGAGCTCGAAGGGTTCGTGGCAGAGGGCGAGCCGTTGGACCTGCGTCTGCAACTTTTCCTGGGCCTGGAAGGCGCCGATGAACTGGCGCTCACGCTCATCGCCTCGGACGACGCCGCGCGCGTGCTCCAGTGCGACTGGCCCGGCGGGCTGGCGCCGGAGTCGTTCGACACCACCGTGGTGCCGTACATGCAGGGCATGTTGCTGCCACGCGACTGGCCCGAGAAAACGTGGCTCTACGACACGCTCAGTTTCGGCCGCGGCCTGTACCAGCCCTGGTGGGGCCACCAGCAGGGCGCGGCGGCCTGCCTGCTGATCTTGGAGACGCCCGACGACGCCGGCTGCCACTTCGAGCACCCCGCCGGCGGGCCCACGCGCCTGGGCCCGCGCTGGGTGCATTCGCTGGGCCGCCTGGCCTACCCGCGCCGGGCGCGGCTGTGCTTTCTCGACCGGGGCGACTACGTGGACCTGGCCAAGCGCTACCGTCGCCACGCGCAGGCCGGCGGCCGGTGGGTCTCGCTCCGGGAAAAGATCGCGCGCAATCCCGCCGTGGCCCGTTTGATCGGCGCGCCGGTGGTTCACACCGGCATCCTGTACCACATTCAGCCCGAGTCGAGTTACTACGACAAAAACGACCCGGCGAAGAACCATCAATTGGTCACGTTCGCCGAGCGCGCGCGGCACCTCGAGGCCCTGGCCGCCCGCGGCATCACCAACGCCTATGTGCACCTGGACGGCTGGGGCTTGCGCGGCTACGACAACCTCCACCCGGACGTCCTGCCGCCCTGCCCCGAGGCCGGCGGCTGGGACGGCCTGCGACACTTCGCCGAGACCTGCGAGCGGCTCGGCTACCTCTTCGCCATCCATGACCAGTACCGGGATTATTACCTGGACGCCCGCTCCTACGACGACCGCCACACCATCACGGACGAGCGCGGCGCGCGCCCGTTGCACAGCACCTGGTACGGCGGCCGCCAATCCGTCCTCTGCCCGAGCATGGCGCCGGGGCACGTGCGCAAGAACCACGGCGCGTTGCTCGCCGCGGGCGTCAAACTGCGCGGCGCTTATCTGGACGTGTTTTCAGTCGTGCCCCCCGACGAATGCTACCAGGCCGAGCATCCCGTCACGCGCGCCGAATGCCTGCGCTGGCGGGGCGAATGCCTCGACTCGGTGCGCGCCTGGGGCGGCGTGGTCAGCTCCGAAGAACCCAGCGATTGGTCGGTGAAACACCTGGACCTGGTCCATCACGGCCCGTATGCGCTCAATCCCAACCCCGGCAAGGGCCCCGCGATGGGCATCCCGGTGCCGCTGTTCAACCTGGTCTATCACGACGCCCTGCTCCTGCCCTGGTCGCTGGAGCGCGGTGCCTGGGGCATCCCGGAAAAGGACCTGGGCTTCCTCCACGCCCTGGCCAACGGCGGGATGCCCTATCTGGGCCTGAATCCCGGCCCGGAAGATTTGGGCCGGGTGCGCGCGGTCTGCGCCCTGCATCGGCGCGTGGCCCTGCTCGAGATGACCCGGCACGAGTTCCTCGACCCCGGCCGGCGCCGCCAGCGCACCACCTTCGCCGACGGCACGCGCGTGACGGTGGATTTCGACCGCGACACCTGGCAGGTCGAACCGCCCCTGTAAAAAAAGCCGCGGCTCGGCCAAAGGGCCGAACCGCGGGCAATCCTGGCCGACGGGCGGCCCCCGGGCGGGCGCCGCGCCGCGCACGAGTTATTGAAGCCGGGCCAGCACCGCCTTGATGGCCTCGAAGTTGGGCAGGTCTTTGGGCGTCGGCGTCTGCTCGCTGTATTGCACGACACCCTGCTTGTCCACCACGAACGCCGCCCGGGCGGAGACCGAACCCAGCCCGAGCAGATCGGGCAAGAGCACGCCGTAGTCGGCCGCGGTTTTCTTGTTCAGGTCGCTGGCCAGTTTCACGGTGATTTTTTCCTGCCTGGCCCAGGCTTCCTGCGCGAAGGGGCTGTCCACGCTGATGCCGATGACCTCGGCGCCCAGGCCGGCGTAGGCGTTCAGGCCGCTCGAAATGTCGCACATTTCCCGGGTGCACACGCTGGTGAAGGCCAGGGGGAAGAACAGCAGCACGGTGTTCTTTTTGCCGAAGTTGTCGCTGAGCCGGACGTCGGCCAGGCCGGCGTCGGTTTTGGTTTTGAGGGTGAAGTCGGGGGCTTTGGAGCCAACGGGGAGGGGCATGATGTCAGATTCGGGTTGATGGTTTTGTCGCGAATGCGCCGTGCATTCCGCGCCCACGTATAACCCGCGGCGGCGGCCTGTCAAACCGGCCCGGGAAAAAGAAAAACCGGCCGGACGGCCGGCCGGTCAAAAAGTGGAGCGAGCGAAGGGATTCGAACCCTCGACATCAACCTTGGCAAGGTTGCGCTCTACCAGGCTGAGCTACGCTCGCAGTCACCCCACGGGTCAAAAGCGTAGGCCGCCGGGCCGGGATTGCAAGCCCCGTTTTGGTCGCGCGCGCCGCCCGGTTTGTCCCTTGGCGGCGGCCGGGCAATCCCTAGACTGCCGCGGCGATGTCGCCCATGCTCAAAAGCTCCTCGGCGCTGGCGGCGGCCACGCTGGCCAGCCGGGTGCTCGGGCTGGTGCGCGAGCAGGTCTATGCGCGGTTCATGGGCGACGGCCCGGTGGCCGGGGCCTTCAAGGTGGCCTTTCAGATTCCCAACCTGTTCCGCCGGCTGTTGGGCGAGGGGGCGTTGAGCGCGGCGTTTATCCCGCTTTTCAAGCACAAGGAAACCCACGAGGGCCGGGAGGCCATGTGGCAGGCGGCCAACGCCACGCTCTCCGGCCTGGTGGTGGTGACGGCCGCCCTGGTGGGCCTGGGGATGATCGGGCTGAGCCTGTTGCTGGAGGTGTCCGGCCCCGGCTGGACGCGGGCCGGCGGGGCGGTGTTTCCGCCGCTGGTGCTGTCGGAGGACGTGCGGCTGATGCTGCGGCTGCTGCGGTTGATGCTGCCCTACCTGATGCTGGTGTGCCTGGCCGCGCTGTGCATCGGGATGCTCAACGCGCGCGGGCATTTCTTCGTGCCGGCGCTGGGGGCAACGCTGCTGAACGTGGTGATGATCGCCAGCGTATGGTTCCTGACGCCCTGGTTCGGCTCCACGCTCGAGACGCAGATTTTCGCGCTGGGCGTGGGGGTGTTGATCGCCGGGGTGGCCCAGTTCACCTTCCAACTGCCCGTGCTCTTTCGCGAAGGTTTCCGCTTCCGCTGGGTGACACCCTGGCGCGACCCCACGGTGCGCGAGGTGGTGCGCCGCATGGGCCCCGGCGTCATCGGCGTGGCGGCCTACCAGCTCAACGTGACCCTCATCATGCTGGTGTCCTACGGGGTGGACCGGCACATCGTGGCGTCGTTCGACTACGCGGTGCGGCTGATGGAATTTCCGCAGGGCTTGGTGGGCGTCTCGCTGGCCGCGTACCTGCTGCCCACTCTCTCCGGCCTGGCGGCGCAAAAGCAGTACCCTGAGTTCCGCGCCACGCTCCGGCAGGGCCTGGCTTACACGGCCTTCCTGAACCTGCTGGCCGCGGCGCTGCTGGTCGCGCTGGCCGCGCCCATCATCCGGCTGCTCTTCCAGGGCGGCAAATTCGACCTCGCCGCCACGCAACGCACCGCGGTGGCGCTCGCCTGCCTGGCGCCCGGGCTGGCAGCCTTCTCCGCCGTGAACCTGCTGGCCCGGGCCTTTTACGCGCTGGGTGACACGCTCACGCCCATGCGGGTGAGCCTGTTTTGTCTGGGGCTCAATCTGGTGCTCTCCCTGTGGTGGGTGGGGCCGTTGCGCCAGGCCGGCCTGGGGCTGGCCAACACCGTCACTGCGGCCCTCAACGTGTGGCTGCTCACGCGCGCCCTGCGCCGCAAGCTCAAGTTCCTGGATTTCGCCACGCTGCGCGTCCGCCTGATGTGCTTGACGCCGGCCGCGCTGGCCGCGGGCGGAGTGGCCTGGGCGGGCGCGACCTGGTGGACGCAACACTTCGGCCACGCCACGCTCCCCCAACGCCTGGGCGAGGTCTTTGCGCCGGCGCTGCTGGCGGCGCTGGTTTACTTCGCGCTGTTGCTTTGGCTGCGGGTGCCGGAAGCGCGGGAATTCCTCAGCCTGCTGCGCCGGCGGCGGCCAGGCGGCGGTTGAAGGCCACGCAATCCGCGTACCGCACGCCGGTGCCGCCGAAGATGTCCAGCGCCGAGCCGATGGTCAGGTCCACCCGGCCCCGGCCCAGCGCGGTGACCCGTTCCAGGTCGGCCAGCGAGCGCGCGCCACCGGCGTAGGTGGTGGGCCGGGGGGTCCATTCGCCCAGGCGGGCAACCAGTTCCTCGTCAATCCCCCGGCACAGGCCCTCGACGTCCACGGCGTGGATCAGAAATTCGGCGCACGAGTCGGCCAGCCGCTCGAGCGTTTCCCGGGTCACGGTCAGCTCGGTGAACCGCTGCCAGCGGTCGGTCACCACGAAATAATCCGCGCCACGCCGGCGGCAACTGAGGTCCAGCACCAACCGCTCCCGACCCACGGCGCGCACCAGCGCGCGCAGCCGGTCCGCGTCCAACCGGCCTTCGCGGAAGACCCAGGAGGTGACGATGACATGCGAGGCGCCGGCCTCGAGCCAGTCCCGGGCGTTGTCCGCCGTGACGCCGCCGCCCAGTTGCAATCCGCCGGGATACGCGGCCAGGGCCTCGCGGGCCGCGGCGTCGTTGCCCGGCCCCAGGCAGATGACGTGCCCGCCGCGCAGCCCGTCGCGCCGGTACAGCGCGGCAAACCAGGCCGGGGATTGCTCGGCCACGAAGTGCGTGCGCAGCGTGGCCGGGTCGCCGGTGAGGGACCCGCCCACGATCTGCTTCACCCGCCCCTCGTGAAGGTCAATGCAGGGTCGAAACATCGGGCCAAGCTACCCCGCCGTTTCCGCGCCTGACAAGGCGGGCGCCGGGACGGGGCGGGGTCGCCCGCGGGCGGCGGGCCGGTTACACTTTCGCCATGCGACCGCGTTGGCTGTGGCCCGTCCTGGGATTGGCGTTGCTCGGTGCCGCCGCCCGGGGCCAGTGGGTGCGCGAGTACGTGCTCGAGCTGGCGCCCGAGAGCGAGGCCGACCGCGCCTGGCGGCACCAGCGGGTGGCCGAGCGTCGCGCCGGACCGGTGGTCATGGTCCACCGCGGCGCCACGGCAGCGGCGGGAGAAAACACCCTCCAGGCCTGTGCCGTGGCGCTGGACTGGGGCGCCGACGGCGTGGAAGTGGACGTGCGGCGCACGCGCGACGGGGTGTTGGTGCTCTTTCACGACGAACACCTCGACCGCCTCACCCACGGCATCGGCACGGTGGCCGGGCTCAGCGCCGGTGAACTGCTGGCGCTCCCACCCCGCGAGGCCTTCGGCCGCGCCGCGGGCGGCACGCCGCCCAGTTTCGTGCAACTGCTCGATCTGGCGCGCCAGCGCGCCGCGCTGCTGCACCTGGACCTGAAGGAGCCCGGCCTCGAGGACGAGGTCGCGCGCTGGCTCGACGCCGCGGACGCCTGGGACCACGTCGTGGCCGTGAACGAGAGCAATGCCCCGCGCCTGGTCCGCGACCCGCGCCTGCGCCTGCTCCGCTACAAGGCGCCCGGCCTGTACGCCGACCGGCGGGACGTGGACCCCGAGGCGGTGCGCGCGGCCCTGCGGCAACCGGGCGAGATGATCCTGGTGGACGACCCCCGCATCGCCGCGATGGTGCTCGAGCGCCCGCGGTATCGGCCCGTGCCCGTGGTGCGCACCTTCCGATTGGTGCCGCGCCGGCCGCCGCCGGCGGCCGCGGTCGGAGCCGAGCCGTTTAACCCCGCCGCCCATCTCGCCGCGCTCGAGCGGACCCTGCCGCCGGGTTCGGCGCTGGCGCTCCTCCAAGTGATCCGGACGCCGTTTCCCGAGACCGCGGATGGGGCAGCGGACGCAGCGCGGCAAGCAGACCGCACGGCGCGCCTGGTGGAGCGGGCCTGGGCGGCGGACCGGCTGGGCGAGCTGAACCGCCGGCATCGCGACGTGGTCCGCGCCCTGGAGGAACTGGTGCGCCAACCCACGCCGCACCCGGACTGGCACTACCACGCTCTGGACGGCGCATTGGCCGCGCGCGCCCTCGGACGGCTGCGGGCCACGGGCTCGGCGGCGGTGTTGGTGGAGGCCTTGCGCGCGCGCGTGGCGCGCTGGCCGGCTGACTGGGCAGCCGGCGCGGGCGCCAACCTGGCCGATTGGGCCGAAGCGCGGTTCAACGCCCACGTGTTAACCGCGCTGGGCGAGTTGCGGAGCGGGCCGGCGCGACGGTTCTTGCAGGCGTACCTGGACCCGGCGGCAATCGAGGCGAGGACCTTTGGCGCGCCATTGGTCGAAGAGGCCACCCGCGCGCTCCTGCAACAGCCGTTGGGCGAGGCGGACCTGCGGGCGCTGCTCCGGCATCCCCACTCTGCGGTGCGCGGCACGGCGATATTGGAGTGCGTGGACCGGCCCAACGCGGAGCGGCGTCGGGTGTTGGGCCACGAGGCGCCCTGGGCGTTGAGTCTGCCGGCCGCGCCGGCCCTGCCTCCGCCGCCCGCGCCCCCGCCGCGCTGGGTGCGGGCGGGCGTGCGCGAGACGCCGTCGGGGACGCGCTGAGCGGGCGTTGGCAAAGCCCCGGCGGCCGGGCACACTCGCGGGCCATGCGGACGTTGATCAAGCATTTGCTGGCGGCGGACCAGCCGCGCGAGGGTGTGACCGTACAGGGCTGGGTGCGCACGCGCCGGGACGCGAAGGGGTTTTCGTTTGTCGAGGTCAACGACGGTTCGTGTCTGGCCCACGTGCAGGTGGTGGTGGACGCGCAGGCGCCGGGCGCGGAGCATTTGCCGGAGGTGACCACGGGGGCTTCCGTGACGGTGACCGGCAACCTGGTGGCTTCGCCGGCGCCGGGCCAGAAGTGGGAGTTGCGGGCCACGCGGCTCGAGCTGGTGGGCCGGGCGGATGCCACGTATCCGCTGCAGAAAAAGGGGCACTCGCTCGAGTTTTTGCGCACCATCGCCCACCTGCGGCCGCGCTCGAACCTCTTCGGCGCGGTGTTTCGCACGCGCAGCCGGCTGGCCTGGGCGGTGCACCGGTTTTTCCAGGAGCGCGACTTCGTGTATGTGCACACGCCGATCATCACCACCAGCGATTGCGAGGGCGCGGGGGAGATGTTCCGGGTGACGACGCTCAAGGGGGACATTGACCGCGCGCCGGAGCGGGACTTCTTCGGGCGGCGGGCCTACCTGACGGTGAGCGGGCAGCTCGAGGCGGAGGCGTTCGCGTGCGCGTTGTCCAACGTGTACACCTTCGGGCCGACCTTCCGGGCGGAGAACTCGAACACGGCCCGGCACGCGGCGGAGTTCTGGATGATCGAGCCGGAGATGGCGTTTTGCGACCTGGCGGGCGACATGGACCTGGCCGAGGCGTTCGTCAAGGCGATGGCCCGGGCGATGCTCGAGGAGTGCGCGGAGGACCTGGCGCTGTTCGAGAAGTTCGTGGACCGCGAGGTGCGGCGGCGGCTGGAGTTTGTGATCGAGCGGCCCTTCCAGCGCGTGCCGTACGCGGAGGCGGTGGCGATCTTGCAACGGTCCGGCCGCGCCTTCGAGTTCCCGGTCGAGCCCGGGGCGAATTTGCAGTCCGAGCACGAGCGGTACCTGACCGAGGAGCATTTCCGGGCGCCAGTGACGGTGTTCAACTACCCGCGCGCGATCAAACCGTTTTACATGCGGCTCAACGACGACGGGCAGACCGTCACGGCGATGGACGTGCTGGTGCCGGGCATCGGGGAGGTCATCGGCGGCTCGCAACGCGAGGAGCGGCTGGAGCAGTTGGAGGACAACCTGCGCTTCCACGGCCTGAACCCGGAGGACTACGCCTGGTACGTGGACCTGCGCCGGTACGGCACGGTGCCGCACGCCGGGTTCGGGCTGGGCTTCGAGCGGTTGCTGATGTTTCTGACCGGCGTGGGCAACATCCGGGATGTGATTCCCTTTGCCCGCACGCCGGGACACGCGGAGTTTTGAAGCCCGTGCCGGGTGGTACCGCGCCATGAAGTCCCTGGACCAACTGATGGCGAACAACCGGGCGTGGGCCGCGCAAATGCGCGCCCGGCAGCCGGACTTTTTCGCGCGCCTGGCCCGCCAGCAGCAGCCGGATTACTTGTGGATCGGTTGCGCCGACAGCCGGGTGCCGGCCAACGAAATCGTGGGGCTGTTGCCCGGCGAACTGTTCGTGCACCGCAACATCGCGAACGTGGTCATTCCCACGGACCTGAACGTGCTTTCCGTGCTCCAGTTCGCCGTCGAGCTCCTGCGCGTGAAGCACGTGATTGTGTGCGGGCATTACGGCTGCAGCGGCGTGCGCGCGGCGTTGCGCGGGGAGCGGGTGGGGTTGGCCGATTTGTGGTTGCGCCACGTCCAGGAGGTGCGCGCCCAACACCAGGCCGCGCTGGCGGCCCTGCCGGATGAGGAGGCGCGCTTCCGCCGCTTGTGCGAGTTGAACGTGATCGCGCAGGTCGGCCACGTGATCCAGACCCCCGTGGTGACCGACGCCTGGGCGCGCGGCCAGTCCCTGAGCGTGCACGGGTGGATATACGGGATCGAGGACGGCCTGCTCCGCGATTTGGGCGTCTCGCGAAGCGGTCCCGCGACGCCGTAGCCTCCGGGGCGGAGGCGAGAGGAGCGCGACGTCGCGCGGGAGCGGCGGTGGAGGCGGAGGACGGAAGGGCGCGGCGCCGGGCGGCGAAGCCGGGGGTTACTTGCGCGGCTGGGAAATGACGACGAACCAGGCGTCGCCGAACTTTTCCTTCGAGTCGCCGGCCAGCACGGCCAGTTCGCCCTGGCGCAGGGCCTGGAGGGATTGGCGGACGGTTTTGACGAGCTTGCCCTCGCCGAAGAGTTTGATCTCGAGCGTGAAGTCATCCACCAGTTTGAACTCCAGCTCGCATTTCTCGCTCATGCGCGCACGGGGGGTCTCACCCGGCGTGACCGTGACCTCGAGCGATTTGACCAGGTAGTAATTTTGCCACTTGAAGACGCGACTCAGGCGCTCGCGAATCGCGGGGTCCACATCCCCACATTTGCCATCGCCGGGTTTGGGGTCGTTGGTGCCCCAGATGAGCTGGCTGCGCAGTTTCAACTCCGAGCCCCACGCGGGCGCGGGCGCCAGACAGGCGAGCAGGCAGGCGACCAGCCACCAGACGGTCGGGCGGGGCAACGAGGGAAACACGCGGCTCATGGGACTCGGAGTTGGCTCGGGCAGCTCGGGGCGGCGATTCACTGGGTGTTGACCCACACCACGGTCATTTGCTCGGTGTCGGAGCGGAAGGTGAACGTGCCCAACTCGTCGCCGGGGGTTTCGATTTCGGGCGCGCGGACGGCGGCGCTTTGGGGCGGCGCCAGGCGGGGCAGGAGCCACACGCCGAACAAGACCAGGGCGGCTGCCGCCGGGGCCAGCCAGGCAAGCCCGCGGCGCCAGTCAAAGGCGGCCGCCCTGAGGGCCGGCGTTGCCGATTCGCGCGGGGTGAGGTGTCGGGCGATCTGGGCCCAGTAAAACTCGCGGGACTCGGGCACGGGGCGGAGGGTCTCGCCCGCCGCCAGCCACTGACGGGTGAGCTTGAGTTCGCGCGCCAGGGCGGCGGCATCCGGGTTGCGCTCGACCAGACGCCGGACCTCCCGCGCGTCGGCCGCCGGCAGTTCGCCGTCCAGCCACGCCTGCAGTTTCAGTTGGGTTTCGAGCGTCATGGTTTGCGAGCTTCTTTCAGGTCGGCCAGCAACGCCGCCAGGCGCCGTCGCGCGTAAAAGAGGCGCGACATGATGGTGCCGATCGAGCACCCCATCCGCTTCGCGCATTCCTTGTATTCCAAGCCCTCAAATTCATGCAAGATCAAGACCGTGCGGTGGGCGTGGGAAAGTTGCGCCAGCCCGGCCTCGATCCGGGCCCGCAACTCGGCGCGCTCCAGGCCGGCGAGCATGTCCACCTGGGTGGGCGGCAGGAGGCGTTCCACGCCGCCGCTTTCCTCGGCCAACTGTTCGATGGATTCGGCATGCAGTCGCTTGTTCCGCCGCATCGCGTCCAGGCAGATGTTGATCACGATCCGGGTGATCCAGGTGCTGAAGCTGGATTCGCCCTGAAACTGCTCCAACCGCTGCCACGCCTTGATCCAGGCTTCCTGGGATAGCTCCAAGGCCTCGGTCTCGTTCCGCATCATGCTGAACGCCCGGGAATAGACCTTGTCCCGATGCCGGAACACCAGTTCCTCAAACGCCCGCGTGTCGCCCTGCTGCGCCTGGCGCACCAGGGACTCGTCGCTGGCGTCGGAGTACTCGCTCGCGTGCGACATGGGCTTCGACGGGCGCTCGGCGGCGGGCATTCAAGCCGGGTTACAGCCGGCCCTTGGTGCTGGGCACTTCGCCCGCAATGCGCGGGTCGCGCTGGCAGGCGGCGTCACACGCCCGGGCAAACGCCTTGAACAGGGCCTCGACGATGTGGTGGGGTTCGTCGCCATACAGCAACTCGAGATGGAGATTGCACCGGGCCTCGTTGGCGAAGGCCTGGAAAAACTCCCGCGCCAACCCGAACCGGAACGCCGTGGCCGCGTCCTGCTGGCGTTCCGCCTTCAGGATCCGGTAGGCCAGCCGGTCCAGTCCGCGCCACACCAGGTAGGGCCGGCCGCTGAAATCCACCACACAGCGGGCCAGACATTCATCCATGGGCACGTAGGCCTCGCCGGTGAACGGGTTGCGCGGGTCAAAGCCCGTGCCGTAGCGCCGGAGGCCGGCCTTGTCGCCCAGGGCTTCGCGGTACGCCTGACCCAGAGCCAGCCCGCAGTCTTCGACCGTGTGATGGGCGTCCACCGCCAGGTCGCCGCGACACTGCAGGGCGAGGTCCACCACCGCATGCCGGGCAAACAGGGTCAACATGTGGTCGAAAAACGGGATGCCGGTGGCGATGCGGCCCCGGCCCCGGCCGTCCAGGTTGAGCTCCACCCGGATGCGGGTTTCTTTGGTCTCGCGCCGGACTCGAGCGCGTCGTGCCTGCATGGCGCTCCATTAAACGCGGCCGGGACGGGAAACAAAGTCCAAAGCGCGGGGGAGGGCATGTCAACGTGGGACGCCGTGAGACGATGGGGCGAGGCACCGGGGGGAGCTTCCCGGGTAGGAGGAGTCGGCGGCGACGCTGCGCGGCTTCGCGATTTTTTACCAAAAACTGTTTGACGCTGGTTCAACCTCCACATACCAACGAACTGAATCTACTCGAGTTGTCTCATGAAAACTGCATTCCACCTCTCCTACTTGCTGGCCGGGCTTTTCCCGGCCGGAATGACCGTGGCGCAAACCGGTCCGTTCGACCCCGCGCAGTGGCCGGCCACGATCAACCCCAACCTGCCGGTGCACTACGTGGTCACCGACGGCGGCCTGGAACCGCCCGGCGCCGGGTGGGACAACTCCGCCCTGAGCATCCTCAGCGGCGGAGACCAGGTCACCGAGGACATCACCATCGGTGGGCACACGGGCAAGAAAGTCATCGGCAATTACCTCAACATCGCCGACACCCAGTTCCAGACCTGGGCCGATTACGACACGATTGACATCCTCGTGCAGGCCTATGGCGACGCCGCGCTGTTCGACGCCCAGGGCAACCCGCGCAATTTCCACTTCCTGACCGGCACGCTGCCGGAACTGGCCGCGCCCGTGGGCGGCCAGGTGCCGGTCGAAGCCAAAAACAAACGCTGGAACTGGATTCTGTTCCGCATCCCCAATGGCATTCGGCCTTCCGACGGCGCGCGGCTGGTGGGCTCGATTCCCGCCAATGCCCAGGGCGCTTACCAAAACGGCGGGGTCAACGGCGGCACCATCCGCTTCGAGGGCGTGCCGGGCCTGATTGTGCGCGTGGTGGCCTTCGGACCGCAGGGCGCCTTCGGCGAACCGGAGGCCATCAACCAGTTCCTCCCGCCCGAGACGTGCGACCCCGAACCCAACACCAACCTCGCCGGCCTGGACCTCGCCGCCGGCACGGCCAACCACCTCGAAGTCCTCAACCGCGGCGATCAAACGGTCGAGTTCCTCGAAGCCGTGGGTCCCACGGGCGACAAGCGCCGCGCTGTGCGTCCTTTGGGCGTGTTCCTGAATTTCGGCATCACCGATTTCTACCTGGGCCAGCCCTGCAACGACCCGCGCACGGTTAAAATTTGCGCGGACTTTTATGACGACCCGGCCTTCGCCGGCCAGAACGTGCGCTTTGGCCCCGAGGCTTACGCCACCGACGACAAGGGCGGCATCGCCTTTTACCCGCCCGAGAAACGGCATGTGATGCAGGGCACCGGCCAGTGGATACGGCGCTCGTGGACCGTGCCGGCCGTAAACCTCTTCGGCGTCAATGCCGCGCCGACCCATACCGCCGGGCCGCGGTTCGCTTCGGAGAACGGCCAGGTGGCCGTGTCGCGCGTCCAAATCGCCGTGTTGCGGGTTGGCGACCATCCGTTGGCCGGCCAGGACCCGCTGGCCGATTGCTACGAGGACCCGAACGTCTGCACCGACCTTTACGGCAACTACGCCGAGCTGGACCTCGCCCGCGACGTGCGCGACGGCCTGGACGTGGGCAGCAGCGGCGGCGACCAGAACATGATCATCGAAGAAGCCGGCCCGCCCGGCGACCGCCGCCAGGCCGTGCGCCCGGCGCACGACGACGGCTCGCCCGGCTTCGCCCACCAGTACCTGAATTTCGCCATCACCGGCGAGAAGCTCGGCCCCAGCTCGCAACCGCCGGCGCACTTGGCCATCTGCATCACCTACTACGACGACCCGGCCCTGACCGGCACGGCCATCAAGCCCGAGGTGTACAAGACCGAGGTCAACGGCGTGGAGACCTTCGGCTTCACGCCGGATAGTTACTTCGTGACCCTCGAGGGCACCGGTGAGTGGAAGACCGCGTACTGGGAAATCCAGA
>CAYXPA010000045.1:0-31896 GCA_964466945.1 uncultured Verrucomicrobiota bacterium | reverse complement strand
CGAGTGGGTGTGGTCCTGGAAGACACTCGGGCTGAGCGACTCGGCGCCGATGAAGACCGTGATGGTCTCGGTGGGACGCGCCAGGCGGTTGAGATTGCGGAAGGTATCGAGCACGCCGCCAAACGGGTCCAGCTTGTCCACCGAGGTGTACTCGTTGAGCACGTAGCTGCTCGCGTAATGTTTGAGCCGCTCGCGGCCCAGCGGGTCGGCCGGGCAAATGCGGATGTGGTCCACATTACCCACGTAAGGGCGCAGGGTGAAAATCCACGACCGGTTGGTTTCCGCGGTGCCGTGCGTGGTTTCGGGCAGCCAACCGTGGTGGTCGTCCGCGTACAGGGTCAACGCCAGCCCGATCTGGCGCAGGTTCGAGGCGCACCCGACCTGGCGGGCCTTGACCTTGGCCGAGGCCAGGGCCGGCAAGAGCAACGCGGCCAGGATCGCGATGATGGCGATCACCACCAGCAGCTCGATCAAGGTAAACGCCGCGCCCGCGCGGATTCGTAAATGTTTCATGGCTCAATCACAGGGTCCCGGAGCCGCCACGGTGGGCGCACTCCAGACCATCTTGTAGGGGTTGCCGAAAAAGATTCCGAAGCGCCCACCCCCAGCCGGGGCGGGCCCTTCCCGAGTCCATGTCGGTCAGACCGCGGGCGGGGCCCGACCGGGTGGGAAGGCGTGAGCGGGAAACGCGGGCAGGAAAACCTCGGGGTCAACCGGGGAGATCAGCGAGGCGGCCGGGCACAGCATGACCGGGGCGTCCGGCGCCGGCTCGATCAAACCGTTTTGCAGCAACACCGCCGCACAGACATGCCCCGGTCCGGGCGCGGGGCCGTGGAGCCAGTGATGCAGCTCGGGCGAAAGCGCCACCGCCTGCGCGAGCAGCCAAAGCGACACCACGGAGGCGACCCAACCGACGCGACCGGCCGGGCCAAACCACGCTTTGACTGGACGCTCCAGTTGCAAGGCAGTTGCAATCTAGTCGCCCGTTCGCGGTTGGCAACCGGTTTTTGCGAACACCTAGGGCCGGAACGATTCGGCCGGTACCGGGTGGCCCGGCCAACCGGGCCGAGGTCGGTCTGCCGGCAAGCCGGCGGCAACCTACCGTCGGTCCCTTAGCGCAGGCTGCCGTATCGCCGACTGCCAATCGGAGCTACACTGCCGGGCGAACCGCCCACCGCTCCCGACTTCCGCAACCGACGTCCGGCATCCGGTATCTGGCATCAGGCATCCGGTATCCGGCATCCGCCCCCACCCCACAGCGCCGGCAAGCCGGCGCACTCCAGACGCTTCGCGAGGTAGGGCGCCGCTGCGTCGGCGCCGCCCCACGGTCACGTCACAGCGCGGCACTACCGCGCGCCAGCGCATGGAGTGCGGCTGCTTTGGAGCCCGCCGTCACAGGCCAGTGGCCCGTTTACCTCCGGTCAGGCTGCGTTATTCCGGCTGAGGAAGTTTTCCGATCGCCTCCGCGCGGCCCGGGCAGGACGGCGAGCTTGCCGGACCACCGCTCGGGATCGCCCGGGCTCAACGCCGGGCCACGGCGGCGTTGGACGGGGGCGGCTCGAAATGCACCACCAGCTCGCCGGGCCGGGCGTAGCCGAGGCGCTCGCGGATGAAGCGCTCCATCGCCAGGGGGCTGTTGGTCAGGGCCTGGATTTGCGCGCGCAACGCCTCCTCGCGCAGCCGGGCCTCGCGCGCCTGTTGCTCCAGGTGCAGGCGCTCCGCTTGCAGGGCCTCGTTGCGCTGGATTTCGGGCAGATACCACAGGCCGACGGCCACGGCCACCGCCGCGAAGGTCAGCAGGAGCAAGGCGCCGCTGAGCCGGCTCCAGATGGTTGGTACCTGCATTTGCCGGCCAGTGAATCACAAGGGCACTTTCGAGAAAAGCCCTGTTTTGCCGACGCCGGACGCGCCGCAGAGCGGGCGTGACACATTCCCGTTGCCCGCGGCGGGTGCCGCCGCTTAATTGCGCCATGCGCGTGCGGTTGCTGTTCGGTCCGGCCGGCTCCGGCAAAACCCGGCGTTGCCTGGCCGAGATTCGTGCCGCCCTGTCCGCCGCCCCGGAGGGTCCGCCGCTGCTGTTTCTGGCGCCCAAGCAGGCCACCTTCCAGATCGAGCGCCAGCTTTTGGCCGACCCCGCGCTGGCCGGCTTCACCCGCCTCCGCATTCTGTCGTCGGACCGGCTGGCCGCCCGGGTGCTGCGCGAGCTGGGCCGGCCCTTGCCCGAGCTGCTGGCCGAGGAAGGCCGCTTGATGGTCCTGCGCGCGTTGCTTCACACCCACCGCGAGCGACTCCAAATTTTTCGCGCCTCGGCGCGGCTGGCCGGATTCGCCGCCGAGCTGAGTCGGCTGCTGCGGCTTTTGCAACATCACCGGGTAACGCCCGGGCAACTGGCCGAGCTGGCGCGCGCCCCGGCGTTGTCCGCCCCGCTGCGGGGCAAGCTGGCCGATCTGGCGCTTCTGCTCGATGCCTATCAGCAATGGCTCGAGGCGCACAGCCTCCAGGACGCCGAGGTGCTGCCGGACGCGGCGGCGGCCGCCCTGCGGTCCGCGCGCGGTGACTTCCCGCCGGCGCTGCGTTTCGCGGGCCTGTGGCTGGACGGCTTCGCGGAAATGACGCCGCAGGAGATCGAGCTGCTGGCCGCGCTGTTGCCGGCCGGTGAACAGGCCACGCTGGCCTTCTGTCTGGAAGCGCCTCCACCAGACGAAACCCACTGGCTTTCCCCGTGGACGCCGGTCAGCGACACCGTGCGCCGGCTGCGGGCGCGGCTGGCGGATTTGCCCGGATGCGAGATCGAGCTCGAAACCCTGCCCCGGGTCGCGGGCGGCGGTCGCTTTGCCGCCGCTCCGGCCTTGCAACACCTCGAGGCGCACTGGGCCGCGCCGCGGCCGTTTGCGGGCGACCCCGCCCCGGCGGTGCGCGTGTTTGAGTGCAGCGATCCCGAGCAGGAGGTGGTCACGGCCGCGCGGGAAATTCTGCGGTTTGTGCGCGAGACCGGGGCGCGGTTTCGGGAGACGGCGCTTTTGCTGCGTCGTTTGGAGGGTTACCCCGAGTTGATCCGCCGGGTGTTCCGCCGCTACGAAATCCCGTTCTTCCTGGACCGGCGCGAATCGGTGGCCCACCACCCGCTGGCCGAACTGACCCGCAGCGCGCTGCGCACGGTGGCCTTCGACTGGCGGCACGCGGATTGGTTCAGCGCGCTCAAGACCGGGCTGGTCACGCGGCAGACGGCGGCGCTGGATCGTTTGGAAAACGAGGCCCTGGCCCGCGGCTGGCAGGGCTCGCTGTGGCGCGAGCCGCTGGTGATCCCCGAGCAACCCGACCTGGCCGCGCGTCTCGAGGCGCTGCGGGCGCAAATCGTGCCGCCGTTCGAGCGCCTGGCGCGGGACCTCACCGTCGCGCCGCCCACCGGCGTGGAACTGGCCGGGGCGCTGGCGCGTTTCTGGGATGCGCTGGGCGTCGAGGCCGAACTGGCGCGCTGGGCCGAGGCCGCGCCCGCGACCGCCGATAGCGCCGCGTCGGCCGGGGCGGTGCATCGCACGGTGTGGGAGCAGATGCAACTTTGGCTCGAGAACCTGCACCTGGCCTTTCCCACCGAACGCTGGCCGCTGCGCGACTGGTTGCCAGTGCTCGAGGCCGGCCTGGCGCGGCTGACGGTGGGCGTGATCCCACCGGCGTTGGACCAGGTGTTGGTGGGCGCGGTGGACCGTTCCCGCAATCCGGACCTGCGCCTGGTGATCGCGCTGGGCTTCAACGACGGCGTCTTCCCTGCCGTGCCGGCCGCCCCGCCGCTCTTGAGCGACCCGGAGCAACGCGAGCTGGGCGCGCAGGGGCTGGACCTGGGCGCGGACCGCTGCCGCGGCCTGGGCCGCGAGCGGTACCTGGGCTACATCACCTGCACGCGCGCGCGCGAGCGGCTGGTGCTCACATATGCCCGCGCAGACATCGCCGGGCGTCCGTTGGGGCCCTCGCCGTGGCTCGGCCGGCTGCAACAACTTTACCCGAACCTGGCGATCGAGCCGGCGCGCGTCCCGGCCGGCATGGCGGAGGTGCTTCACGCCGGCGAAATTTTCCAGGCCGGGCTGCGCCCCGAAGTGGCGGCCGCGCCGGAGCTGGCGCGCTGTTGGGAAGCGGCGGGTTGGACGGAGGACGCGCTGGCCCGCTGGCGTGCCGCCGCGGCGGAGACGGAAATCCGGTTGGCGCCCGCGTTGGCGGCGCGGCTCTACGGCCCGGGCGGGGTGCGGGTGTCGGTGAGCAGGCTCGAGCAGTTTGCCGCCTGTCCGTTTCGGTTCTTCGTGGCGGTCGGCCTGCGCGCGGACGAGCGGCGGCGGTTCGAGGTGGATGCCCGCCAGCGGGGCAGTTTCCAGCACGAGGTGCTGCGGCGCTTCCACGAAAGCGCCCGGGCTGCGGGGCGACGCTGGCGGGATTTCACGCCGGAGGCAGCGCGCGAGCGCGTCGGGGAAATCGCCCGGGCCGTGGCGGCGGAGTTCGGCGGCGGGTTGTTCGAGGCGGACGAGGCCGGGGTGTTGAGCGCGGAGACCCTGACCGCGCAGTTGCAGGATTTCGTGGCCGTGTTGGTGGAGTGGATGCGCGCGGGCAACGAGTTCGACCCCGCGGCGGCGGAGCTGGCCTTCGGCGGCGCGGACGGCGCGTTGCCCCCGTGGACATTGTACCTACCTGCGGGCGGCGAGCTGCGGCTCAGCGGCCAGGTGGACCGCGTGGACGTGGCCCCGGCGCCCGAGCCGGGGAAGTGGTGGTGCGTGGTGCACGATTACAAGTCCAGCGCGCATCAGTTCGACCCGGTGCTGTTCGAGCACGGCATACAACTGCAACTGCCGGCTTACTTGGCGGCGGTCTGTGCGGTGGGGTTGCCGGCGGGTGCGCTACCGGCGGGAGACGTTCCGGCGCCAGCCGGCGGGCTGCGGCCGGCGGGCTTTTTCTACGTGAACCTGCGCGGAAAATTTGCGCCTGCGGCCTCCCGCCGGGAGGTGCTGGGCGTCCCGCCGGGAAAACTCAGCGCTGCCTACCAGCACCGCGGGCGGTTCAGCCGGGCGGCATGGGAAGCTCTCGGCGCCGATTCCAACGATGAAGGCGAAGGACAGTTCCTGTTCAAGCTGCGGCAGGACGGCACGCTGGCGGCCCGCGGCAACGACGCCCTGGAACCCGCGGACTTCACCCTCCTTCTGTTCCGCTTGCAAGCGAAGCTGGTGGAACTGGCCGGGCGCATCCTGGCCGGCGAAGCGGCAGTGGACCCGTACCAAAAAAACAATTCCTTGAAGGCTTGCGACCTGTGCGGTTTTGCCGCCATTTGCCGCATTGACCCGTGGACGCACCGGTTCCGCCGGCTTACCAAAGCGACACCAACGTCGGGGGCGGCTTGAGCCCGGTCGCCCACCGCCCGCCGCCTGAGTGCTCACGGACTCACGGCCCGATAAAACCGCCGCGACCGGGTCGTGTCCGGGTCGTGATACTCGAACGCGCCCTCTTCACCCGCCGGGGATGCGTTGCCCAGTGAGGTCCACGGACCGGCCGGGTCGGGGGCGGCTTCGAGGCGGTAAACCACGCCGGGTGCGCCCGTGCCGCGCAGGTGGGCCCCGGTGTCCGGCGACCAACGCAACTGCGTCAGGCGCGGCGGTGTGTCGGGCTCCGGGGGGCTGGCGGGCAACCAAGCGGTGTAAACGTCTCCGGAACTGAAGCCCGCGATGTCGCCGGTTTCATCGAACACCAGCCCGAGGACATTCAGCACCGCCAGGAAACGGTGGCCATCGAACCGGAGACCGGGAAAGACCGTCGCGGGCCCGTCGGGGCGGGGCAGGTCGGCGAGGACCTGCGCGGGCAGGCGGGGCGAACCATCGCGACGGAAGTACTGCCAGCGCACCTCGCCGGAGTCTTGTTGGTGCCACAGCAACAAGTGAGAGCGCCCGTCCCAAGCCAGAGCGGGGAAATGACTCGTAGGATCGTTCACGAACACCGTCTGAACACCTTCCACCCCGCCGTCCGGGCTGACCCAGCGCCCGTGCAGTCGCAGGGTTTCGTGGCTGGAAGGGCCGGGGTCACTGTGGTTCCAAACCACCAGAAAGCGTGCGCCGTCGAAATCCGCCGCTAGAGGGTTGTGCGACGCCGAAGCGAGCGCGCTCAGCGTCAGGACCGGCCCGGGAAGCGCGCCCTCGGCCGAGCAGCGGACCAGGACGGCTTCGGTCACGTTTTGCGCGGCGCCGGGCAGGCGTGAGTCGTGCCGCTGCCAGGCCACGAGGAACCTTCCCCCGCCGGCCACCACGGTGGGCATTTCGATGCCGTCGAGCTTGTTTTGCACCGCGGGCTGGATCAAGCGCACCGGCCCCCCGCGTGGCCGGCCCTCCGGGTCCACGCACTGGGCGTAGAGCGGACCGGACCAATCGTCGGGCCCTTGATAGATCAGCAGGAAGCCGGAAGCATCGCCGGCCAATCCCCGCACGAACCAGGGTGTCGCCTCCGCCCCGGGCACCAAGACCGCGGGCGGCGCGTTGCCGTCGCCGGCGGTGGCGTAAATCGCCCCGTCGGGCGCGGACCAGGCCACCAAGAATCGCCCTCCGCCCAGGGCGGTGGCAGCGGTCGGAGGCAAGGGCACGCTCCGGCCCAGGTCCCGCGGCGAGTCCACGGGCGTGCCGGTCCGATCCAAGGTGCGCGCCAGCAAGTGCTGGTCCGCAAACTGGAGGACGAGCCAACGCGTGCCGTCGCCAGCGACGTCCGGCACAAACTCGAAGACCGCCCGGTCGTTGGCCAGCGGCGTGACGGTCTGCGCGCCAGCCGGGGAGCGCGCGGCAAGGAGTAGCAGAGCCAACAGTCCCGGCAGGGCGCCGCGGATGCGCGGGTGGCGGGGTCGGAAGATTGGAGTGGCCAGCTTCATCCTTGCTTTGCTCCACAGCCGATTTGCCCAGTGAAGTCTCGAACGAGTGGTTTTCATATTGACCCAAGACGGCCCCCAAAAGGGTTACCCAGCATGGTAAGCCTGCTGTCAACGGGGCCGTCCCGCGCTTAAGGCTCTGCGATTGCTCGGGTTAGTGGTGCACCCAGCCCGGCGCGCGGCCGGCCTCCCCGGTTTTGGTGCTGACAGGCGAAAAACGGGCTGGTAGGCTCCCTCCGTACCGGAGAGCGAGGCGCGACGAGGCGCCGGCTTTTCTCACGCAGACATGAACGCAAAAACCACCACCCACCGCAAAGGCCTTCTCGCCGGGGGCAATTGGATCATTGACCAGGTCAAGCTCATTGACGTGTACCCGCAGCGGGAGCAGCTCGCCAACATCCGCAGCCAGCGCGAAGGCACCGGCGGCGCCCCGTACAACGTGCTGGTGGACCTGGCCGTGCTCGGCGCGCCCTTTCCCCTCATGGCCGCCGGCCTGGTGGGCCGCGACGCCCTGGGCGAGCGCATCTTGGAGGACTGCAAACGCCGGCACATTGATACCAAGCACCTCAAAACCACGCCCGACGCCCCCACCTCGTACACCGACGTCATGACCGAAATCGCCGACGGCCGCCGCACCTTCTTCCACATGCGCGGGGCCAACGCGCTCTGGAAAGGCGCCGACCTGGACTTCGCCCGCATCAAGGCCCGCATCTTCCACCTGGGTTACCTGCTCCTGCTCGACGAGTTGGACAAGCCGGACAAGGTCCACGGCACACGCGCCGCCGCGCTCCTGGCCGCCGCCCAGGCCGCCGGGTTGCGGACCAGCGTGGACGTGGTGAGCGAGGACAGCGACCGCTTCGCCCAAATCGTCACGCCCGCGCTCAAGCATGTGGATTACTGCATCCTGAACGAGATCGAAGCCGCCAAGACCACCGGGTTCAAAATCCGGCAGGCCGACGGCTCGCTGGACACTGTGTCCCTGCGGCACGCCGCCGGGGCCCTGCTCCAAATGGGCGTCAAGGAACTGGTTATCATCCACTTCCCGGAAGGCGCCTTTGCCCGGACCCGCAAGGGCAACGACCATTGGCAGTCCTCGCTCAACCTGCCGCCCAAGTACATCGCCGGCACGGCCGGAGCGGGCGACGCCTTTTGCGCCGGCGTGCTGCTCGGGCTGCACGAGGGCTGGGAGCTGGGCCAGTGCCTCGAAGCGGGCGTCTGCGCCGCCGCCGCTTCGCTCTCCGATCCCACCTGCACCGCCGGTATGAAGCCGCTCAAGGCCTGCCTCGAACTCAAGAAAAAGTACAAGCTGCGGCCCTCGCTTGAACCGGCGGATTAACCCCGAGCCTTTGCCGCAAGCCCGCGTACCGGGATTACCCAGCGCGCTGGCCCCTCCAGCCCTGGCTCGTCGCAGCAGCGGGGCCTGCCGGCTCGAACTTCCGGGTGGGTGAGCGGGTTGAATTCGGGCGACTGCCATGCCGAACCCGCGCGAGGCAAACTTCCCGGTCTCGGGGCCGGTTAGCTCGGGCGTGCGGCGGCTTGCGCGCGCGGCATTTTTGTGGCACGTGATGCCCATGCGAAGAAGCACCAAGCGCGAGTTCAGTGTCATCGTGGAGCTTGACGAGGAGGGCTACTACGTGGCGAGCGTCCCGGAACTACGCGGCTGCCATACGCAAGCACGCTCGCTGGACAAGCTCATTGAGCGTGTTCGAGAGGCCATCCAACTGTGCCTGGAAGTTGAGCGCGATGCCGGAGCGACCACGGAGTTTATTGGGGTGCAGCGGGTCACGGTCTGACCATGCCACGCTTGCCACGGTTGCGCGGACGTGAGGTCGTCGCCGCTTTGCGGCGGGCGGGTTTTGCCGTTTTTGCGGGTCAAGGGCAGCCGCCATTTCCTGCAGCACTCGGATGGACGGCGCTTAAGGATGGAGATCGAGGAGTTGGCAAAGTGGTTGTGAGAAGGCTTCTCCAATGACCGGAAACCCCCACCCTTCCTTGAAGCGGACACCGGGACGTGGGTAACACCGCCCGCCCGGGGAACGCGATGCCCCGCCCCGCCGGCCAGCCATCTTGTCGGGCCCAGCGTGGCAGAAGGCCAGATGGATTTTTTACCAGTTTGGTTGCCAGCCCAAGGTGCCGCTGGCCACTGATCACGAATCGAACCGAAAGGCCGCAAAATCCCCAAGAACCCATTGACGGTGCTGCAGCGGCGGTCAAATTGCTCCCCATGAAAACGTGCGGACAAACCTTTGTCTGTGAAGATACCACTTTGACCCTATACGACTGTTAGCCGTCATCGCGCGCTCGCCATGATACACGAGAGGGGCATGAAGAAAGCCGGAAACGTTGTGCTGGCTTTGTTGCTGGTACTCGTTGCTTCCTGTTATTGGATTTCGCACCGCATCGAGCGTGGTGAGGCACCTGCGTTTTTATCGGACCGGACTGCTTCTGTCGTTGCGGGTATTTGCGGTTTTTTTTTACGTAGCGGTTATTCTCGCAGCGTTTGTTGTCATCAGAGCATTTTACACCGGACTGACTCATTCAGATGAGAGAGATAGGCATGAAATTGATGGCTAACCCTGCGCTGCAGCGAACCACCGCCCCGTTGGGCAGTCGGACGGTTCGGGTAATTTGTTTGCGACTGTTGCAGCCGACCGGGTTTTCCCAGCAGCGGTCGCTCAGCTTGGTCGTTGGTCAATGCCGCCCGAACCGGGGTCAGTCCCCCCGCGCAAGGGTGTGACAGAACTGACATGGCATCCCGTGCGACCGGCAAGTCCCATCGCCTGCTGAGCCTCCCAGCTCCAAGGCGGGCAATTGCGATCCGTCCAGCATGAATGCTCGCAAGAGTCACAACGCCATCTCCACCAAGAGCCCACTGGTCAGGCTGATTCAGCGGCGCGAGCGGCGGAGCACCTGCCGGCCGGCAGGCGGGTGGCCCGTTCCTTCCGCACCCGCCCGGCGGGGCGACTTCACTCGGCGGGCGGCCATGAAGGCCCGGTTGCTCGCCGCGTTGCCCTTGCTCGCCGTGCTCGCGGCGCACGCCCAAAATCTCTTGCCCAATCCCGACTTCGAGTCCGGTGCGACGACCCCGAGCGGTTGGACGCTGGCCGAGGGCGCGGGCGCGTGGAGTCCGCTCGGGCCGGCCGGCACCAACCACGTGCTCCGGGTGCGGGGCCGCGGCGAGGACCAAAGTGTCTGGCGCACCGGGCCGCTCTCGCTCCAGCCGCGCAGAGTGTACCGACTGAGTTTTCGCGGGCGGCGCCTGCCCGGGGCCGGCGGTGGCACGGCCGTGAGCGGCACGGGCGCGGTCAACCGCGATTTCCCGCTCGACCTCGAGTGGCGCGCGCTCCGGTTTTACTTCCGGCAGCCGGACAATGCCCCGGCGGATTTCGTGCGGCTGGGACAATGGCAGGTGCGGGGCGAACTGGAGTTCGACGACGCGGAGCTGGTGCCGGCGCTGGCCGGGCATCGGCGCGTGAGGCTCCCGGACGGCCGGGAACTCGAGCTGGGCGAGGGCGAGGTCCTGGGCGGTGGCCGCTACCGTTTCCTTGGCGACTTCGGCTGGGCCGGGTCCACGCTGCACCGGCCGCTGGCGCGCGCCACGGCGCGGTTCAACACGGACCGCTGGGTGTTCACGCCCGGCGCGGAGCTGGTGTACCGCTTCGCCCTGCCGGGGCTGACGCAAACCCGCGCCCGGTTGGGCGCAATGCTCGCCCATCATGCGGCCGGGGAACTGGTCGTGGCCGCCAGCCGGGACGGCGGGTCCTGGGTAGAAGCGGGCCGGCTGGACGGTGCGCGGCGGGGCGGCGGATGGGAGTTACCCGCGGCGCTGTTCCCCGCCACAAACCTTTGGGTGCGGCTGCATACGCCCGCGGCGGATGCCGACTTACAGGTCCACCGCCTCGAGTACGAGGCCGCGTTGGACGCCGATCCACCGGAAGTGTTCGGGGAAACGCGCTTTCTCGAAGTGACCGGCGGCGCGCACCCGGATCGGGTCGCCTGGCGCGGTTTTGCCGGGCCGGACGCTGCGGGGCGGCATCACCTGGTGTTCGTGGTTTCCAATCCCGAGCCCGAGCCGTTGCGGGTGAGCGCCCGCGCGGACGGCGCGGCGGGCGCGAGCCGGACGCATCGTTGGACCGTGCCGGCGGGGCAGTGCCGGGACGGGGCGCTGGAAATCGGCCCGCTCGCGCCGGGCGAGCAGGCGTGGACGGTGACCTTCCGCGACGGGCAGGACCGTGTGCTGCTGCGCGGGCAGTTGGGTTGGGCGACCGGGTTCTTGGACGACGCCAGCTATGGCTATCGCCTGACCGGCAGCGCCGACGTGGACCTGTGGTGGTGCGAGAGCGGGTGGAAGGTGGGTCGAACGCGGCCGTTGCCGGCGGCGCGACGGCGGGAGCCGGTGCGCTTGAGCGCGGCAGGAGGCGAGTTCGTGGCGGTGCAGATCGTGTTGCGCCCGCGCCGCGCCGGCATGTTGCGGGGCGTGCGCGCGGGGCCGTTCCGGGATGCCGCCGGGCGGCCGGCCGCGATTACGGCGGAAGTGCACGAGGTGGTTTACGTGCCGGTGACGCTGCCCACCGACGCCACCGGGCGCCGCGGGTGGTACCCGGACCCGCTGCCGCCGCCGGAGTTGCCGCGCCCGCTCGAGGCGGGGGTGAACCTGCCCTTGTGGGTGACGGTGTACGTGCCGCGCGGGACCCCGGCCGGCGAGTACCGGGGTGAGGTGACGTTGCAGAACGATGCCGCGCGCCCGCTGCGCGTGCCCCTGGCCGTGCGGGTGTACGGGTTTGATTTGCCGCGTGCGGCCCACTTGCGCAGCGCGCTGGGGCTGGGCTGGGGCGAGATCAACCGCTACCACAAGCTCACCCGGCGGGCCGACCAGGTGGCGGTGTACGAGAAGTACCTGCAAAACTTCGCCGAGCACCGGGTCAGCCCCTACGCGTTCTTCGACCACGCACCCATCGAGGTGCGCTTCGAGGGCACGGGCGCGGACCGGCGCGCGCGGGTGGACTTCACGACCTTTGACGCCGCGGCGGAACGCTGGCTGGACGGTCGAGGCCTGGAGCGCGGCAGCCCGTTCAACACCTTCCGGCTGCCGTTGCACGGCATGGGCGGCGGCACGTTTCACAGCCGGCACCTCGGCACGCTCGAGGGCTTCGCGGAAGGCACGCCGGAGCACGCGCGGCTCTTCGGCGATTACCTGGGCCGGATCGAGCGGCACCTGCGCGAGCGCGGCTGGCTGGAGCGCGCGTACACGTACTGGTTCGATGAACCGGACCCGGAGGACTACGCGTTTGTGGTCGCCGGCCAGCAGCGCATTCGGGCCGCCGCGCCGGGGCTCAAGCGCCTGTTGACCGAGCAGCCGGAGCCCGAGCTGCTCGGCCACGTGGACATTTGGTGCGCGTTGACGCCGGAGTGGACGCCGGAAAAGGTCCGCGCCCGCCGGGCCGCGGGCGAGGAGGTCTGGTGGTACATCTGCACCGCGCCGAAGGCCCCGTATTTGACCGAGTTCATTGACCATCCGGGCACGGAGTTGCGGCTCTGGCCCTGGCAATCCTGGCAGTACGGCGTTAACGGCATCCTGATCTGGGCCACCACCTACTGGCACAGCCCGGAGGCTTACCCGGACGCGCTCCAGGGCCCGTGGCGGGACCCGATGAGCTGGGTCACCGGCTACGGCACCCCGCGGGGCGCGCGCCTGCCCTGGGGCAACGGCGACGGCCGGTTTTTGTATCCGCCGCGGCGCGACCCGAACACCGCCACCGCGCCCTGCCTGGACGGGCCGATCAACTCGGTGCGCTGGGAAAACCTCCGCGACGGGCTCGATGACTACGAGTACTTCTGGCGGCTGGACCGGGAGGTGAGACGCCTCGAGGCCCTGGGGCGGGCGGCCGCCGTGGTCGCGGAAGCCCGGCGGTTGCTGGAGGTGCCGCCGGCGGTGTCGCGCGACCTGACGCATTTTACGACCGATCCCCGGCCGTTGCTCGCGCACCGCGACCGCCTGGCGCGGATGATCGAGCGGTTGCAGGGGGTAAGGTGAGGCTCACCCGTAGGCGCGTAAGACCTCTTGCGCAGCAGATGGAACTACAGCCCTGCAGTTACCGGCTTAGCTCGAGAAGCTGTTCGGCGTGTTGTGGGGTGACGCGCTCGTGGAGGGTATCGTTGAGCATCAACACCGGGGCCGTGTGGCAACTGGCCAGGCACTCGACAAACTCGACAGTGAAGCGGCCGTCGGGGGTTGTCTGCGGGCCGTGCGCGGCGGGGTCCAGGCCGAGCTTGGCGCAGAGGTGCCGGTAAAGCTCGTGCGAACCGGCCAGGGCGCAGCTCAGGGTGCGGCAAACCTTGAGGTGGAACCGGCCCACCGGCCGCTGGCGGAACATCGGGTAAAAGGTGACCAGCTCGAGGATGTTGATGGGCTGGAGGTCCAGCTTGCGCGCGGTCCAGGTCATGGCCTCGGGGGTGAGGTAGCCGAAGTGGTCCTGGAGGGCGTGCAGCACCATGACGCTGGCGCTGCGCTTGTGCGGATAGCGCGCGATCAGGGCGTCAATCTCGGCCTCCAAGGGCGCGGGCACGGCGAAGTTCATGGGGTCTCGAGGGGGCGACGTAGTTCATCCCGGTCCGGGAAGACCTGCACCTGGTGGGCGATTCGGAGCAAATCCCTCATCGGCGGGCCGCTGAAACCACTGTTGCTGCTCGACCAGAGCCGAGGTCGGACGGGAGCGCGCGTGCTGCCGGGTCGCCCGGTAGGCCAGTTCCAGAGCCGCCCCGGCCGCGGTGGTATCCACCGTGCGGTGGGCCGCGCGCCGTAGCCGCTCGATCACTTGCTCCGCCTCGTGCCCGGCGTGGACCCGGGCGAGGTCGCGGTCGGTTTCCCGGGCGGGTTCGGTCGGGTTCATCGGTCGCACTCTCCCATGACGAAATCCAGCGAGCCCAGGATGGCCACCACGTCGCTGATCAGGTGCCCGGGCAGGAGGCGGCCGAGGATGGCGAGGTTGACGAACGAGGGCGCGCGGATTTTGAGCCGGTAAGGCACGCCGCCGCCGCGGCTGTGGAGGTAGAAACCCAGCTCGCCCTTCGGGTTTTCGGCGCCGAAATACACCTCGCCCGGCGGCGCGTTCACGCCCTGGGTCACCAGCATGAACTGGTGGATCAGCTCTTCCATGCGCGTGAGCACCTTGTCCTTGGGCGGCAGCACGATCTTGCCGTCGTCCACGTTCACCGGCCCGCCGGGCAACTGGTCCAGGCACTGGTGGATGATCCGCACGCTCTGGCGCATTTCCTCCATCCGCACCAGGTAGCGGTCGTAGCAATCGCCCACCGTCCCCACGGGCACGTCGAAGCGGAGCCGGTCATAGACCAAGTAGGGATGCGCCTTGCGCACGTCGTAGTCCACACCGCTGCCGCGCAGGTTCGGGCCGGTCAGGGCGTAGGCGATGGCGTCGGCCTTCGGGATGACGCCGAGGTCGCGGGTGCGGTCCACCCAGATGCGGTTGCGGGTGAGCAGGGCCTCGACCTCGTTGATGGCGGGGAGCACCTCGCGGGCGAAGCGCCGGCACTGGTCGGTCCAGCCGAGGGGCAGGTCGCGCGCCAGGCCGCCGATGCGGGTGTAACTGGTGGTGAACCGGGCGCCGGTCAGCGCTTCGCAGAGGTTGTAGATTTTTTCGCGCTCGGTGAAGGTGAGCAGGAACACGGTCATGGCGCCCACGTCCATCGCAAAGGCGCCCAGGCCCAGCAGGTGCGAGGAGATGCGGGCCAGTTCGCAGCAGAGGACGCGGATGTACTGGCAGCGCGGCGGCAGGCGGTCCTGGATGCCCAGGAGCTTCTCCACCGCCAACACGTAGGCCACGTTGTTGGCCAGCGGGGCCAGGTAATCCAGCCGGTCCGTGTACGGGATGAACTGCGTCCAGGTCAGGTTCTCGGCGATCTTCTCGTCGCCGCGGTGCAGATAACCCACCTCCGGCACGGCCCGCGTGATGACCTCGCCGTCCAGCTCGAGCACAATCCGCAGCACGCCGTGCGTCGAGGGATGGGAGGGCCCCATGTTCAGGACCATCTTTTCCGCGGGCAGGTCCTCGAGTTCCGGGGCCGGCGCCGGGCCGGGCGCCGCGGCGGCGGTCCGCGCGGCGGGGTCGGGGAATTCCATTTCCCGGGTGGTGGTCATGGGAGTCAGCGTTCCGGACCGCGGGCGCGCGGTTCGCGCTCGAGGGCGTCCCGGCCGCCCGGCGCGGTCACAAACGGCCCGCCCTCGAGGGGGGCGGCCTCGGAGAAGGCCACGCCGGGCATCTCGGAGGGTCGGCCGGCCAGGGGGAAGTCTTTGCGGAGCGGAAAGTACGGGTAGCCCTCCCACATCAGGATGCGGCGCAGGTCCGGGTGCCCGCGGAACCGGATGCCCATCATGTCGTACACCTCCCGCTCGTGCCAGTCGGCGGCGGGCCAGACGCCGGTGACGGTGGGCAGATCGGACTTTTCCTCGCTCACGTGGGTCTTGAGGCGCAGGTGGCAGTGATGGCCCAGGCCGTAGAGCTCGTACACCACCGTCCAGCGCGGCTCCTCGCCGTAGTTGTCCACGCTGGTGAGGTCCAACAGGAAATCAAAGCCCAGTTCGTCCCGGGCGAACCGGCACACCTCGGCCACGCGCTCGGCGTCGGCGAGCGTCACGGTGATTTCGCCGCGGAACTCGGCCGGCTCCGAGATCAGGTCGCCGAAGCGGGTCCGCAGGCGCTGGGCCAGGTCGCGGGCGCTCATGCGGGTTGCAACGCTTCGGGTCGGGCGGCGGGGGCCGGGGGCACGGGCGCGGGCGGCTCGGGCGGCGGCGTCTTTTTCAGCGTGGCGAGCACCGGCTCGCGCTGGACCTTGGCCTGGAGTTTGAGCAGCGCGTCCAGCAGGGCCTCGGGCCGCGGCGGGCAACCGGCCACGTAGATGTCCACCGGCAGGATGCGGTCCACGCCCTGGAGCACGGCGTAGCTGCGGTACATGCCGCCGGTCGAGGCGCAGGCGCCCATGGCGATGACCCATTTGGGCTCGGCCATTTGCTCGTAGAGTCGCTTGACCACCAGGGCCATTTTGTAGGTCACCGTCCCGGCCACGATCATCACGTCCGACTGCCGGGGCGAAAAACGCATCACCTCGCTGCCGAAGCGGGAGATGTCGTACCGGCTGGCGCCGCTGGCCATCAGCTCGATGGCGCAGCAGGCCAGGCCCATCGGCATGGGCCAGAGGGAGTTTTTGCGAAACCAGTTGATCGCGGCGTCCAGGCGGGTCACCACCACGTCGCCCTCGATCTTGGAGTCGTAGCTGAAGACGGTTGAATTGCTCATGCGGGTGCGGCCGCGGCCGGCGGCGGCAGGCGCAAACTAGGGCCGGCCCGCCGGGCTCGCAAGCGCATTCCCGGCGCGCGGGGCGGCGGGCGTTTCCGGCCAAGCCGCCGGCCAGGCACCCTGCCGGCGCGGGTTCGCCTTGCCCGCGGTCCCCCGGCTGGTAGGCTGGGCCGCCGTGGGCGACGGACGCCCGTCCGGACATGAAGCACTACCTCGATTTCGAGAAGCCCATCGTCGAGCTCCAGCGCAAGCTGGAGGAACTGCGGCAGCATTCCGCCAACCACACCCCGGACCTCGGGTTGGAGGAGGAGATCGCCCGCATCGAGCAAAAGATCGCCGAGACCCGACGGGAAATCTTCGCCAACCTCACCGCCTGGCAACGCGTC
The DNA here is from genome assembly GCA_964466945.1 of uncultured Verrucomicrobiota bacterium. Taxonomy (GTDB): domain Bacteria; phylum Verrucomicrobiota; class Verrucomicrobiia; order Limisphaerales; family J093; genus DSVZ01. The sequence continues at coordinate 15,319 of CAYXPA010000045.1, read as the reverse complement.
CAACTGGCCCGGCATCCGCGCCGCCCCTACACTTTGGACTACCTGCAGACCGCCTTCAGCGACTTCGAGGAACTGCACGGCGACCGGGCGTTTGCCGACGACCACGCCATCGTGGGCGGCTTTGCTCGCCTCGAGGGCGAAAAGGTCATGGTCATCGGCACCCAGAAGGGCCGCGACACCAAGGAGAACATCCTGCGCAACTTTGGCTGCGCCCATCCCGAGGGCTACCGCAAGGCCCTGCGCCTGATGCGGCTGGCTCACAAGTTCGGCCTGCCCATCATCACCCTCATTGACACCGCTGGCGCGTACCCCGGCGTGGGGGCCGAAGAACGCCACATCGCCGAGGCCATCGCCGTGAACCTGCGCGAGATGATCCTCCTCGAGGTGCCCATCATCGCCGTGGTCATCGGCGAAGGCGGCTCGGGCGGGGCGCTGGGCATCGGCGTGGCAGACCGGGTGCTCATCCTCGAAAACGCCTACTACTCGGTGATCAGCCCCGAGGGCTGCGCCTCGATTTTGTGGAAGGACCGCGCGGCCGCGCCCAAGGCCGCCGAGGCCCTGCGCATCACCGCCAAGGACCTCCTGGCCCTGGGGCTGGTGGATGAAATCGTCCCCGAACCGTTGGGCGGCGCCCACAACGATCCCCGGACCACCGCTGAGACCCTCAAGTGCTACCTCTTGCGGCACTTGCATGAGGTGGCCGCCTGGCCGGTCGAGGAGCGCCTCCAGCGCCGGTATGCCAAGTACCGCTCCATGGGCCCGGTGGCCGAAAACCGGCCCCCCGCCGGCCCCGAAGTGCCCACGCCCGTCAGCGCCTGAACCGCGTCCCGGATCCGCCCGGGCCGCCGCCGGCCGCGTGAACCTTTATCCGCTCACCTTCCACCCCATCCCCAAGCCGCGGCCCTGGGGCGGCCGCGCCCTGGCCGAGCTTTACCAAAAACCTCTCCCGGCCGGCATCCCGGTGGGCGAGTCTTGGGAAATCGCGGACCGGCCCGGCGATGCCAGCGTCATTGCCCGCGGTCCGCTGGCGGGCCGGGACCTGCGCTGGTTGATGGAGCATCACGGGCCGGCCGTGCTCGGCGCCGCGCGCTCGCCCGGCGGCCGGTTTCCCCTGCTGATCAAAATCCTCGATGCCCGCGAAGTGCTCTCGGTGCAGGTGCACCCGCCGCCGGCCGTGGCCGCGCGTCTGGGCGGCGAGCCCAAGACCGAACTCTGGTACGTGACCCGCGCGGGACCCGACGCCCGCGTATGGGCGGGCTTCAAGGCGGGCACGACGCGCGCCGACTTCGAGCAACGCCTGCAAGCCGGGCGCGTGGCCGAGTGCCTCCACCAAATCCCGGTGCGACCCGGCGACGCGTTGTGGCTGCCCAGCGGCCGCGTCCACGCCCTGGGCGCGGGCCTGGTCCTCTTCGAAATTCAGCAGAACTCGGACACCACCTACCGCGTGTTCGACTGGAACCGCGTGGGTCCGGACGGCCGGCCGCGCGAACTCCACCTCGAGGCGGCGCTGGCGAGCCTGGACTTTGGCGACCGCGAACCGGGCCTGATTGCCGCGCCCTGGCAGGCCGAGGGCCCCTGGCAAGAGCGCGACCTGGCCGACCACGAGCTTTTCCGCGTCACCGAGCTGCGCGCCCGGCAAGCCGCCTGCCGGACCTGGACCGGCGATCGCGCGGTGGTCTTCGGCGTGGTGACGGGCGAACTGCGCCTGGCCGCGCCCTCGGCGAGCGAGCCGGCGGTTGCACCGCTGGAACTGGGTCCGGGGCGCTTTGCCCTGGTGCCGGCGGCGGCGTTGCCGGTGAAGTTGGAGGCCGCCGCGGGCACGACCTTTCTGGCCGCCACGCCGGGATAAGGCCGGGCCTTCGAGGCGCTGTTGGCGCGGGGCTCAGAACGAGGTCCGCAGGCCCACCACCGCTTCGAAGGCGCCGCTGGACTCGAGGGAGACCACCTTGCTTGCCGCGCGGGTCTCCAGGTCGTTCAGGTACACGTACTGGCCGCCGGCGAAGACGCTCAGGAAATCGGTCAGGGCGTAAGTCAAGCCGAGCTGCGCGTAGCCGCCGACCTCGAAGGTGTCCCGGCTGGCTTCGGCGCTCCGGGTGTAGCCCAGGGGCAGGCCGGGCACTTGGACCGTTTCGGTGTACTTGAAATCGCTGAACGCGGCCAGCGCGGCCACGCCGGCGCTGAAGTTGAGCTGGAGTCGCGCGCCGAGCGGGATTTCCAGGAACGGCCCCAGCTTGGCCCCCACCAGCAAGGTGTCCAGCGTGGTGTGCACCTCGGAAACGGCCTCAACCGCCTCGAGCCGGCTGAACGCGGGCGCCAGGTCCAACAGCGGTCCGGGGCCGTCGAAGGTGCCGGTGTACGGCGCCCCGGGCGGCAGGATGCCGTGCAGGTCAAACCCGTCCGTGCGCAGTTGGGCCGTGCCGCTGTACCGGTCGCTGGTTTCCAGCTTGGGGTTGAGCGAGCTGATGCCCAGCTCCACTCCCCAAGCGGCCGTGCGCCCGGCCAGGCGAAACCGGCCCAGCTCGCGGCCATAGACCACTTCGAAACCGGCTTGCACGCCGTCGCCGCTCTTGCTGGTCAGTTCATCGCTGGGCAGGCCGGCCAGGCGGTGCAGCTCCAGGTAGCCGTCCACCAACTGGCTGGCCGCTTGATAGCTCCAGTACCAGGTCTGGCCGTCGGCGCCGCCGTTGATGTCCGGGCGCGCGAAGCCGTCCAGGTAATCCGGCCCGGTCGGCTGGGGTGTGGCGAGGTGGTGCACGCGGGCGGTGATGCCGAAGGAAAAGCGCGCGGCCACGCTCAGGCGGTGGCGGTCCTGGATGAGCTCTCCTTCGAGGTAATCGGCCGGCTCGGCGGCCAGCGCGCCGGCGGCGCCGGCCAGACAGCACAGGGTGTGCGGAGCACAAAATGACCGGGGAGCTTTCATGAGCGCAGGAGGTCGGCGGGGTCAGGGCATCAACATGCCGCGGTAAAAGCGGTTGGTCTGGCCGGCGGGCGGGCTGTGGGTCTTGGGCGGGCCGCGGTCCACCCATTGCACGCGGCTGCCGGTGCCCAGCAACCCCGGCATGGCGGTGCGCCAGGCCGGCGAGTTGAGCTCGTCCACGTACTGGATGAAGTACTGTCGCCCGGCCAGGGTTTGGAAATCGAGGATCACCACGCCGTTGGTGTACTGCGCGGTGGTGATGGCGAAGACCTGTCCGCCCGAGGCCACGAACCGCCGCTGGGGCACCAGCCGCGGCTCGAACTGCGGCGTCGGCACGGTGCGGCGGTCGGCCACGTAATACTCCGCGGTGAGCGTGAGCGTCGCGCCCGGCGCCAGCGGCCCCGCGTGCAGGTAAGGCACGTCGTTGGTCAGGCCGCTGGCGTTGTAGAGCCGGATGGGCTTGCCCAGCGTGTCATTCGTCAACCCGCGCACCAGCACATCCACGCCGTCCATCTTGATCGCGCCCGGGTTCACCAGGGTCAGCGTCTGCAGAAACAACCCGCTTTGCCGCTCCGGCCGGGCTGGCAGCGGCGCGGCGGCAAAGACCGGTGACACGTAATCGAGCACCGGCAACGGGCCGTTGGTGGCGTCCGCGGCGCCCAGCGGCACCGGGCTGCTACTAAAGGCCAGCCCGGCCTGCGGCCACGCGTCGGGCGCGGGCAGTTGGAAATACAGGTCCGCCAGCCGGAAGGTCTGCGTGGGCATGGTTTGCCCGGCGGGCAAGGTGACGCGGAAGCCCAGCCGGCCGTCGGCGAGTTCGGTTTCGTCCACGATCAGTTGCGCCCCCGGCAGCAGGGCGCGGGCGGTGTCGGTGAACGTTCCTTCCGGCTCGGCCAGCACGGCGGGGTTGAAGCGGACCGAGAAGCCCAGGGACTGCTCGTTGCCCTGCGCGGCGAACTCGATCGGCACGCGCAGCGACGCCGCGTCCGGAAACTCCGGCGCGCCGGTGCGCAGTTGGCGCGGGGTGCCGGGCTTGACCACCAGCGTGGCCACGCGGCTGGTGGCCGCGCCCAGGCTGTTGGTGACGACCACCTGGTAGGCGCCGGCGTTGGTCAGAGCCACGGGGGCGAACAGGATCGAAGGACCAAAGATATTCGTGAGGTACTCCCCGTCCTTGTACCAGAAGTAGAACAGCGGCGCGGCGCCGGACACGGTCACGCCCACCGCCGTGGCCGTGCCTTCCACCACCGTTTGGTCCTCGAGGTCCTGCACGATGCGCGCCACGTCCGGCAGGACCGTGAGCGTCATCGGGTCGCTCACTGCCGTGCCCCAGGCGTTGCTGACGGTGACCCGGTACACGCCGGCGTCGTTGGTGCTGGCGGGATTGAAGACCACGGTGGCGTTGGTCGGCCCGGACAGGGGCGCGCCGTCCTTGCTCCACAAAAAGCTCAGCGGCGCGGTGCCCTCGGCCGCCACGCCCAGGCTGGCGGGGCTGCCGGCGTACACGGTGACGTCGCCGGTTTGGGCGGTGATCACCGGCGGTTGGTTGGCCAGGGCCGGAGGACCGGTCAACCATCCGGCCAGGCCCAACAGAACCGGCCACGGGGTTCGCCCTGAGAGGCGGACGCGGTGAAAACTGGATGAACTCATGGTGTGCCTGCCGCGGGTCCGTGGCCGGGCCGATGCGGCCGGGCCGGGACAATCGCGGCGGTAATTGCGCGCCCGTTCTTGGGGGAGCGGCGGGGGAAAGTCAAAGCAAAGTTGCCCCGCCGCGGCCGCCCGCGTCGGCTTGCCAGCCCGGGGCCTTCGGGTAGCTTTGCCGGCATGGAACTCAAGACGCTCCTGGACGTGCTGCATCAAGCGCCGTTCCGGCCGTTCGACATCCATGCGGATGGCCGGGTGGTTCGGGTGGGCCATCCCGAACAGGTCTTCATCACCCCGGACAAAAAAACGGTGATCGTGGCCGGCATGGAGGGCGGGCTGGCCATCCTCGATCTGGACCACATCAGCAGCCTCAGTCTGGCGGCGCGTCGGCGCAGCAAGGCGACCGGGCAAACCTGAACCACCGCCGCGCGACGGCCGGTTTGCCGTTTCCTCCCGTTGTTCCGGCGCGAAATTTCCCCCTGCCTCCCGGTGCGAACCCCGGACTTTTTAACCTGGCGACGCTGGCTCAACGCCCTCGGACCGTTGCTGGCCCTTGTGGCGGTGTACCTGCTCTTTGCCCTGATCGGCCCGGAAAGCTTCCGCTCCGGCCGCAACCTCGAGACCATCGCCCGGCAAACCACTCTGGTGGGGCTGGCCGCGCTGGGCATGACACTGGTGATCATCTCCGGGGGCATTGATCTGTCGGTGGGCTCGGCCGTGGCGCTGGCCACGGTGGTCATTGCCGTGACGCTGAACCAGGGCGTCGCGCCCGCCGCCGCCGCGCTGGCGGCCGTGGCGACCTGTGTGGGCTGCGGTCTGGTCACCGGCCTCGTCATCACCCGGCTGCGGGTGGTGCCCTTCATCGTCACCCTGGGCATGATGTTGCTGGTGCGCGGCGCGGCCAAGGGCCTGTCGCGCGAGCAAAAGGTGGACGCGCCGGAAACCTGGCTCAACGAACTGCTCGCCTCCCTGCCGGACGAACGCCGCTGGCAACTGGTGCCCCCGGGCGTGTGGTTGCTGGCCGGCATGGCCGTGCTGACCGCGGGGCTCTTGCGCTACACCCGTCTGGGCCGGCACACCGTGGCCATCGGCTCGAACGCGCTGACCGCCCGCTTGTGCGGCGTGCCGGTCGAGCGCACCCAGGTCATCCTCTACGGGCTGGCGGGCGCCTTCACCGGCCTGGCCGGGGTGATGCAATTTTCCCGGCTCACCGTGGGCGACCCCACCGTGGCCGTGGGGCTCGAGCTGGACGTCATCGCCGCGGTGGTCATCGGTGGGGCCAGCCTGGCCGGCGGGGAAGGCTCGGTACTGGGCTCGTTGGTCGGGGCGTTGATCATGTCGGTCATCCGCTCGGGGTGCGCGCAAATGCAGATGCCCAACTGGGTCCAGGAAATCATCACCGGCGCCATCATCGTGGCGGCCGTGGCGCTGGACCGCTGGCGGCACCGGTGCCGTTGAGCCGCATGGCCAACCCGTTTTACCAGCCCGGCGCCCGCCGCGCCGACCAGGTGCGCGCGCTCTTCCGCGCCATCGCCCGGCGCTACGACCTCATCAACGACCTGCAGAGCCTGGGCCTGCACCGGCGCTGGAAACGCCGCCTGGTCGGCCTGGCGCAGCTCGGCCCCGGCCAGCACGCCCTGGACGTGTGCTGCGGCACGGGCGACGTGGCCCTGGCCCTGGCCCGGACCGGCGCGGAGGTGACCGGCCTGGATTTCAGCCCGGAAATGCTCGCCGTGGCCCGCCGGCGGGCGCAGGTGTCGAATACCCCGGTGGACTTGGTGCAAGGGGACGCGCTGGCGCTGCCCTTTGCGGACGCCACGTTCGACGCGGTCACGATCAGCTACGGCTTGCGCAACCTGGCCGACTTCGCGGCGGGGGTGGGGGAAATGGCGCGGGTGCTCCGGCCGGGCGGCCGCTTGGTGGTGCTGGACTTTGGCAAGCCGGCCCATCGCGTCTGGCGCGCGGTGTACTTCGCCTACCTGCGCGTGGCGGTGCCGCTGTTCGGGTGGGTGTTTGCCGGCCGCGCCGACGCGTATGCCTACATCCTCGAATCGTTGTGCCACTACCCGGACCAGGCCGGCGTGGCCGAGCTGCTGCGGCGGCAAGGGCTGGAGCGCGTGCGGGTGGTCGAACTGCTGGGCGGCGCGATGGCCCTGCACCGGGCCGAGAAGGTCTGAGCAGCGCGGGAGAGACGATCAGACGGATCGGACGGATCGGACGGATCGGTCAGCTCACAGCTTCACGTCCTCGGGGCGCACCTCGAGGCACTCGTCCTGGTCTTCCCAGATGATCACGGGATAGCTCTCGAGCAGCTTGGGCACGATCTGGTGCCCGGCGAAGGTCAGCAACGTCTCGGCCCGCCCGGCGGCGTTGTCCAGCTCGCGGTTGTAATCGCCGCAGCGCTTCTGCTGCTTTTCGTCCCAGTGCGCCACGCCGTGCACCGGCGCGTATTCCTCGGCCCAACTGCGGATGAGCGGGTGCAATTCCTCGGGGAGGTCCTCGAAGGCCACGGCGGTGGCGTTGCAGTGGAGGCAGACCAGGCCGTTTTCCAGCACGTCACGGGTGAAGAGCGGCACCAGCGGGGCGCGACAGCAGGCGGCCTCGGGATAGGCGGCCGGGACCGTGGCCAGGCGTTGCAACCACACCTGCCGGTCGTGCGCCACCTGACCCGCCAGGCGGTAAGCGGCCACCAGCGGGTGCGAGAGCCGCCAGCCGCGCCCCTGCAACTGCCCCAGGGTTTGGGCCAGCCAGCGGGCCAGGGTCAGGTCGTCGAAGCTGCGAAATATCTCGCTGTACTCGCGCCAAAGCTCGTCCAGCGGATTCTCCGGGTCGTGCGCCACGGCGCGAAAGGTAGGGGCGGGCTTGGCGCGCTGAGAAGCCCAATTTTCCCCCGCCCAACCCCGCCACGCGGGACGCGGACCCGGCAGTCTCGCCCCGGCTCATCCGAAGGCGGCGCAGGCGGCGCGGGTTTGCTCGCGGGGCGCGGCGCTTTAGACTGCCCAAGCCGGCGGCGCGCCTTCGTCTTCGCCGCAGGCCGCCGATGCAGTTCATCATGAAGCGGACCACCTGCTTCTGGCTTGCGGCCCTGGCGACCCTGGCCGGCCGCGCCGGAGAACCGGCCCCGCGGCCGCCCGCCTTCGAGTATTTCGGCACCTGCGGCGCGTCGGCCGGGGTGTTCCTGGACGAGACGCATTTTGCCGTGGCCAACGACGAGGATTGCGTGTTGCGGGTGTACCGGCTGGGCCACGCCCAACCGGTCGCGGCGCGGGACGTGAGCGGGTTTTTGCAGTTGGACCCCTCACGCCCGGAGGTGGACCTCGAGGCGGCGGCGCGCGCCGGGGACCTGGTTTGGTGGCTCGGCTCGCACTCGCGCACCGCGGCGGGCCGGTCCGCGCCGAATCGCCACCGGCTGTTTGCCACGCGCATCGTGCCGGCTGCCGCCGCGGGTGGTGTGCCCGGACTCGAGCCGCACGGCCAACCCTGCACGCGACTGCTGGACGATTTGCTGGCGGCACCGACCTTGCGCGCCCTGCCGCTGGCCGCGGCGGCCCGTCGCGGACCCGAGGAGCCGGGCGGCTTGAATCTCGAGGGCCTGGCCGCGGCGCCGGACGGCCGGTTGTGGCTTGGCTTTCGCAACCCGGTGCCCGAGGGCCGCGCGTTGCTGGTGCCGCTCGAAAATCCCCACGCGTTGTGGCGCGGCGAGCCGGCGCGCGCGGGTGAACCGGCGCGCCTGGACCTGGGCGGGCTGGGCGTGCGCGATTTGCTCTGGGCGGGCGGGCGATGCTGGGTGCTGGCGGGTCCGGCGGAAGGCGGCGGCAACTTCCGGCTCTTCGTCTGGTCCGGCCCGGGCACGCCGGCCCGGGAGGTGCCGGTGCGGTTTCCCCGGCGTTTCCGGCCGGAGGGTTTGCTCGGGCATCCGCGCCGCAGTCCGGCGGAATTCTTCGTGCTCAGCGACGACGGCTCGTTGCGCCTCGGCGAGGGCGAGTGCCGGGACCTGCCCGACCCCGCGCAACGGCGCTTCCGGGCGGCCTGGGTGAGCGCCGAGCGTTGAAGGACCGGGCACGCGCGCACCCGGCCCGCGCCGCGCCGCGCCGCAACGGCAGCGCCCGGCCCGGGTTTGGCGGACCGGCGCGAGCGGATTGGGAAACGGCTCTCGAGCCTAGTCGCGTTCGCCCTGGGGCCGCACGCCCACGCGGCTCAGGTCAATGGGCCGGAAACCCAGCTTGAGCGCCGGCGATTCGGGCCGGAGCCGGAAGTCGAATTTCTCGGGTGCGACGAACAGCGGGTCGGCGATCACGGAATGGACGTCGTGGCCGCGGCGGCGCCATTCGGCGAGCGGGACGCCGGCGAAGCGCAGGTCGTCCGGGCGCGCGGCCAGGCGGGTGTCGAAGTACACATTGTGGTCCATGAGGTAGTTGTCGTTGGACCAGTTGCTGCCGAGCAGGTCGCCGGAGTCGAAATAGACGATATTGTGGGTGAAGACGAAGGAGCGGTGGGGCTCGGCGCGGGTGCGCATGAGCTGGTGCTCGCGGTTGAAGGCAAGGATGTTGTTGCGGACCACGTTGTCGCGGCCGTAGTGCTGGTGGAAGCCGGCGCTCTTGCAGCGGTACACGACGTTGTTTTCGAGCACGATCTCGGAGCTGCCCTCGTCGGTGTAGAGCCCCCAGCCGCCGTAGGTGAAGGCGTGGACGTCGTGGATGAGGTTGTTGCGGATCACGGTGCCCTTCTGGATGCCCAGCGTGTACACCGCGCCCATGTCGCTCAACAGGCCCTGGCCGAGGTCGTGGAGGTGGTTGAACTCGATCACGTTTTCCCGGCACGGCGTCTCTTGGTAACCCCAGTTCCAGCCCACGGAGACGGCGGTGTAGTACAGGTGGTGAATGTGGTTGTGGGCCACCCGGTTGGTGCCGCTCTGGAGGATGAACACGCCCACCGCCGGCGGGTTGATGATCCCGCCGTGGTGGATGTGATTGTCGGTGACCACGTGCGAGTGGTTCTGCTCGAAGGCGTCGCCGCGCTTGTCCGGCACGCCCAGGCGGATGCCGCCGGCGCCCAGGTCGAACATCTCGTTGCCCACCACCCGCCAGCGTTGGCAGCCGCGGCCCAGCTCGACCGCGTACCCGGCCAGTTGCGTGAAGGTGCAGTCCTCGAGCGCGCAATCCGTCGCCGCCTCGGCGAAAAAGTCGCCGCGCACGTCCACCGCCGCCTGGGTGTCCGCGTAGCCGTTTGGGCCGAGGGCCCAGTCCGTGTGGGCGAAGGTCAGGCCACGCAGCCGGACGTGGCGAACGGCCTTTTGCGCCGCCAGGTCGCCTTGCAGACGCATCAGTTCCTCGAGTCGCGGGGCGATGATTTCGGCGCGCGCGGGGTCTTCGCCGGCGAGGGGCCAGTAGGTGACCACGCCGGTGCGGCGGTTGAGGTACCACTCGCCGGGTTGGTCTAGGGCGTCGGGCGCGTTCTCGACGTAGTACTGGGCGTTGTTCTCGCGGTTCGAGGGACGCGGGTTGCCGGAGAGCGTGGCCACGTGGTTGGTCGTGTCCACGGCGCGGATTTGCATCCGCAGGTCCGCCCAGGCCAGGAGCGCGATGACCTCGACGTCGCCATCGGCGGCCCACTCGGGGCGGATGTCGCCGGGGCGGAACTTGAGCCGGACCGGCTTGTCCTGCGGGCTTTCGCCCTGGATGCGGAAGAAACCGGTGTTCGGCGTGCGGGCGCGTTGGCGGCGTTCGCCGTTCACAAACAACTGCCGGAACACCCAGCGGCCCTCGCGCACTTCCGGCACTTCGGCTTCCCACAAGCCCGGCCGGCCGGGGGCGGGTCGCCAACCCGTGATCCGCCGGCCGCCGCTGAGCACGGGCCGCTCGCCCGGGTAGGCGGCGATGAGCAACGGCCGGTCGGCTGCCGCGCCGGAGTCTTCCGGGGTCAACACCACCGGCGCTTCCAGCCGATAGGTGCCGCCGCGCAGCAACAGGGTGACGCCCTCGGCGGCCTGGCCGGCCGCTCGGGCGGCGCGCGCGGCAGCCAGGGCGGCGGGCAAGGTGGCCAACGGACCATCCGTGCCGGCGGCGTTCGGCTCGGCCGGGCGGCCGCTCCAAGTGTCCTTGCCGTTCGGCGCGACGTGGAGGGTCAACGGCACGGCCTGGACGGTGGAAAGCAGAGCGGTCAGAACCAGTGGAAGCAGCGGGGCGCGTTTCATGTCCCATCAGTACGCGGTCCGGGGCGAGGCTATTCAAGCGTTTCCGTCCTGACCGGCGTATCTCAATTTATGGCAGGCGGGGACCTCTGGCGTCGCGCAGGTTTCCCAACCTGCCGTATCGCCGACTTCCAGTCGGCCGGCCAAGACCGATCGTTACTGTCCGGGAGTTCACCGCGTTGGCGGATTGGAAATCCGCGATACGGCAGACTCGGAAGTCTGCGCTACGGCGTCGCCCCTCGGCGACCCGCGGTCAAAAAATGCAATGCGCCGGTGCCGATCGTCGCCGGGCGCGGGCGCCGGGCACACACCGTTGCCGCCGGGTGTCGAGCGGGATAGCGTGCCGCGTGACCTCGCGCGAACGCATCCTCGCCGCGCTCGAACGCCGGCCGGTGGACCGGGTGCCGGTGGATTTCGGCGGCACGCGCCAGTCGGGCATCGCCGCGGCGGCGTATCACCGCTTGCGCGAGCACTTGGGCCTGCGCGGTCGCCGGCCGGTGCGGGTGTTCGACCTGTTCCAGATGCTGGCCGAGGTCGAGCAGGACGTGGCGGACCGGTTCGGGGCGGACTGCGTGGGGCTTTACCGGCCGGAGGTGGCCTTCGGGATTCGCAACGAAGCGTGGAAGCCGTGGCGGCTGTTCGACGGCACGCCGGTCGAGGTCCCCGGCGGTTTCGCTCCCGAAACCGAGCCCAACGGCGATCTGGTGTTGCGGCGCGCGGGCGTGGAGATCGCCCGGATGCCGCGCGACGGATTCTACTTCGACCGCATGGAGCAATACCCGGGCGCGCTCCATCCGGACCTGGAGACATGGGAGCCGCCGCGCTTGGACGGCGCCACGCTCGAGCATTACCACCGCCAGGCCGAGGCGCTGTACACCGGCACGGACAAGGCGGTCGTGGCGCCGTTGGGGCCGCCCTACGAGTTGTTTTACGGGCTGGGCCAGGGCGGATTCGAGCGCTGGATGCTCACGCTGGCCGGCGAGCCGGATTACGTGCGCGCCCTGTACGCGAAGCTGGTGGACGCCTGGCTGGACAACCTGCGCGCCTTCCACGCCGCGGTGGGCGAGCGGGTGCAGGTGTTGCAAATCTGCGACGACTTCGGCACGCAGCGCGCGCCCTTCCTCTCCGAGCGCATGTTCCGCGCGCTGGTGCAACCGGCCTACGCCCGCGGTCTGGCCTGGGTGCACGCGCACACGCGCTGGAAGGTCATGCTGCACTCCGACGGCGCGATTTTCCCGCTGCTGCCGGCGATCATCGAGATGGGCGTGGACATTCTCAATCCGGTGCAAACCAACGCCGCCGGCATGGAGCCGCGCCGGCTCAAGGAGCATTTCGGCGACCGGCTGGTGTTCTGGGGCGGCGCGTGCGACCCGCGCACGCTGGCCTTTGGCACGCCGGCGGAAGTGGCCCGCGAGGCCCGGGCCAATCTCGAAATCTTCACCCGCGGCGGCGGCTACGTGTTTGCGCCGGTGCACAACATCCAGGCCCAAGTGCCGCCGGCCAACATCGTGGCCCTGTTTGCCGCGGCGCGCGACTTTCCCGTGTCGGGTTGAGCCGTCGGAAGGGCGAAGTCCGAAGGGCGAAGTCCGAAGTCTTTAGCGTTCGGGTTGGGGCGTGGAAAAACCAAACCCGCCGGGCGACCCCGGCTCACACCCGCCGGACCACCGACTGCGGCCGCAGATAGTCGAGGAAGGTGTCCGGGCCGAGCACGCCGCCGCCGCAGCCGCTCAAGTTGCAGCCGCCGTAGGGCACGCCGTGGGGGAAAAGGTTGTGGCCGTTGATCCAACTGTTGCCCGCCACCAGGGCCTCGGCCACGCGGTTGGCCCGGTCCAGGTCGCGCGACCAGACGCTGTTGGCCAGGCCGTAGGCGGTGCGGTTGGCCAGGTCCACCGCCTCGGCTTCGTCGCCGAACGGCACCACGTAGGCCACCGGCCCGAAAATCTCCTCGCGCCAGCAGGCGTTGTCCGTCGGCCCGGTCAGCAGGGCGGGCCGCACGTAGAAGCCGCCCTCGTGGCCGGGCACGGTCGCCGGACCGCCCGGCAGCATGGGCCGGGCGCCCTGTTGGGCGCCGCGTTGCAGGTAGCCGAGCACGCGCTGGCGCTGTTTCTCGCTGACCAGCGGGCCCATTTGCGTTTGGTCGTCGAAGCCGTGGCCGATGCGCAGGCCGGCGAGCACTTCAGCCGCCTTGTTCACCAACGGCTCATACACCTTGCGGTGAATGATCCAGCGGGTGGCGGTGCAGCAGACCTGGCCGGCGTTGAGGGTGACGGCGGCCGCCAGGGCTTGGGCCGTGGCCTCCACGTCCACGTCGTCAAACACCACCGCCGCGCCCTTGCCGCCCAGCTCCAGTTTGACCGGGACCAGGTTGCGGCCGCAGGCCTCGGCCACCAGCCGCCCTACCTCGGGCGAGCCGGTAAACGACATCCGCCGGATGCCCGGATGCCGCGCCAGCGCCGCCCCGGCGGTCTCGCCGTAACCGGGCACGACGTTGAGCACGCCCGGAGGCAGGCCGGCCTGCTCGGCCAGGGTGCAGAAGTAGAGCGTGGACAACGGGGTGTCCTCGGCGGGCTTGATGACGACGGTGTTGCCCGCGGCCAGTGCCGGGGCGATGCCCCAGCCCACCAGCAGGAAGGGGAAGTTCCACGGGAAAATGAACGCGCACACGCCCCAGGGCTGGCGCACCTGCCGGGCCTCGAAGCCGGAGACGGCGATGGGTTCGCGGCGCCGGGTGTGGACGGACAAGTCGGCGTACCAGCGGAGCGTTTGCGCGGCGTTGGGCACGTCGAAGTCGCGCGCGTTGGGCAGCGGCTTGCCCACGTCCAGGGCTTCGAGCTGCGCGAGGATGTCGCGGTGCCGGTCCACCAGATCAGCCAGCCGGTGCAGGATCACCGCCCGGTCTTTGGCCGGCATGGTGGCCCAGCCGCTCTGGCGAAAGGCCCGCTCGGCCGCCGCCACCGCGCGGTCAATGTCCTCCGCCTCGCCGGCGGCCACCGTGGCCAGGACCTGGCCGGAGCCGGGGTCGCGGGTTTCGAGCGTGCCGCCGCGGACCGCCTCGGTCCATTGGCCGCCGATGTACATTTTCAGGGGCGTCCGACTCAGGAACGCCGTCACTTCAGGCAGGATCGCTTGCATCATGGCGCCTTTGGGGAAGGGTTGGCACACGCCCCGCCCACCGGGTCCGGCCGGCACGGGCCGGGTTTCAGTGCTTCGCGATTGGCCGGGGCCATGACGGAAAGTTTAGCCGTCCCGGCGTGACGGTCAAAGCCCTTGTGCCCGGCCGCGACCGGGGCGGGCATCGAACCGCGACTCAGCGGGCGTCGAACTCCCGCCGGATGCCGAAGCGCTCGATGCGTTTGCGCAGCGTGGCGCGGGTGATGCCCAGCAGGCGGGCGGCGCGGACCTGGTTGCCGCCGGTTTCCTTGAGGGCTTGCACGACCAGCTCGCGCTCGACCGCGTCCATCACGCTCTGCTCCGGGTGGCGCCGGGCCCAAGCGAAGAGCCGCGCGGCCAGGCCGGCCACTTCGGCGGGTTCACTCCCGGAGGTCCGGGAGTCCGACGGCGGCGCGGGCGCGGGTGCTTGAGCGGCGCGAGCCGGCCCGGGAGCGACGGCGGGCGGCGCGGGCGCGGCGCGCACGGCGGCGGGCAGGTCGGCGGGGAGGATGGTTTCGCCCTTGGCGACGACGGTGGCGTGCTCGAGGGCGTTTTCGAGTTCGCGCACGTTGCCGGGCCAGGGGTGGCGCTCGAGCAGGGCCAGGGCTTCGGGCGAAAGGGCCAGCGGCGGCCGGCCGAGTTTTTGGGCGCTGCGGCGCAGGAAATATTCGGCGAGCAGCGGGATGTCCTCGGGCCGTTCGCGCAAGGGCGGCAGGCGCACCCGCACGACGTTGAGGCGGTAGAAGAGGTCCTCGCGGAAGCGTTTTTCGGCGACGGCGCGTTCGAGGTCCTGGTTGGTGGCGGCGATGACGCGCACGTCCACGCGCACGGTTTCGTTGCCGCCCACACGCTCGAAGGTGCCGTGCTGGAGCACGCGGAGCATCTTGGTCTGCGTGGCCGGGGTCATGTCACCGATCTCGTCGAGGAAGAGCGTGCCGCCGTGGCATTGCTCGAAGCGGCCGATGCGCTGGTGCGTGGCGCCGGTGAAAGCGCCCTTTTCGTGGCCGAAGAGTTCGCTCTCGAGCAGCGGCTCCGGGATGGCGGCGCAATTGACGGCCAGGAAGGGCTGGCCGCTGCGGCGGCTGTGCTGGTAGATGGCGCGGGCGACCAGTTCCTTGCCGGTGCCGCTTTCGCCGGTGAGGAGCGCGGTGGCGTCGGAGGCGGCCAGTTGGCCGATGAGTTTGAAGACCTCCTGCAGGGCCGGGCTGCGGCCGATGATGCCCAGCTCGTAGTCCTCGCGCTCGAGCAGCGGCTGGTAGGAGACCGCCTGGCGCATGGCGCGCGAGGCCCGGAGCGCCTCGGCCACCAGGTGCTTGAGCCGGGGCACGTCGAAGGGCTTGAGCAGATAGTCGTAGGCGCCGAGCTTCATCGCCTCGATGGCGGTCTGGGTGGTGCCGTAGGCGGTCATGAGGATGACC
>CAYXPA010000044.1:24331-32652 GCA_964466945.1 uncultured Verrucomicrobiota bacterium | reverse complement strand
GGCGCTGGACGCGCTGGAGGCGGACCACGCCTTTCTGCTGGCGGGGGACGTCTTTCCGCGGGACTTCCTGGAGATGTGGGTCAGCGCCAAGCGCAAGGAGGCCGACGCCCTGCGCCTGCGCCCCCACCCCTACGAGTTCTTCCTCTACTACGACGTCTGAGCCGCGCCCCCGGCCGTCTGCCGGGGTGCGAAAACCCGCGGGATTACTAGCCGAAATGCCCCGGGAGGGGTTGTGAACAACCCGCGAACAACTGCCAATAGGTTGTTCTGGCCACGCCCGACCTCCGGGCTTAAAAGGCCCCCCGGCTTGATCAACCACGAACGGCACGCGATCCGGCGTTGGCGGCATTTCAGGCCGACGGGCATGCTTGTTGCAACCTCTTGATTTTGGCCAGGCTATGCAGAACACGGCAGCTTTTGACGGCGCGCTCATTCGGAGCGAGAGTTGGGCGTGCAAGCCCTGCCGCAACCCCTGCAAGCCGCTGCTTGGCCGGTGGTTACGGCGGTGTGACGGGCAATGGTGAACAACTTCGCGAAACCCAGTGGTGACCCCCTGACAGCCATGCAATCTGCGGTTGGGAAAATTTGGGCCTCGGCGCAAGGCATTCTCCGGGAGAAGCTCAGTTCGGACATTTACCGGCTCTGGTTTGCGGGGCTCAAGGCCCGGGCCTTGGAGGAGGACCGGCTCACGCTCGAAGTCCCCAACGACTTCGCCGAGCTGTGGTTGCGGAACAATTACCTGGGCCTGCTCCAGGATGTGCTTTGCCAGATCACCGGGCGGCACCTGACGGTGCAATTCACCGTGAACAGCAATCCGCAGCCGCCCGCACCGCCCACCGATCAGGCCGCCGAGCCGGCCCCGAAAACCCGACCCGAGCCGGCCGCGACCGCCCCGCGCGATTTTCCGTTCAACCCGAAGAACACCTTCGAGACCTTCGTGGTGGGCAGCAACAACAGTTTCGCCCACGCCGCCGCGCTGGCCGTGGCCCAAAACCCCGGCAAGGCCTACAACCCGCTCTTCGTGTACGGCGGCGTCGGCCTGGGCAAAACCCACCTCTTGCACGCCATCGGCCAGTACGTCGTCCGCCAGCGCCGCAACGCCCGCGTGGCCTACGTTTCCTCCGAAAAATTCACCAACGAGTACATCGAGGCCATCCAGAGCAACGACCTCGGCCGCTTCCGCAAAAAATACCGCGGCATGGACGTGCTGCTCATTGACGACATCCAGTTCCTCGAAAACAAAGAGCGCATCCAGGAGGAGTTCTTCCACACGTTCAACACCCTCCACGACAATCACCGCC
Source organism: uncultured Verrucomicrobiota bacterium (assembly GCA_964466945.1). Lineage (GTDB taxonomy): Bacteria > Verrucomicrobiota > Verrucomicrobiia > Limisphaerales > J093 > DSVZ01. The sequence goes on along the minus strand of CAYXPA010000044.1, from coordinate 31,351 downwards.
AAATCGTGATGACGTGCGACCGCCCGGCGGGCGAGCTCAAAAGCCTCGAGGCCCGCCTGGTGTCCCGGTTCGAGTGGGGCCTGGTGACCGACCTCCAGCCGCCGGACGTCGAGACCCGCCTGGCCATCCTGCGCAAAAAGCAGGAACTCATGGGCTTCACCCTGCCCGAGCCGGTGCTCGAGTACATCGCCACCAAAATTCGCTCGAACATCCGCCGCCTCGAGGGCGCCCTGGCCCGGGTCGGCTCCTATTGTGCCCTCAGCAAAAAGGCCCCCACCCTCGAGCTGGTGGAAAGCCTCCTGCGCGAAGTGCTCCAGGAAGAAAACCGTGACGCCCTCACCATCGAGGCCATCCAGCGGCGCGTGGCCGAGCACTTCGACATCCGGCTGGCGGACATGACCAGCAAGCGCCGGCCCGAGTACATCGCCTTTCCCCGCCAGGTCGCCATGTACCTGGCGCGCAACCTCACCGGCAGCTCCCTCAACACCATCGGCGAGGCCTTCGGCGGCCGCGACCACGGCACGGTCCTGCACGCCTGCCGCCTGGTGAAAAACCGCATGGACGTGGACGAAAACGTCCGCCAGACGGTCGCCTTCCTCGAACGCCAGCTCATGCGCTAGCCCGCGCGGCCTCCCGCCCGTGACCGCCGCGGACCCCATGCCCGCCGTCGAAGCCCGCGGCCTGACCCGGGTCTTCCGCACCCGCCGCAAGCAGCCCGGTCTGCGCGGCGCGTTGCGGGACCTCTTTGCCGCGCGCACCGAGACCGTCACCGCCGTGCGCGACGTGAGCTTCCGCGTCGCGCCCGGCGAACTGGTCGGCTTTCTCGGCCCGAACGGCGCGGGCAAAACCACCACCCTCAAAATGCTCGCCGGTCTCCTGCACCCCACCGCCGGCACGGCCCGCGTACTGGGCTACGTGCCCTGGGACCGGGCCGACGCCTTCCGCCGCCAGTTCGCCCTCCTGCTCGGCCAGAAAAACCAGTTGTGGTGGGACCTGCCCGCGCGCGAGTCGCTCGAACTCAACGCCCGCATCTACGCCGTGCCCCGCGACGAATGGCAGCGCCGCGTGGACGAACTGACCGGCCTGCTCGAGGTCCGGAACCAGCTCCACGTCATGGTGCGCGAACTCTCCCTGGGCGAGCGCATGAAGTTCGAGCTGATCGCCGCGCTGCTGCACCGCCCCCGCCTGCTCCTGCTCGACGAACCCACCATTGGCCTGGACGTCGTCTCCCAAAAAGTCATCCGCGATTTCCTCCGCGACCACAACGCCCGCCACGGCACCACCATCCTGCTCACCAGCCATTACCTGGCGGACATCGAGGCCCTGTGCCGGCGCGTGCTCATCATTGACCACGGTGCGCTCTTCTTCGACGGCCCCCTGGCCGACATCCTCGGCCGGTTCGCGGACCACAAACTGGTGACCGTGCACAGCGCGGCCGCCCCCTGGCCGCCCGAGCGCCTGCGCGGGCTGGGCGAAGTGCTCGAAAACATCGCCGGCTGCGTGCGCCTGCGCCTCAAGCGCGACCAGGTCGTGCCCGCTTGCAAACGCCTCCTCGACGAGTTCCCCGTGCAGGACCTGGATATCGAAGAAGTGCCCATCGAAGACGTGATCCGCCGGCTCTTCACCCGCGCCCCCGGCGAATCCCCGGCTGCCCGGTGAACAACCCGCGCCCACTTCCGCCCCACCGCGCATTGCCCCGCCGCGCCCCGCCGCGTAATGTGACCGCCATGCAAGACCCGCAACGGTGGCCCGTGCTCGCGCTGGCGGCCATGCTGACCGGGCTGTTGGCGGCCTGTTCGCCCTGGCTGGACAGCCCGCGCGAGGACGACCACCCGCTCATCAACGAGGCGGTCGCCCGCAAAGCCAGCAGCCCCGGCGAGGCCGAACGGCTGCTGACCAAGGCCCTCGAGGCCAACCCCCGCCTGGCGCGCGCCCACTGGGAACTCGCGTTGCTGCTCCTCAACTCCACCAGCAATTACGCCGCCGCCGTGTACCACTTCCAGCGCGTGCTCGCCCTGCGCCCGGATTGGCCCCAGGCCAACACCACCAGCCAGCTTATCGCCCGCGCCAAGCTTGAGCTCATCAAGGAAGGCTTCGACCTGCCCATGCTCCCCTCCGTGCAGCGGCAGTTGGACCGTTACGTGGCCGAGATTCACCGGCTGAACACTTCCCTCACCAACCTCCAAACCCAGGTGCGCTCTCTCACTGTGGTCACCCAGCAACTGGCCGCGCAAAACCTCCAGCTCCGCCAGCAACTCCTTGCCCTGTCCACGGCCCCCGCGCCGACCGCCACGCCCCCAAATCCCGCGCCTCTTGCAGCCGCGTCGCCGCTCGCCGCGGCCCCGGGCCAGGCGCGCGAGCAACCGGCGCCGCCGGCCGGACCGCTGCGCCCCGTGGAAAAAACACGCGCGGCGTCGGCGGCCTCCGCTTCGCCGTCCACCGCCGCGTTAGCGCGCCCGTCCGCCACTACGGCCAAAGCTCCGGCTGGCGCTTCTCCCGCGCGCACCGCGCCCGTCAAACCCGCCCCGGGCGGCGGCCGCACGCACACCTTCAAGCCGGGCGAGACCGCCCGCTCCGTGGCTGAGCGCTATCACCTCACCCTGCGCGACCTCATGCGGGCCAATCCCGGCGTGAACCTCAACCAGGTCCGCGCCGGCCAGACCATCCGGTTGCCGTGAACCCGGCCCGGCCGTGGCGGCAACCTGCCGCCGACGACCCGTAGCGCAGGCTGCCTCTGGTATCCGGTATTGCTATCTGGCGTGTAGCATCCGAGCCCGCCCCACAGTGCTGGCCAGCCGGAGCTCTCCATGTGCTCCGCAGGGCCGGGCGCCGCTGCGCCGGCGCCGCGTCGGCCTGAATAGATCGCCGCCTTCAGCCGCCACCCATGCGCCGCAGAAAAAGCCGGGCGGGCGGCGCGTCCAAGCGCGCTGGTGCGCCGCGATCCCATTTTCGGCTCAGCGGCTCCGCTCCAGTGCCGCCACCAGGCCCTCGAAGGTGTGGGGCGCGGCCTCCGCGTCTACCCGGCAACCCAGCTCGGCCAGCACCCGCGTAGTCTCCGGCCCGATCGAGGCCACCCGCAGGCGCGGAAAACGTCCGCACAACTCGCCCAGCGGGAAGCGCGCGTGGAAATGCCGGGCCGCCGAGCCGCTGGCAAAAGTCAGCCAGTCCGCCCCCTCGGCGGCCAGCCGTGCCGCGTCACCGCTCGGGTCACCGGTCTCCGCCTCGGTGCGGTAACAGGCTATGTCATCCACGATGGCGCCGGCCTCTTCGAGCAAGCGGGGCAGCTCGGGATTCGCCACCTCGCCCCGCGGCAACAGGATGCGCAAGTTTTCCAAACTACCCTCGCGCGCCAGGGCGCGGGCAATGTCGCGCGCGCTGAATTCCTGCGGCACCAGGTCCACCTTCAGGTGCAGGGCGCGCAACGGCGCCGCCGTGCCCGGCCCCACCGCCGCCAGCCGCACCAGCCCCAGGCAGCGCAGGTCCTCGTAAGCGCGGAGGAAATGCTCGAAGAAGGCGTGCACGCCGTGGGCGCTGGTGAAGACCACCCAGTCATAACCGCCCAGCCCGGCCAGCGCCTCGGCCAGCGGCTCGGGTCGGCTGGGCGGCGCGATCTTGAGGCTGGGCACCTCGAGCACCTCCGCGCCGCGCTCCCGCAACAGCGCGCCCAGCGGTTCGCCCGGCTCGCGCGCGCGCGTGACGACCACCCGCTGCCCGAACAGCGGCCGCGTCTCGAACCAGTTCAGCCGCTCCCGCCACCGCACCACCTCGCCCAGCACGATCACCGCCGGCGCCTCCAGCCCGGCCGCCGCGGTCCGCTCCGCGATGTCCGCCAAGGTGCCGAAGACCGAGCGTTGTCGGCCGGTGGTGCCGCGGGAAATCACCGCCGCCGGCGTGTCCGCGGCCAGCCCGTGCGCGCGCAGCGTCGCGCAAATGGCGGCCAGCCGCTCCAGGCCCATGAGAATGAGCTTGGTGCCCGGCGTGCGCGCCAGGAGCTCCCAGTCCACGCCCGCCACGCCCTTGCCCGGGTCCTCGTGTCCGGTCACCACCGTCAGCGTCGAGGCCACCTGGCGCTGAGTGATGGGAATCCCCGCGCAGGCCGGCACGGCGGTGATGGACGACACCCCGGGCACGACCTCGAACGGCACGCCCGCCGCGGCCAGACTCGCCGCCTCCTCGCCACCGCGCCCGAACAGAAAGGGATCGCCGCCCTTGAGGCGCACCACGCGCTTGCCCGCGCGGGCGCGCTCGACCAAGAGGGCGTTCAACTCCGTCTGCGCCAGGGCCGGCTCCGGCGAGCGCGCGATCAACTCCGCGCCCGGCGGTGCCAGCCGCAACAGCGCCGGGTCCACCAGCGCGTCGTACACCACCACGTCCGCGGCGCGGAGCAGCTCCGCGCCGCGCAACGTGAGCAACTGCGGGTCGCCGGGGCCGGCGCCCACCAGATAAACCTTGCCCGCAACAGGCGTCACCACCCGACTCTAGAAGGGCCGTCCGCGCGCGGCAACGCGGCAGACCATCCGCTGACGTTGGTGCCGGGCGAGGGGAGGCCCGGCGCGCGGGCACGGCGCTGGCTGGCGGGCGCTGTGGGGCGGGGTCGGATGCTAGAGGCCAGATATCGGATGCCGGATACCGGATGCCAGATACCAGATGCCAGATACCTGATACCAGATGCCGGAGGTCGGAGGCCGTGGCCAGTTGCGGCAGGTGGCCCGCTCGGCAGGGGAGGGGAGCGCCGATAGGCAATCGGCTGCACCAACGACCAGGCGGTCGGCGACACGGCAGGCTGGCGGCACGGTGCCAAGACATGGGTAACCGTGGAGTGCTTGGACATGGGTAAGAGTCGCAGAGTTGTTTTGGGGGGCTACGGCCGCGCCGTGGAAAACTCGCTTCTTCTGAAAGGGCGACAAGGCTGGGTTCAAGCCGCGCCGCGCCAAGTTCGCGCGCTGGCTCCACGGTGCCGCCAAGCCGGCGTGAGCCGTAAAGCCGAGCGGAATTGGTTGCGTCGTTCCCGCACCCGAGCCCGGTCGGGGCTGCGGGATCGCTCGCGCCGGCCGCGCCCTGACGCCGAGATTTGGAGTCTCGCAGCTCGGTGAGCGAAGGCCGGTTGCGCCCGGATTTCCGGCCCGGGTGCGGTGGGTTCCTTGGTTACTTGACCACGGGGTTACCAGCAGCCTGCCAGGCGCGCAAGCCGCCGTCCAGGTGGATGACGTGCTTGAAGCCCAGTTGCTGGAAGGTCTCGAGGGCGGCGGTGCTGCGGCGGCCGGACGCGCAGTGGATCAGGTAGGGTTGCTCGCGATCCAACCGGGCCAACTCCTCGGCGAACCGCGGCGAGTTGTAATCAATCAGGCGGGCTCCGTCCAGGTGACCGGCAGCATATTCCACAGGGGTCCGCAGGTCCAGCACGGTCAGGTTGGTCCTGGCCAAAAGGCGAGCGGCGCCGGGGCCGTCCACATGCTCGATTCGGGTGGTGATCGCGGGAGCACCGGCCGCGGCGGGCGAGCCCGCGCGCGGGGTCAACGAGGCGGTGGGTCCGGCCACACTGGTCGAACGGCTCCCCAAAAACACGGCAGCCAGGACCACCAACAACACGAGCAACAGCGCCAAACCGGCAGTTTGCATGGCGGGGAAAATGGCACGCCGGAACGCCGGCGCAAGCGTTCCGGGGCTGAATGGTCCCGGCGGGCGTGGCGTCCATAGGTGGTTTCGCGGGGCGGGTTGGGCGCGGCGGGTCGCACGCGTGCCCGGTCCGCCAAACTGGTTTGCCCGTACACGTACCATCGGCTAAGGTGCCGCACGCTAGATGAAGAAGTTTGTCCTCATCGCCTGTGTGTTGTTGCTTGCAGGGTACCTGGGTTACCGCCAGTGGCCCGCCTGGCGGGCGGCTTTGCCCGGCGCGCGACCGGCGGTCGAGCCGCCCAAGACGGCCCTGGTGATCCAGACCAACATCCAGTTCGCCGTCAGCGCGGCGGGCGAGATCGGCCCTGCCGAGCAAGTGTCCGTGCGGCCCGAGATCAACGGCCGCATCGAGCAGTTGCCGGTGGACGTGGGCGACCGCGTGCGCAAGGGCGACCTGCTCTTCGCCCTGGACGACAAGGAACTTCAGCAGCAAAAGGCCTCGGCCCTCACCGGCATCGAGCGGGCCCGGTTGGAACTCGAACAGGCCCAGCGCAACTACCGTCGCTCGGAGGAACTCTTCGCCGAGAACCTCATCTCGAAGGAGCTCTACGAGAACGCCAAGACCGCCTACGACCTGGCCAAGAACTCACTCGACCGCGCTCAACGCGAGTTGGCGTTGATCGAGGAGCGGCTGACCAAGACCAAGGTCGTGGCGCCCTTCGACTGCACGGTACTCACGCGGCCGGTCTCGATCGGCCAGGCGGTGTCCGGCTCGGGCGGGTTCAACAGCGGCACCGAGGTGCTGACCATCGCCGACCTCAACTCGATGGTCATCAACGCCCACATCAACCAGGCCGACGTGCCTCGGTTGCGCGTGAACCAGGAGGTCGAGGTGGCCGTCGAGGCCGTGGTGGGGCTGACCGTGACCGGCGTGGTCGAGCGCATCGCCCCGCAGGCCACCATCAAAAACAACATCAAGGGCTTTGCCGCCCGCATCCTGCTCAAGAACGTGGACCCGCGGGTGCGCCCCGGCATGACCGCCAACATCAAAATCCCGGTCGCCTCGGCCGCCAATGTCCTGGCCGTGCCGTTGGCCGCCGTGTTTACCGAAAAAGACCCCGAGTCCGGTCAGTACGAGCGCTTCGTGTACGTGGCGCGCGACGGCGCCTTCGAGAAGCGGCCGGTCAAAGTGGGCGTGACCGACTACTTTTTCGCCGAGATTCAGGAAGGGTTGAGCCCGGGCGAGGTCGTCGCGCTCGAATTGCCCAAAGAAATGCGCGCCTCCGCCGGAAGCGACCGCCTGGCCGGAGGCCGCCCGGGCGCGGCCGGCGCATCGCCCACCTTGCGGGCGGTCGCCGGCCCGGCGGCCACGGCCGCGGCTACCAACCGACCCGCAGGTCCGGC
>CAYXPA010000044.1:0-24321 GCA_964466945.1 uncultured Verrucomicrobiota bacterium | reverse complement strand
GGCCGCCCCGGGCGCCCCCGGGCGACCGGGCGGCGGCGGCCCGGCCGGCAGCGCGCGTTGACCCTTCCTCCTGCCTGCCATGGCCCTGGTCGAAGTCCGCCACGTCAGCAAAATCTACCGCCTGGGCGAGGAGGAAATCCGCGCCCTGGACGACGTGTCGCTGGACATCGAGAGCGGCGAGTTCATTTCGATCATCGGGCCGTCGGGCAGCGGCAAGTCCACCCTCATGCACATCCTGGGTTGCCTGGACACGCCCACGGCCGGGACGGTGAAGCTGGACGGGGTGATGATCCAGGACGCCTCGCCCCGGCAACTGGCCGCCTTGCGCAACCAGAAAATCGGGTTTGTCTTCCAGTTCTTCAACCTCCTGCCCAAGCTCAACGTGGTCCAAAACGTCGAGCTGCCCATGATTTACAGCGGCGTGCCCGCGCGGGAGCGGCGGCGGCGCGCGCTGGCCGCGCTCGAGGCGGTGGGCCTGGCCAATCGGTGCCGGCACCGGCCCAGTCAGCTCTCCGGCGGCCAGCAACAACGCGTGGCCATCGCGCGCGCCCTGGTGAACGACCCCCGCATCATTTTCGCGGACGAACCGACGGGCAACCTCGACTCCCACACCGGCGAGGCCATCCTGGGCCTGTTCCGCGAACTCAGCCGCCAGGGCCGGACCATCGTGCTGGTCACGCACGACCCCGAAATCGCCGCGGTCACGCCCCGCCGCATTGAAATCCGCGACGGCAAGGTGGCGCAAAAGGTGGACCTCACGCTCGCGGGCCTGGATCGTTTCGTGCCGCCGCCGGGCGCGGCGCCGGCCCCTGCCTCCCCGGCATGAAACGGCTGCTGCACCAGGTGCTTTTTGGCGGCATCACCGGCAACGCCTTCACGGTGGACCTGGGCCTGGCCGCGTTGCGGGTGGCGGCGGGTCTGCTCTTGTGCCTGTTGTCGCGGGGAATTCTGTTCCGGCCGGAGGGCTGGGGGCCGCCAGCGTGGTTTGTGGACCACGTGGCCGCGCTCGGGTTTCCGGCGCCGGCGGGGTTTGCCTGGGCGGCGTTGCTGTCCGAATTCTTCGGCGGGCTGCTGTTGGTGGCGGGCTTGCTCACCCGGCCCGCGGCTCTGCTCAACGCGGTCACCACGGGCGTGGCCGCCTTCGGCCATCACCAACAGCCCACCGGCGACGGCCTGAGCGCGCTGGCCTTTTGCGTGATGACCAGCGTGCTGGCGGTGGCCGGGCCGGGGCGGTACAGCCTGGACGCGCTGGCGCGGTGGTTCGGGCCGCCGCGCGCGCCGACTGCCCGATGAGGAGGGAGCGATGAACCGGGAACTTTCTCCCGCACCGCGCGCGCCGGCCTGGCGCTGGGTACCGACGCTGGGCCCGACGCTGGGGGCGGGCTTCCGGGAAATCTGGGCGCACAAGTTCCGCTCGCTGCTCACCATGTTGGGCATCATCCTCGGGGTTTCGAGCCTGGTGGCGATGTCCGCCCTGGTGAAGGGCATGGAAAACGGCGCCAAGGAGGCGCTCATCGCCATCGGCGGCCTGGAGAAGGTGCGCGTCGAGCCGCAGAACGTGCCGCCGGAGCAACTCCACCTGCGCGACCAGGCGGTGGGCATCACCCTGCATGACGTGCGGGCGCTGGAGGCCAGCGCCCCGCTGGTCCGGCGCATCTCCCCCGAGATGCGCGTGCCGGCCACGCTCAGCGCCAACGGCAAACACTTCCGCCCGTTCATCTGCAACGGCGTCTGGCCCGTGGCGCTGGAGATGAGCGAGCACGTCATCGCCCACGGCCGCATGTTCAACGAGATTGACGACGAGCTGGCCCGCAACGTGTGCGTCATCGGCACCGCCACGCGCGACGAACTCTGGGGCTCCCCGGAGGAGACCGGCCGCGAGATCATTCCGATCGGCGAGACGCTGCACATCAACGGCGTGCCGTTCACGGTCATCGGGATGTTCCAGCATTACGAGAGCGAGCAGGAGCGCAAACGCCGCGAACTCGAGGCCCGGCAGACGGCGCAAGCCGGCACGCAGCCGACCACCGGCCCGACGCGCGACCGCGGCTGGCGGGGGCGCGGGGGCAATTTCGTCTTCTGGCTCAAGAACGCCACGGTGTTCATGCCGCTCAACACGGTCTGGATCCGCTTCCGCTCCGGGATGGTGATGACCAACTTCGGCCAGGGAGGGCCGGGCGGCGGCAGAGGAGGTGGCGGGGCGGCCGCAGCCGCCGGAGTCATCGGCGACCCGCGGCTGTCGAACCTGGAACTGAAAATCGCCAGCGTGGACGTGCTGGGCGAGGCGCTGCAGCAAATCCGCAACGTGCTCATGGCCACCCACAAGGGCATCGAGGATTTCAACTTCCGCACCCAGGAGGACTGGGCCGAGCAGATCAACACCTTCATCCGCAACGCCCGGATCAGCGGGGGCCTCATTGCGGGGATCAGCCTGCTGGTGGGGGGCATCGGCATCATGAACATCATGCTCGCCAGCATCACCGAGCGCGTGCGCGAAATCGGCATCCGCAAATCCGTGGGCGCCAGCACGGCCGACATCTTCATCCAGATTCTGGTTGAGAGCGTTGTCCTGGCGGTGCTCGGCGGGCTGGTCGGGCTGGCCACCTCGTTTGGCCTGGTGCAACTGATCTCGGGGGTGTCGCCCACGGACAACGCCCCGGTCGTGACGCCCACCGCGCTGCTGGTGGCTTTCAGCTTCAGCGTGGGCATCGGCATCCTGGCCGGCCTCATCCCGGCCGTGAAGGCCGCGCGCCTGGACCCCATCCAGGCCCTGCGCTACGAGTAACCGCCGCCCGCCATGACGCTGTTCACCATTCTGGCCGTCGGCCTCAAGGAGGTGTGGGCGCACAAGTTCCGCTCGTTGCTGACCATGCTGGGCATCATCCTCGGCGTGGCCAGCCTGGTGGGCATGGCAGCCATCATCAAGGGCATGGAAAACGGGCTCAAGGAGGCCATGATCGCCATGGGCGGCGCGGACAAGGTCCTGCTCGAACCCCAGGAGGTCCCGCCCGAACAGGAGCATCTGGCCGATCAAGCCCCCGGACGCACCATGTACGACGTGCTGGCCCTGCGGGAGAGCGCGCCGCTGCTGCGGCTGGTCTCGCCGGAAATGAGCATTGAAGGCGCGCTGGTCAGCCGGGGCGACAAGCGGGTCTTTCCCTCCGAGGCGGTGGGCGTGTGGCCGGCGGTGTTGGAGATGAACCTGCACACCCTCGAGCACGGCCGCTTCTTCAACGAGCTGGACGAGGAGAACGCCCACGCCGTGTGTGTCATCGGCACCGGCATTCGCGACGAACTCTTCGGCGCGCCGGAGGAGGTGGGCCGCGAAATCATCCCCATCGGCGAGACGGTGCTCATCAACGGCCAGCCCTTCACCATCGTGGGCATGTTCCAGCACTACGAGAGCGAGCAGGACCGCAAGCAGCGCGAGCTGGCCGCCCGCCAGCCGCGCGAGCCGCAACAGGCCGGCCCCGCCCGCCAGCGCGGCTGGGGTCGCCGGGGAAGCTGGGCTTTCTGGCGCAAGAATATGACGCTCTACATGCCGCTGAACACCGCCTGGCTGCGCTTCCGCGCCGCCGGCGACCGGGACGGCATCCCGGACCCGCGCCTGACGGACATTGACCTGAAAGTGGCCAGCCTCGAACTGCTCGAGCCCGCGTTGCAACAGGCCCGGAACGTTCTCATGCTCACCCATCGCGGCATCGAGGACTTCAACTTCCGCACCCAGGAAAACCAGCTCGACAGCATCAACCAGCAAATCCGCAACGCGCGGCTCAGCGGCGGGCTCATTGCCGCCATCAGCCTCCTGGTCGGCGGCATCGGCATCATGAACATCATGCTGGCCAGCATCAACGAGCGCATCCGCGAGATCGGCATCTGCAAGGCCGTGGGCGCTACCGGCCCGGCCGTCTTCACGCAAATCCTGGTCGAGAGCGTGGTCATCGCCCTGCTCGGCGCCGCGCTGGGCGTGGGCGCCTCGTTCGCCCTGGTGCGCGGGCTCGAACTGGTCACCCCCGCCGCCAACGCCCCGGTCATCACGCTCCCGGCGCTGATCGTGGCGGTGGTTTTCAGCGCCGCGGTGGGCGTGATCGCCGGTTTGTTTCCCGCCTTTAAGGCCGCGCGCCTCAATCCCATCCAGGCCCTCCGCTACGAATAGCCCGCGGTCGGGCCCCTGCGTCGCGGGCGCCGCCGGCTCCCGGGAGACGCCAGCCGCACCCGCTGCCGCATTGCGCGCTGGCCGCCGCCGCCGGGTTCCCGGTAGGCTCGCCCGCACAAAGTACGCACCGCGCCCATGCCCCTGCGCATTGACCCGGACCTGACGCCCCGCCGCCTGGCGCCGCTCCTGGAGCGGCTCTTCGAGCTTTCCGCCGCCAAAATCCTCGACCTTGAAAAAACCTGGCGTCCGCGCGCCGGCGCGCCGGTCTTCACCGTGCGCGGCCGCTACACCGCGCGCGGCTGGACGGAGTGGACGCAGGGCTTCCAGTACGGCGCGGCGCTGCTGCAGTTCGACGCCACGGGCGAGCGGCGCTTCCTCGAACTGGGCCGGCGCGCCACGCTCGAGCGCCTGGCGCCGCACCTGACCCACACGGGCGTCCACGACCACGGGTTCAACAACGTCTCGACCTACGGAAACCTGCTCCGGCTGGCGCGCGAGGGACGCTTCGCCGCCGGCGAGAGCGAGCAAGACCTTTACGCGCTGGCGCTGCGGGTGAGCGGCGCGGTGCAGGCCGCGCGTTGGACGCGCCTGGCCGACGGCACCGGGTTCATCCACAGCTTCAACGGCCCGCACTCGCTGTTCGTGGACACGCTTCGCACCTGCCGCGTGCTGGCGCTGGCGCATCAGCTCGGGCACGCGCTGATGGGCGAACAGGAGGCGCGGATTTCACTGCTGTGCCGGCTGGTCGAGCACGCGCACAACACGGCCCGCTACAATGTCTATTACGGCGCGGGCCGGGACGCCTGGGACGTGCCGGGTCGCGTGGCCCACGAGGCCATTTTCAACGTCACCAGCGGCGTGTTCCGTTGCCCGAACTCGCAGCAGGGCTGGTCGCCGTTCAGCACCTGGACCCGCGGCCTGGCCTGGGCGTTGTGCGGTTTTGCCGAACTGCTCGAGTACCTCGCCGCCGGCGGGGCGCGGTTGCGCCGCGAGCTGGCCCGGGAATTCGCGCAGCGGCCCGAGCTAACGCCGGCCCGCCTCGAGGCCGCCTGGCGGCGCGCGGCCGTGGTGACGGCCGACTTTTACCTGGCGCACTGCTGTGCCGACGGCATCCCGATGTGGGACACCGGCGCGCCGAATCTGCACCGGCTGCCCGCCGATTACCTCGAGCGCCCGGCCGACCCCTTCAACGCTTGGGAGCCGGTGGACAGCTCTGCCGCCGCCATCGCCGCGCAGGGGCTTTGGCGGCTGGGCAATTACCTCCGCGCGCAGGCCGCCGGGCGCCCGGTCGCCGAGGGCCCGTCGGCCTCTTCCGCGCGCCCAGCTTCGGCGTCCGGTCTCCGGCATCCGGCCTCCGGCATCCGGCCTCCGGCAACTCGCTACCAGGCCGCCGCGCTCACCATTGCCAGAACACTTTTTTCCGAGCCGTACCTGTCCACGCACCCGAAGCACCAGGGCCTGATCCTGCACTCGGTGTATCATCGGCCCAACGGCTGGGACCACGTGGCGCCGGGCCAAAAAGTGCCCAACGGCGAAAGCTCGATGTGGGGCGACTACCACGCCCGCGAACTGGCGCTGTTGCTCCTGCGCGAGGCGCGCGGCGAGCCGTATCTGAAATTTTACCTCGACTGACCCATCATGCCCGAACCCGCGCCCTTCACCCGCCTGGCTGCGCTCAAGTCCCCGGCCGCCTTTCGCGAATACGCCGCCGCGTTGGGTCTGGACCTGCCCTGCGACGAGGCCGTGCTCACCGGCGCGCAGTCGCCGCTGGCGCAGCCGATCGAGGGCTTCCAGATCAACGGCAAATGCCCGCTCAACCGCTGGGCCATCCAGCCCATGGAAGGTTGGGACGGCACGCCCGCGGGGGGCATCACCGACGAGGTGCGGCGACGGTGGCGGCGGTTTGGCGAAAGCGGCGCCGGCCTCCTCTGTGGCGGCGAGGCGATGGCGGTGCGGCCCGATGGCCGGGCCAACCCCAATCAACTGGTCATCGGCCCCGCCACGGAGCGCGACCTGGCCGAGCTGGTGTCGCTGGCCCGCGCCGCGCATCGCGAGCGGTACGGCGCGGCGGCGGCGGACCGGTTGATCATCGGCTTTCAACTCACGCACTCGGGCCGGTTTTGCCGGCCCCGCGAGAAGACCCGGCCCGAGCCGCGCGTGGCGTTCCGGCACCCGCTGCTGGATCGGCGCTTCGGCGTGACGGGCGACGCGCAGGTGTTCACGGACGCCGAGTTGGACCGGCTGGTCGAGGACTATGTCGTCGCGGCCCGTGTGGCGCGCGCGGCGGGGGCGGATTTCGTGGACCTCAAGCACTGCCACGGTTACCTGCTGCACGAGCTGCTGGGCGCGCACACCCGGCCGGGCCGTTACGGCGGGAGCTTGGAAAACCGGACCCGCTTCCTGCGCGAGCTGGTGGCGGCCATTCGGACCGACGGCAATCCCATTGAACTGGGCGTGCGGCTGAGCGCCTTTGACTGCGTGCCCTTCCGGCCCGACCCCGCGCGCTCGGCCCCGGGCAAGCCGGGCCCGGGCATCCCCGAGGATTTCCGCGACTGCCTGCCGTACCGCTACGGGTTCGGGGTCAATCCGGAGCACCCGCTCGAGCCGGACCTGACGGAGACGTTCCGTTTCGCCGAACTGTGCCTCGAGTTGGGCATCCGGGTGCTGAATCTCAGCGCCGGTTCGCCGTACTACAACCCGCACCTCCAACGCCCGGCGATGTACCCGCCCAGTGACGGCTACCAGCCGCCGGAAGATCCGCTGGTGGGCGTGGCGCGGCAGGTGCACGCAGTCAGGCGGGTCAAGGAACACCTGCGGCAAATCCGAAGTCCGAAGTCCGAAGTCCGTAATCCGAAGTCGGAACCCGCCGGCTTGCTGGTGATCGGCTCGGCGTACTCGTACCTCCAGGAATTTTTGCCGCTCGTGGCGCAGGGGGTGTTGCGCGCGGGCTGGGTGGACGTGGTGGGCCTGGGCCGGGCCGTGCTGAGTTATCCGACCATGTTGGCCGACGCGGTGCAGACCGGGCGGCTGGACCCGCGCCGGATTTGCCGCACCTTCAGCGACTGCACCACGGCGCCGCGCAACGGGTTGATCAGCGGTTGCTACCCGCTGGACCCGTACTACGCCGGCCGGCCAGAGGCGCTACGGCTCAAAGCGCTCAAGCGCGGCACGCCGTCGGGTTAGTTCTGCGGTGCCGTCGGGGTAGCTGGCGGCGCGGTCTCGGTTCCCGCAGGCGGCGCATCGGCGGACGCGGTCGGTGGATGCTCAGCAACCGCGACCGGCCCCGGCGCGGCGGGTGCAGTTTCCCGAGCCGGTTCGGGTTCCGCAGAGGCCGGGCCGGCGGTAAGGGCGGGCGCGGCTTCGACCGGCTCGGGCGCGGACTCAGACGGAGTGACTGGGGCCGGGGTCGCGGCGTTGGACGTGGGCTCACTGGTGTCGGCGGTGGCCACGAGCACTTCGGCCAAGGGGGCCGGAGCGGCGACGGGAACCTCGGGACTGGCCGGTTCCGGCGGAAGCGGGGCCGGCTCCGCTTCGGGCGGAGCGACGGCGGGGGCGGCTTCGGAGGCGGCGGCCGCGGCGGGTTGCTCGGCGGGTTTGCGGTACGGTTCGATCCGGTCAATCCGGTACCGGGCGCGGTGGCCTTCGAGTTCCAGTTCCGCCTCTTCGCCGGGTTTTTTGCCCATCAGGGATTGGGCCAGCGGGCTGAGGTAGCTGACGATGTGCCGCTCGGTGTCGAAGTCCCAAGCGCCCAGGATGGTGACCACTTCGGTGTGGTCGCGGCCCAGTTCGGTAATTTGGACGCGGGTGCCGATGCCGACCGCGTCGGCCCGGGCGTCGCTGAAGTCGGTGCCGCGGGCACGGGCGAGCTGGTATTCGAGCTCGGTCTTGCGCTCCATGAGCAGGCGGTGGTGTTCCTTGGCGGCCTTGTACTCGTGGTTTTCGCGCAGGTCGCCGTAGCTGCGGGCGATGGCGATGTCGCGCGAGTTGGCGGGGATTTTTTTCTCGACCAGCTCGCGGTATTCTTGGCGACGGCGTTCGAGGCTTTCCCAAGAGACCACCAGAGGTTGTTCCTGGCGGGATTGTTCGCCGGCGATGAGCGACTGCACGGCGGGGAAATGTTTGACGATGCGCGCTAGGAGCGAGCGCTTGTCCATGTCGTCGAAGCTGGGCGAAAGCTGCAGGGCGCGGGTGAGGTCCTTGATGACCTCGATGTCGGCGGTTTCGATCAGCTCGACGAGCAGGTTCTGGTCGCTGAGGATGTAGTCTTGGAGGCGGCGGGTCTTCTTGTCCTGGAACTGGTCGCGCTCGATGGCGCTGAGCATGGCGCGGAAGACTTCGGGACCGAGCAGGTCGGCGAACTGGTCGGTGTCCCGTTCCTTGGCCAGCCACAGGAGCAGTTCGCTGCTGGCGGTGTGCTGGCTGATGAGGCGGGCCAAATGGTCCTTAAGCGGGTCCAGGTGCCCGGCCTCGATGAGGGCGCGGGCGCATTCGGCGCAAAGCCGGGCGCCGACGTGGTTGAGGGTCTCGAGCAGGGCGGTGTGCCAGTCGGCCGGGCGGGCCTCGCGGAAGGATTGAAGGGCGCGTTTTTGGCGCGGCACCGTGATCTGTTCGAGCACGCGGCCGGGTTGTTCGACCTGTTCCCAGACGGCGCGGGCGGTCACCTCGTCGGGCGCGGGTTCGAGGCCGGCGGCGGCGCGGAGGTCGTCGCGGGTGAAGATGGCCTCGAGGGCGAGGGCGGGTTGGGTGCGCTGGTGGGAGGCGATTTCGGCGTTGAGCAGGGCCAGCGCCTCGGCGGCGGCGGCCCGGGGATCGTCCAGTTCGCCGAGGTTTTTGAGCAGTTCGGCCGCGGCCACCAGGCGGGCCTTGAGGCCCTTGGCCGCGCGGAAATCCTGGAGGAGCCGCTGGCGCAGCGAGGTTTCCTCCGGCTGGTACACGATGGGGTCGGTTTTCTTGAGCGGGATCAGGAAGTGCCCATCTTTTTTGAGTTCCTGACGGGCGGCTTCCCACCACTTGCGCCAGTCGGCGGTGACGACGTCCGGGACCAGGGCCTCCTGGATTTGCTGGAGGGTGGCGCGGCCACCGTAGCTTTGGAGGACCAGTTTGATGACCTCGAGGTGTTTGAGGGCGGCCAGGGTGCGCAGGCCGGCCAGGTCCTCGGCCTTGCGGGCCAGGATGTGGTCGCGGGGGATGGGTTTGAGCTGTTCGGCGGCAAAGCCCAGGTCCATCGAGTGGCCGGGCTTGTTGGCGAAGTCAATGATCATCCGGCCGAAGACCGGGTCCACTTGCCGAATCCGCCCGAAGCCCCAGCCGCGGTGCTGACAAAAACCGTGTTCGATCAGCGCCAGCAGGGGCGCCACGTGCCGGCGTTCGATTTTGCCGGCCGATACCAGGCTCTCAAGCGCTTCCTTCATGTCTGTTACGGCTCGCTTCCAACAACGTGACGGTCATTATTGCCAGGTGCAGTCGCGCAAACCAAGAGAAATTGCCTACCGCGCTTTGCTGGCCCGCGAGGCCGGCCGGGGGTTCATCGAGGACCTGCTCGAGGCCGAGCTGGCCGGGACGCGTCTGGCGGCGGCCGACCGCCACCTGGCCCAGGAACTGGCCTTCGGCGTGGTGCGCTGGCAGGCGCCGCTGGACTGGCTCATCGAGCAGAAAGCCGAAGGGCGCCGCCAACGACCGGAAGTGCAGGTGCTCCTGCGCCTGGGCTTGTACCAGCTTTTCTGGTTGGACCGCGTGCCCGATCACGCGGCGGTTTTTGAAACCGTGGCCTTGGCCCCGCCCGGCCCCGGCCGCTTCATCAACGCCGTCCTGCGGGCCTACGCCCGGGAGCGGGAGGCCGCCCGGGCCGCCCTCGAGGAACTCAAGCGCACCGACCCCGCCTGGGGGTGGTCGCACCCGGCCTGGCTGGTCGAGCGATGGACCGCCCGGTGGGGCGAGGCCGAGACCCGGCGCCTGCTCGAGTGGAACAACCTGCCTGCCCGCACCTTCGCCCGGGTCAACACCTTGGTGGCCGACCCCGCCAAGCTGCTCGAACGCTGGCGCGCCGAGGATGTGGACTACGACTTCCGCCGGTACGACTGGACGCCGGAGAACCTGGTCTTCGAGTTGCGCGCACACCCGCCGCTGCACCGGCTCGAGAGCTTCCAGAAAGGCTGGTTCTACGTGCAGGACCCCAGCACGCTCCTGGCGCCGCACCTCTTGGACCCGCAGCCCGGCGAGCGCGTCCTGGACCTGTGCGCCGCGCCCGGCGGCAAGACCACCCGCCTGGCCCAGATGGTGGAAAATGACCTGCGCCTGGTGGCGGTCGAACCCTCGCCGGCCCGCCGTCGGCGGCTGATCGAAAATTGCGAGCGGCTTTGCGCCGAATGCACTGCGGTGGCTTCCTTGGCCGAGGCGCCCTTCCGCGAGTTTGACCGCGTGCTGGTGGATGCCCCCTGTTTGAACACCGGGGTCATCCGCCGCCGGCTGGACCTGCGCTGGCGTCTGCGTCCCGAGGAGATCACCCGCCTGGGCCGGACCCAGCGGGACCTGCTCGAACAGGCCGCCGCCGTGCTCCGCCCCGGCGGCCGGTTGGTGTACAGCACCTGCAGCCTCGAACCGGAGGAAAACCACGGCCTGATCGAGGCCTTTCTCGCCGCGCATCCCGAATTCACCCTCACCAATGAACGGGAACTGTTTCCCCCGCAGAGCCAGACCGACGGCGCCTACGTGGCCGTGCTGGAAAAGGCCGTCTGACCGCCGGCGGGCGCGGGCCCCGGCTGCCGGGCGGACGGCACGGGGCCGCTGGTTCCCGGCCGGGCGGGCCGGGGCTTCATTTCAACCATTGCGGCAACCCCAGGCTCAGCGCGGGCACGTAGGTGATGATCACCACGCCGAGGGCCCGGGCGCCCAGCACTCCGAGCGAGGCGCGCACCACCTCGGGCACCGGTTTGTTGAAGCGGTACGAGGCCAGGAAAAGGTTCATGCCCACCGGCGGGGTCAGGTAGCCCAGTTCGAGGTTGGCCAGGAAGATCACCCCCAGGTGCAGCGGCTCGATGCCAAACGCCGTGGCCATGGGCACCAGCAACGGCACCACCACCACGATCGCCGAGTAGATGTCCATCAGGCAACCCACCGCCAGCAGGAACAGGTTCACCGCCAGCAAAAAGGTGTACCGTGACTTGAGCGTGGTCGTGGCCCACTCGACCGCCCGGTCCGGCACCTGCGCGTCAATCAGGTAGTGCGTGAACCCCAGCGCCACGCCCAGGATCAACAACACCCCGCCCACCAGCAGCGCACACTCGGTGACCACCCGCGGCACGTCCCGGAACAGACGCAGGTCTCGATAGACGAACGTTTCCACGATGAAGGCGTAAAACGCGGTCACGGCCGCCGCTTCCACCGGCGTGGCCAGACCGGAAAACAACAGGGTTAGCGCCACCACCGGGATGAGCAGCTCCCAGAAGGTTTCCCGCAAGGCCGCCCACGCCGCGCGCGGCTCGAAGCGACGTTGCGTTGCCGGCCCGGGCGGCCCGTGGCGAATGGCCCACCAGCCGGTCAGCCCCACCAACAACAGCCCGGGCACGAAGCCGGCCTGGAAGATTTCCTCGATGCGGATGCTCGCGTTGGCGCTGGTGCTGGCCACGATCGCGTACAAGATCGGCGGCAGGCAGGGCGGGAAAAGCAACCCCAGCGAGCCCGACCCGGTCAGCAAGCCCACGGCTGCCCGCTCGCGGTACCCTGCCCCCAGCAGCACCGGCAACAGTAGCCCGCCCAGCGCCAGAATCGTCACGCCCGAGGCCCCGGTGAACGAGGTGAAAAACGCGCACACCACCACCGTCACGATGGCCGGCCCCCCGCGCACGTGCCCGAACCACGCGTCAAACAGGCGCACAAACCGCCGGGCCGCGCCGCCTTCGGCCAGGAAGTACCCCGCCAAGGTGAAGAGCGGGATGCTCGGCAAGGTGGGGTTGACCGTGAGCCGGTAGTGGTTGAGCGGAATCGCCGCCACTGTCTCGCCGCCGGTCCAGAAAAAAATCAACGACGCCCCGCCCAGCGCGGCAAAGATGGGCGCGCCGGCCAGGACGGCGGCCAGCAGCACGACCAGCGCCGGCCAGCGGAACAGCTCGGGCGAAAAACCGGTCCAGCCCAGCCGTACGGCCAGTGGCGGCAGGGTCTTGAACAGCGCCACCAAAAGCCCGGCCAGCGCCAGGGCCGCCAGGCGCCGGGGCCACGTGGGCCCCGCGTGCCAGACCAGTCGCGCGGCGATCAGTCCGAAGCCCAGCACCAGCACCAGTTGCACCGTCCAGACCGGGATGCCGTAGGCCAGGATTTTGCCCAACGGCCGCGTGGCGGCCACGAACTCGAGGCTGGCCAGGCAGAGGAACGTGCTGATCGCCGCCGCCACCCCGGCACTGAAGACCTGCGCCCCCGTCAGCAACGGGCCCTTCAGAAAATGCGTCAGCGTCGAGATGTTCAACAGCCGCGCCTCGCGGGCGGCCAGCGCGCCGCCCAACATGCCCACCACCAGCACCAGATGTTGCACCAGCGGCGCCGAGGCGGGAATGCCCTTGCCGGCCAGTTTGCGAAGGAACACTTCGAGGGTGGGCAGGACCACCATCAGCCCCAGGGCGAGGACCAACCACCACTCCTCGGAGCGGCGTAAAAAGTTCAGCCACGCCGGGCGCGCACTATCCGGCACTCCCGTCGGCGGAGCGGGCTGAATCAGGTCCATGGCAAGCCTCACCGGCGCGCGCTGGCTCACCCGGTTTTGGCCCGGGGCCCCGCCCCGGCGGCCTGTAGGGCGGCCGGTTGGGGATAGGCGCGCAGTCCGTGTGGGGGGTTATACCCGGGCGGGCCGGCTTGGAAACAACTTTGGTGTTAAAAAGCGCGTTCGCTTTCGGCCCGGAGCCTGCTACTTTTTCGGTCAACATGCACGCAAGCCCGATGGCCATTCGCGGACTTCCCGTGTTCGGCGGCAACTTCTTCTCCTGGCTTCGTGATCGCCCCTTGAGCGCCTGCCTGCTCCTGCTGGGGCTGTTGACCCCACCCACGGTCAGCCTCGGGGCCGGTCCGGTCACCCCCACCCCCGCCCGGGCCGAACGCATCCCGTGGCTGGACGCCGCCCCCGGGCCGCGCCTGGCCGCGCCCCTCCGGGTGCGCCCGGTGCGGCTCAAATCCGGTGCCTTCGCCGGGGCAGGGGAACTGGCCGCCAACCTCGCCGCCGTGTGGGCGGCCCACCCGGACGCCATGACCGCTCACGTGCTCGTGCAACTGGACCGCGCGCCCGACGCCGCGGGGCGCGCCCGGCTCGAGCAGGCCGGGGTGAAGTTGCTGGGGCCCGTGCCCGAAGGCGCCTATTTCGCCCGCGTGCGGCGCGCGGCGGATTTGGCGCAGGCGGCTCTGGCCGGGTTGCGATGGCTGGGCGCGGTCTATCCCGAAGACAAGCTCAGCGAAACCCTGCGGGCGGGCGCGCCAGGTCGTTGGGCCCTCGAGCCGGACGGCCGGGTGAACCTGCGGGTCTGGCCCTTCGAGGACGTTACTCTGCTCGACCTCCGGGAGGCCCTGGCGGGGGCGGGTGTCGAGGTGACGCGGGAACTGCCCGACACGCACGAACTGCAGGTGTGCGTCGCGCCCGGGGTGGTGCTCGCCCTGGCCGGGCTGGATGGCGTGCGCTGGGTGGAGGAAGTCCCGCCGCCCATCGCCCTGTTCAACGACGGCCTGCGGACCAACCTGCAGACCACTGCCCTCGAGGACCCGCCCTACAACCTGACCGGCGCCGGGGTCGTGGCCGGCATCTGGGACGGCGGCTGGGTGGACATTGACCACCCGGACCTCGCCGGCCGGGTGTACCGCGGGGAAGCCGGCGTGCCGCAGACGCGCAACCGCCACGCCACCCACGTGGCGGGCACGCTGGCCGGCTCCGGGGCGGCCAGCGAAAGCGCCGGCGGATGGCCGGGACAGTGGCGCGGCGTGGCGCCGGGCCTGACCTTGGTGACTTACGACGTGAACACCGGGCCTCTGATCGAGGAACATCGCCTGGCCCGGGAGCAGTACGACGCGGTGATCTCGCAGAACTCCTGGGGCGTCACCGTCAGCGAATTTTTCGGCAACTGTAACCTGCTCGGCGATTACGCCGCGGACGCCCCGAACTACGACCGCCTAGTCACCGGCCTCTACGGCGCGCCCTACCACGTGATTTTTGCCGTGGGCAACGCCCGCACCCGCAACACCTCCAACGACTGCCCCGCGCCCGAGGGTTACCGCACCGTGGGCGTGCCGGCCACGGCCAAAAACGTCATCGCCGTCGGCGCCATCCATTCGGATGACAACTCGATGACCGCCTTCAGTGGCTGGGGACCCACCGATGACGGCCGGCTCAAGCCGGAACTTGTCGCCCCCGGCGACGAGGTGGGCGGCGACGGCGGCATCACCTCGACCGTGCCGGACGGGCCTTACGACGTCCTGGTGGGCACCTCGATGGCGGCGCCGGCGGTCTCCGGCGCCACGGCGCTCTTGATCGAGGACTATCGCCGCCTGTACCGCGACCAGACGCCCCTGCCGGCGCTGGTCAAGGGCCTCTTGGTGCACACGGCCGAAGACCTCAACGACGCGACCGACTGGTTCCAACCCGGACCGGACTACGCCTCCGGTTACGGCCGGGCGCGGGCGCGCGCGGCGGTGGACCAGTTGCGCGGCGGCGGCTGGCTCCTGGGCCGGGTCACGCCCGATCAGAGTGCCGTGTACACCCTCACCGTGCCGCCCGGCGCCCCGGAAGTGAAACTCACGCTGGTCTGGGACGACGTGCCGGCCCTGCAAAACGCCGCCCGCACCCTGGTCAACGACCTGGACCTGGTGGTGTTCGACCCGGCCGGCACGCGGCATTACCCGTGGACGCTCGACCCGGACAACCCCGCCGCCCCCGCCACGCGCAACCGGCCCGACCACGTCAACAACCTCGAGCAGGTCTTCGTGGGCCGGGACCTCGTGCCGGGCGACTGGCAGGTGATGGTGGTGGGCAACGATCTGCCCCTGGGGGCGGAGCAAAAGTTCGCCCTGGTCTTCTCGCCGGTGGGCATGCCGTCCGCGCCGGTGCTCGCCTTGACGCCCGGTCTGCCTGACGACTCGGCCGGCGGCAACGCCAACGGCGTGCTCGACCCCGGCGAAGAGATCGAGGAATGGCTTGGGCTCCAAAACGTCGTGGGTCCCGGTGCCTCGAATCTCACCGCGCGCCTGACCAGCGACTCGCCCTGGGTCCAACTCCTCCAAGCCGAGGCCGCCTACCCGGACCTGCCCCCCGGCGCGGGCGGCACCAACCTCACCCGCTTCGCCTACCGCCTCAGCAAACACATCCCCTGCGGCGAGGCGCTCCACTTCGAGCACGTCACAGCCCTGGACGGCGTCCGCATCACCAACCGCTTCCAACGCGTGGTCGGGCGGCTCGAGGTCACCAACATCGCCACGGCAGTCTTCGCCGCGGCTGACACCCCGATGCCCTTGCTCGACCTGGCGGCCGCCACTTCCACCCTCCCCGTGGCGATCACCGGCACCGTGCTCGAGGTCAAGGCGGCCGTGCGCCTGGACCACACCTGGCTGGACGACCTGGACCTCAAGCTGCGCGCGCCCGACGGCGGCACCACGGTGTTGATGCCGCCGCTGTTGGTTTTCGGCCAAAACCTCGGCCGCGGCGACTGCGGCGCGGCGGTCGAGTGGACGCGCTTTGACGATGCGGCGGAGGCGGCGCTGACCGCCGGCGCGGCGCCGTTTGTGGGTACCTTCCGGCCCCACGAACCGCTGGCCGGCCTGACCAACCGTCCGCTGGCCGGGCCCTGGCAACTGGTCATCACCGACACCAGCGCCGAAGACACCGGCACGCTCTGGTGCTGGGAACTCGAGGTGCGCTACGCCCAGGCCGGCTACGTCTGCGAATTCTTCAACCGCCCGCCCCAGGTCACGGACCTGACCCGGTCGGTCTGGTACGAGCGCCCCTTGGAACTGCAACTCGCGGCGGCCGACCCGGACGAGGACCCGTTGACCTATCAAATCCTCGACCCGCCCCAGCACGGAACCCTGAGCGATATCGATCCCGCCACCGGCCGCGTGCGCTACACGCCGGCCCCGGGCTATTCCGGCTCCGACGCCTTTACCTTCCGCGTCGAAGACGGCTACGCCGCCAGCCCCGTGGGCACGGTCCATCTCGAAGTCCAAACCCCCGCCGTGGACCTGCGGCTCGAGGCCGCGCTCGACCCGCCGGCGCCCCGGCATGACCAACCCTTCGCGCTGGTGCTCACCGTGACCAACCCCGGGCCCAACGCTGCGGTGGCCGTGATGCTCACCGCCAGGCTGCCGGACGGGCTCAACGTGCTCCGGGCCGCCGCCAGCCAGGGCAGTGTCAGCCAGCAACAGCAAACGTTGATCGCCGTCCTGGGCGCCCTCCCGGAAGGCGCGCACGCCACGCTGACCCTGACCCTCGAGGCCGCCGCCCCGGGCGAGTACCTCGTCAACGCCAGCGCCTCGGCCGGCACGCGCGAGTTGAACATCGCGGACAACCTGGTCCGCCCGACCATCCCGGTTCAGCCCACCGCCGACCTGGCCCTGACCGGGCAACCGCTCCCCGGCCCCGTGCCGGTCGGTCAGCCGCTGGAGGTCTGGCTCTTGGTGACCAACCGCGGTCCATTCGCGGCTGGCGCGGTTGCCGTGAGCGCGGATCTCCCCCCGGCCACCACGCTGGTCAACGCCACGCTCAGCCAGGGAGAATGGGCCGTCGAGGCCGGCCGGTTCCGCGCCGCGCTGGGCGCGCTGAGCGTGGACGCGGCGGCCACTGTGGCATTGACGCTTTTGCCCGAGCAGTCCGGCCCGTGGCAACTCACCGCCCTCGCCACCGCCGCCGAGCCGGACCCCGACCTGGCCAACAACCAGTCCACCACGGGCGTCGAAGTCCGCCCGGTCACCGACCTACAACTGACCTGGCTGCCCGCGCCCGGTCCGGTCGGAGTGGGCGGCGCCTTCACCAACTTGCTCCGCCTGGTCAACCGCGGCGCCGTGCCGGCAACCGCCATCGCCGCCCGCGTCGAATCCGGCCCCGGGCAAACGTTGCTGGCCGCCGTACCCTCTGTGGGCGAGGCTACCCCTGAAGCCGGCGGGGTGAACTGGTCGTTGGCGGAGCTGGCGCCTGGAGCCGAAGCGACCCTCGAGCTGGCTTGGCAGGCGGACGCCACCGGCGGCCTGACCCACACGGCCAGCGTGACGGCGTTCGAGTTCGACGCTCACCCGGAGGACAACACGGCGGCGGTCACGGTCGAAGCCCGCGCCGTGGCCGACCTGGCCCTGGCCTTCACGCCGCCGGCCGGCCCCGTCGTGCCCGGGGTGCCGGCGCAGTACGCGTTCACGCTCACCAACCGCGGTCCGGTCGAGGCCACGCAAGTCGTGCTGACCCACCCGCTGCCGGCCGGGCTGACCGTGCGGGCGCTGACGACCACGCAAGGCGCCGTCGAGTTGGCGGACCAACGGGTGGTGGCCACGCTGGGCACGTTGGCTGCCGAAGGCACGGCCACGGTGACCCTCGAATTCGAGGCCGCCGCGCCCGGGGCGGTGTCCGGCCAAGCCACGGTGGCCGCCTTCGAGGTGGACCCCGCACCGGGCGACAACACCTTGGACTTCGCGTTCGCGGTGGAACCTCCGGCCGACCTCGCCGTGGCGCTCGCGCTCGAACCGGCCACGGTGTTGCTGACTCGCGAGGCCACTCTCACCGTGCTGGCCACCAACGCCGGACCGTTCGATGCCACCGGCGTGCGGGTCACCCTGGCCCGGCCCGAAGGGCTCGCACTGGGGGCCGCCGAGGCTTCGCAGGGCACGATCGAAACCACGCCGGACACGTTGCACTTCGAGTTCGGCGACCTGGCCGCGGGCGCGGTGGCCACGGGCCGCGTGCAATTGGCGGCAACCCTGCCCGGCGTCTGGACCAACCGCGTCACGGTCCAAGCCGACCAACCTGATTTGGACCCGGCCAACAACGAAAGCCTCGCCCCGCTCGAGGTGACGCCGGCCGTGGACCTGGCGGCGCTCCAGACCCTGCCGGAGCCGCCGCTGGTGGCGGGGCGCGAGTTTCCGCTGGTGCTCACCTTGACCAACCGCGGTCCGCTCGACGCCACCGGTGTGCGGCTGGTGAGTCTTTTGCCCGCCGGGTTCGAGGTGCTGAACGTGGAGGGTCTCGAAGACGCCTGCGCCGTGCAGGACGGCGAATTGAAGTGCGACCCGGGCGAACTGGCCGCGGGCGCGACGGCCGCGGTTACGCTCACCCTGCGCGCGCCGCAGCCGGGGCCCTTCACCAACCTGGTCAACCTCGCCGCCGACCAGGCGGACCTCGAACCGGCCGACAACACCTCCGAACTGGTCGGCCGGATCGAGCCGGACGCGGACCTGGCGCTGGCCTGTTCGAGCGCGCCGGAGGCGCCGGCGGTGGGGCAACCCTTCCGAGTCCTGGCCACGGTCCACAACCGCGGGCCTTACCCGGCCTCGGCCGTGGTCCTGCGGGCCTCGCTGCCGCCGGCCGTGACCCTGCTGACCGTGCGCCCGACCCAGGGCACCTGGGAGGCACAAGGCGCGGAAGTGCTCGTGGCCCTGGGCGAGCTGCCCGTGGATGGGCTGGCGCCGGTGGAGTTCGAGTTGTTACCCGCCGTCTCTGGCGCTCATGCCGTGCGTCTGGAAGTTGCCGGAGGTGAACCGGACCTCGAGCCGGGAAACAACCTGTGCGAAACCGGCGTGGCCGTCCCGCCCACCGCGAACCTGGCGCTGAGCCTGGCCGCCATGCCCGCGTTGACCAGCCCCGGCCAGCCCTTCCAACTCCTGGTGACCGTCACCAACCGCGGCCCGGAAACCGCCCGTCAACTGGTGGTCAATGGCGAGGCTCCGGCGGGCCTCGAGTTGCTCGGCGCCACGTTCGACTTCGGCGATTGGGAGGCGCTGCCCGCCGGCTGGGTTTGGCGCCTCGAGGAATTGCCCGCCGGCACGGCGCAGTTGCTCACCCTGACCTGGCAGGCCTCGAACCTGGGCGACTTTACGCACCGCGCCGGCGTCACCGCGCAAGAGGCGGACCCTGACCTGGCCGACAACCAGGCTGAAGCCACGGTTGCCGTGCGCCCGTCGGCGAACCTCACCCTGCGCCTCGAAGGTCCGGCCAGCCCGGTCCGGCGCGACGGCCCCACCACTTACCGCCTGCGGCTCGAAAACCAGGGCCCCGAGCCGGCCACGGCAGTGGTGCTCGCGCATCCGCTCCCGGCCATCTTCACCCTCGAGGCCCTCGACGCGGATGCCGGTACGGCCGAGGTCGCGGAAGGCCGGGTGACCTGGCGCGTGCCCGAGTTGGCGCCCGACGCGGCCGCGAGTCTGCAGGTCACGGTCACGCCGCAGACCGCCGGCGTGGTGCAACTCACCGCCACGGCGGCCTCGGACGAAAACGATCCCGCTCCGCAGGACAATCGCGTGGACGCGACCGTCGAGGTGTTTGACCTGGCCGACCTGGCCGTTGCTCTCGCCGCCAGTCCGGAGTCGCCGCTTTGGACCCAGGACGCGCAGCTTGAACTCACCGTCACCAACCGCGGCCCGCACGCCGCGAGCGGGGTGATCCTGACGCTGTCCCCGCCGCCCGGCCTGGCGCCGATGGACTGGGAAATTCAGCCGCCGGCCAACCTCAATACGAACGACAGCGCCTGGGTGTTGAGTTGGGACGCCCTCGAGGCTGGCACGTCCGCCGTGGCGCGGGTGCGCGGGCGCTTCACCGAGGTCGGCGCCTGGCGGCTCCGGGCACACGCCACGGCGCGCGCACTCGACGACGCGCCCGACGACAACACGGCCGAACTCGCGCTCGAAGTCCGGCCTGCGGCCGACCTCCGGCTGGCCAAGACCGTGCCGGACCAGCCGGCCTTGCGCGACCTGCCGCTGCGCTACCGGCTGGTGGTCAGCAATGCCGGGCTCATTCCCGCCACGGCGGTGCGCCTGTCCGATCCCCTGCCGGAAAACACCGAATTGCTCGAGCTCCAGGCCGGCACCGGCACGGCCGCGCTGGTGGACCGCGAAGTGATTTTCGAGCCGGGCGACCTCGAACCCGGCGCTGCAGCCACACTCGAGTTAACCCTGCGCCCGCTCGCCATCGGCAGCCTGACCAACCTCGCCACCGTGGTCATGGCCGAGCCCGACCCGCGCCCCGAGGACAACACCGCCGCCGCCGTGTGCGAGGTGGTGCTGGCCGCGGACCTGACCGTGGCGCTGGCCGCGCCGCCTTCGCCGGTGGCCCTCGGCGCGCCGTTCACCTGCCAGGTCACCGTGACCAACCGCGGTCCGCACCCAGCCACGGCCGTGGTGTTTACCGGCAATTTGCCCGCCGGAGCGCGGCTGGTGGAGCTGGCGGCGGAACCGGGCGAGGTGGTGACCAACGACACCGCTTGGACGCTGTCCCTGGACGAATTGGCCGCCGGCGCCGCCGCCACCGTGACCTTCACCCTGGCCGCGGAGACCGAAGGCGACCTGACGCTGCAAGCCGCCGCGCGGGCCGCCGAGTTGGACCCGGACCCGACCAACAACACCGCCGGCGCGACGCTCGCCGCCCGGCCCGTGGCCGACCTCCAACTGGTGCTGCTCAGCGACGCGGATGCGCGCGTGGTCGGCCGCGAACTGGGCCTCTTGCTGGCCGTGACCAACCACGGCCCGCACGCCGCCACCGGCGTCCGCATCACCTACCAACTGCCGCCCCACGCCGAGTTGACGCGGCTGGAAGGCAGCGAGGGCACGTGGACGCCCACCGCGACGGGCTTCACCGCCGAATTCGAGAGCCTGCCCGCCGGGGCCATTGTTTGGGCCGAGTACGCCGTGCGCGCCAACCAACCCGGCCCCTCGCCCCACGCCGCCGAAGTGACGGCCGCCACCTTCGACCCCACGCCGGACAACAACCGCGCCAGCCTCGAGGTGGGAGTGTACGTGGAAGCCGACCTGCAGGTGTGGCAGGCGCCGTTGCCGCCGGCCCTGTTGCTCAGCAACCAGTACGTGGTCTCCGTCGTGGTGACCAACCGCGGGCTCATCCCCGCTCAGCGCGTGCAGATGCTCGTGGCCTTCTCGCTCAACGCCGACCTGCTCGAGGCGGAATTTGTCGGCGGCGACGCCTTACTCGCCCCACCGGGGGTGGTTTGCAACATGGGCACCATGCCGCCGGGCAGCTCCGCCATCCTCACCGTCCTGGTGCGCCCCAATCGCGTGGGCACGCTGGTCAGCCAGGCCGCCCTGCGCTCGCCCGCCGCCGATCCGGACAACCCGGCGCTGCTCAGTCGCCTCGAGGTGCCGGTCTTCGATCGGCCGCTCCTGCTGGGCCGCCGGGAGGGCAATCGGCTTACGCTGAGCTGGCCGGCGCTGGCGGCCGACTACGACCTCGAGTCCACCGACGACCTCGGCAGCGGCCTGTGGCAACCGGTCCTGAATCCCAAGCTGATCCTGGGCGACGAGGTGCAGGTCAACCTCAAGCTCTCCGCCCCGCAGCGTTACTACCGCCTGCGCAAGGCCGGGCCGTGAGCCGGGCGGCTTTGTTTGCCCTTGCCGCCGCGCGGGCGGGTGCGTCAACTCCCGCCGATGCATTTGTCCGCACAGCTTTTCGTGGACGGCGCCTGGCGCGAGGCCACGGGCCGCCGCCGCACTACCCTCATCAACCCCGCCACTGAAGAACCCTTCGCCGAGGTCGCCGCGGCGGACCCGGCGGATGTGCACGCCGCCGTCGAGTCCGCGCAGCGCGCCTGGGAGGGCGGCTGGCGCGACCTCGCCCCCGGCCGGCGCGAGGCCATCCTTTACGCCGTGGCCCGCACCTTGCGCGAGCACCTCGAGGAAATCGCCCAACTGGAGAGGCTCCAGATCGGCAAGCCCATCCGCGACGCGCGGGACGAAGCCGGCCTGGGCGCGCGCTGCTTCGAGTACTACGCCGGGGCCGTGACCAAGTTCGGCGGCCAGACCCTGCCCGTGGCGCGCGGCGGTTTTGATTTCACCCTGCGCCAGCCGTTGGGCGTGGTGGCTTGCATCGTGCCGTGGAACTTCCCGTTTCCCATCGCCTGCTGGAAGGTCGCCCCGGCCCTGGCCGCCGGGAATTGCGTGGTGCTCAAGCCCGCCACGCTCGCCCCGCTCACCGCGCTGAAGCTGGGCGAACTGGCCGCCGCCGCGGGGCTGCCGCCGGGCGTGCTCCAGGTGTTGCCCGGCAGCGGCGCCGCCATCGGCGACGCGCTGGTCACCCACCCGTTGATCCGCAAGGTCTCGTTCACCGGCTCGACCGAAGTGGGCCGCCACCTCATGGCCCTGGCCGCGCGCGACCTCAAACGCGTCTCGCTCGAGCTGGGCGGCAAGTCGCCGAACATCGTCTTTGCCGACGCCGACTGGGAGCAGGCGGCCGCGACCTCGCCCCTGAGCGTGTTTGCCAACACCGGCCAGGATTGCTGCGCCCGCAGCCGGGTGTACGTCGAGCGCGCCATCTTCGAGCCGTTCGTCGAGCGGTTCGTCGCCGCCACGAAGCAACTGGTCGTGGGCGACCCCGCCCGGCCCGAGACGCAGCTCGGCCCGCTGGTTTCCGCCGCCCAACGCGCCACGGTCGAGGATTACCTGGCCGACGCGCGCGCGCGTGGCAGCCGCTTTGCCTGCGGCGGCGGCCGGCCTCTGCCCCGGGGCTGGTACCTCGAGCCCACCGTGCTGCTGGATGTGGGCCGCGAGGACCGGTGCTGGCGCGAGGAAATCTTCGGCCCGGTCGTGGCCATCACGCCGTTCGACGACGAGGCGGAAATGTTGCGCGATGTGAACGCCTCGCCCTACGGCCTGAGCGGTTCGATCTGGACCAATCACCTGGGCCGCGCGCTGCGCGTGTGCCGGGCGGTCCAGAGCGGGGTCCTGAGCCTCAACTGTCACAACAGCGTTCACGTCGAAGCGCCCTTCGGGGGCTTCAAGCAGAGCGGCCTGGGCCGGGACCTGGGGATGGCGGCGCTCGAGGGGTTCACCGAGCTCAAGAATGTGTTCGTGGCCGCTTGAGCCTTGACGCCGCGGCGAACATAACGTCTATTCCGGCTGCGCTCTCGCTCAGCGACCATTGAATTGAGGGCGCGTACTTACGGGCTCCTGCGGGAGCCCCTTAAATTCTATGGACCGAATCGCCGCCTTCGTGAATGCCGGCTATCTATTTGCCGCCGGCGCCCAGCTCATCTCCGGCCGCACCCGCCCGCGGGGTGAGTTGCACTTGGACGTGGACGCGCTGCTGGACGAAATCGAGCGCCTGGCGCGGGAGGTCTCCGGCCTGCCGCTGCTGCGCATTTACTGGTACGACGGCACGGCCACGGGCCCCACGCCGCAACACCTGCGGCTGGCCTTCAAGCCGCGCGTCAAACTCCGCCTGGGCTTCGTCAACACCTTCGGGGAGCAGAAGGGCGTGGACGCCCTGTTCAACGCCGACCTGATCACCTTGGCCCGCAATCGGGCCATCGCCGACGCGCTGCTCCTGACCGGGGACGAGGACGTCCGGGTGTCGGTCTTGCAGGCGCAGGAGTTCGGCGTGCGGGTGCACCTGCTGGGCATCGCGCCCTGCCGGGCCAACCAGGCGCAGTTGCTGGTCCAGGAGGCCGACACCGTTCACGAGTGGGGCCTGGAC
Organism: uncultured Verrucomicrobiota bacterium; assembly: GCA_964466945.1. Lineage (GTDB taxonomy): Bacteria > Verrucomicrobiota > Verrucomicrobiia > Limisphaerales > J093 > DSVZ01. The sequence continues at coordinate 529 of CAYXPA010000044.1, read as the reverse complement.
ACCGTGGCCCGGTTCCTCAGCCACCAGCCGCGGACCGAGGGCCACCCGGACGCGGAATCCGCCCCGGAGCATCTGCCCGCCGCCGCGGAGGACTCCGCCGATGCCGCGGAGCGCCGGCAGCAACTCCAACAGGTGGCCGCGGAACTCGCCAGAAACGTGCTTTCCGGAGACATCGAGGTCGTCCTGCGCTACTACGAGCAGCACCGCGAATTGCCCTCGGAGATTGACCGGCCCCTGCTCGGCACGGCCAAGAAAACCCTCCGCGCCCTCTTGAACCTCGAGGAAAAAACCTTTCTCCGCGTGCAGTACGTGGAGGCGCTCCGCCAGCGCCTGGCGTCCGCCGAGTCTCCCGCCCCGGCCAATACGGACCCGCAATCCGCGCCGACCGGCGCCTGAACCGCGCACCGGCGGATGCCGGGCATACCCGGTTACACGCGCCTGTCTTGCGGGGCGGCGCATTTCATTTTCTGACAGCGGGTCGCCGGCGGGCGATGCCGTAGCGCAGACTTCCAAGTCTGCCGTACCGCGG
>CAYXPA010000043.1:0-32748 GCA_964466945.1 uncultured Verrucomicrobiota bacterium | reverse complement strand
GGTGCACAATGCCCGGCCGGGCCACGCCGCCGATGCCGCTGAGCCGGCCGCGGCAGTGGTGCAGCAGCGCGTTGACCAGCGTGTCGTCCTCGGTGCCCGCCGCCGGGTGCACCACCATGCCGGGGGCCTTGTTGAGCACCAGCAGGTGCGCATCTTCGTACACCACCGCCAGCGGCAACTCGCGCGCGGGCACGGCGGCTTCGCGCGCTTCGGGCCAGGTGATGTGGATGGTCTCGCCGGCCCGGGGCGCGTGCGTGGGTTTGCAGGGGGCGCCGTTGACCCGCACCGCGCCCTCGCGGATCAACCGCTGGAGCTGCGCGCGCGACACGCCCGGAAAACGCTCCCGCAGGTAGGCGTCCAGCCGCAGGCCGGGGCGGGAGCTTTCCACCACCAAGGTTTCGGTCCGCGTGGACATGGCCCACGGCAAGCCCGCTCCGGGCGCTCACGCGCCGCCCGGCGATGGCGCCGACGGACGCGGACGCCACCGGGCGTAAAGGGCCACGCCCGCGGCCAGCACAAGCACGCTGAAGGCCTGGCCCGGTTTGAGCCCCGCCACGCGCGTGTCGCCGTAATCGCCGCGCCAGAACTCGACCACGAACCGGATCACCGCATAGGCCGCGAGGTACAGGGCGAACGTCTGTCCCGGGAACCGCCGTCGGCGGAATTGCGCCGCCAGCCCCGCCGACAAGCCCAGTAACAGCAGCGCCTCGTAGGCCTGCGTGGGATGCACGCCCGTGTCCGCCACCGGGGGGTTGTCCGCGTAACGCACCGCCCAGGGCAGCGTGGTGGGCGTGCCGTGGCAGCAGCCGTTGATCAGGCAGCCCACGCGGCCGAAGGCGTGGCCCAGCGCGATGCTCGGCGCCAGCACATCGCCCAACGGCGCCAGCGGCGCCTGCCGCGCGCGGGCGAACAGGATCGCCGCCAGCGTGGCGCCCACCAGTCCGCCATAAAACACCAGCCCGCCGGCGCGGAAGTTGAAGATGTGCCACAGCGGCCGGCTGGCGAAATCCTCCTCCCAGTAACTGAGGACGTACCAGAGCCGCGCCCCGACCAGCGCCCCCACCACCAGCCAGGGGCCGAGATCGGCCACGGTGGCGGGCGGCAACCCCGCTTGCGGCGCCCGCCGACTGGCGGTCCACAGACCCACCAAAAACCCGGCGGCGACCAGGATGCCGTACCAGTAAATGGCCAGCCCGCCCACGGTGAAGGCGATCTTGCTCACGGCGGCAGCTTACGCGCGCGGCGCGGCGGCGTCGAACGGATTGCGGGGCGGTGGGGAACCGCGGTCGGACACAAAGGCCGGATGCCGGATGCCAGAGACCGGATGCCGTAGGTCGGACAATTGATGCCGGTTGTTCCCGGCCTTCCGCTGTTCCCGGTTCGCTGCCGCCCTTTTCTGAGTTTCGGCTATTCCCGCAGTGGGCAGACCGTGCCGGGGGCGGCGGCCGGGCTGGCTCACTCCAGCCCGAGCGCCCGGCCCGCGGCGCGGGTCAGAAAAGCCAGCCCCCACGCCAGCGCGCCCAGGTACAGCCATTGGAACAGCGGCCATTGCCACGAGTTGGTTTCCCGGCGCACGACCGCCACCGTGCTCGCGCATTGAAGCGCCGCCACGTAAAACACCAGCAGCGTCAGCCCGGTCAAGGGCGTGTAAACCAGCGCGCCGTCCGGCCGGCGTTGCTCCCGGAGCACCGAGGCCAGCGCGCGAATCTCCGCGTCGGGGTCGCCGCCGCTGCTGACGCTGTACACCACGGACATGGTGCTGACGAAGACCTCGCGCGCGGCGAAAGAGCTGACGATGCCGATGCCGATTTGCCAATCGAAGCCCAGGGGGCGCAGCAGCGGCTCGACCACGTGGCCGAGTCCGCCGGCGAAGCTGTGGCGCAGGCGCGTGCTGGCCAGGCGCGTTTCCAGGTCGGCCAGCTCGGTTTGGAGGGCCTCGGCGCGGGCCGGGTCGTTTGCGGCGGCGGCCAGGCGGGCTTCCACTTCCTGGATGGCCGTCTGGATCGGGGTCTCGAGGTCGGCGTGGCGCGGGTACGTGGCCAGGAACCAGAGCAGGATGTTGAAGCCCAAGATGACCGTGCCGGCCTTTTGGAGAAAGAGTTTGGCGCGGTCCCACATGTGCCGGAGCAGCACGCCCGGGGTGGGGCGCTTGTACGGGGGTAGTTCGAGGATCAACACCGGCGTATGCCCGCGCAGAAGGGTCTTCTTGAAAATCCACGCCATGCCCAGTGCCAGCAAGATGCCCAGCAGGTACAGGCCCATGAGCGTGAGGCCCGGCAAGCGGAACCACCCCAGCACCGGCTGGTCCGGAATGCACGCCGCGATCAAGAGCGTGTACACCGGCAGCCGCGCCGAGCAGGTCATCAGCGGCGCCACCAGAATGGTCACCAGCCGGTCCTTCGGGTTCTCGATGGTGCGCGTGGCCATGATGCCCGGAATGGCGCAGGCAAAGGAGCCCAGCAGGGGGATGAAGCTCTTGCCGTGCAGCCCCACTTTGCTCATGAGCCGGTCCATCAGAAACGCCGCGCGCGCCATGTAGCCGGTGTCCTCGAGCAGCCCCAGAAACAGGAACAGCAGGCAGATTTGGGGCAGAAACACCACCACCGCGCCCACGCCGGCGATGACGCCATCCACCAGCAGGCTGCGCAGGTCGCCCGGCGGCAACAGCGCGCCCACCTGCCGGCCCAGCCAGCCGAACCCGCCCTCGAGCAGGTCCATGGGCACCTGGGCAAAGGTGAAGATGCTCTGGAACATCAGCGCCATGAGGGCGAAGAAGATGAGCGAGCCCCAAACCTTGTGAGTAAAGATGCGGTCCAGACGGTCGCTGGTGCTTTCGACCCCGGCCACGCGCACCGTCACCGCGGCATCGTGCAGGGCGCGGGCGCGCTCGTACCGGGCCTCGATGGCCAGCGTGCGCCAGTCCACCCCGGCCGCCTCGAGGCGTTGGCGCGCGGCGAGCACGGCGGTCTCCATGCCCGGATGGTGGAAGCGGGCGTTGTCCGGCAGGTTGCGTTCGTCCGTGAGGAGCAACAGCGCTTCGGCGCGGGCCCGGGCGGGCGGGGCGGCGTTGAGGCGCGCGTCGCACAAGGCGGCCAGTTCCTGGTCCATCGCGGGGGGCAACGAATCCAGCCCGGGCCGGGTGGCGAGCGAGCCGGCCGGCCGGGAGGCGTGCCGGAGGATTTCGGCGCGCAGGGCGGGCACGCCTTCGCGGGTGCTGGCGACCAGGGGGAAGACCGGCACGCCCAGGGTCTGGGCCAACTTGCCGGCGTCCACGTCCAGGCCGTTGTCGCGCGCCACGTCCACCATGTTGAGGGCGATCAGGGTGGGGTACCCCAGTTCGAGGACCTGGGTGGCGTAGTACAGGTTGCGTTCGAGGTTCGAGGCGTCCACCACCACCACCACCAGGTCGGGCGGCCGGACCTCCGGCAGGCGGGCCAGCAGAACGTCGCGCACGATTTGCTCGTCCAACGACTGCGGGCTGAGGCTGTACGTGCCCGGCAAGTCGAGGATGGTGACCGGCCGCTCGGGCGGGGCGCCTTGGAGGGGACCTTCCTTGCGCTCGACCGTGACGCCGGCGTAGTTGCCCACCTTGGCGCGCAGGCCGGTCAGCGCGTTGAAGAGCGTGGTCTTGCCGCAGTTCGGGTTGCCGGTCAGCGCCACCAGAAACGGCCGGCGGCCGGGCGGCGGCGCCGTTTGCTCCGCGACCGGACTGGTGGCGGGAGGCGGCATCAGCAACGATGGGGGCAACGCGACGTTGGCTGCGGGGCCTGCCCGGCGGCAGCGCCGCCGCGGTCGAGCCGACCAGGGCCGGGGGCTGATGCGGGGAGGGGACTCATTCGGCGCGCCGCACGTGGATTTGCTCCGCCTCGTGGCGGCGGAGGCTGAGGTTGGAGCCGCGCAACTTGATTTCCACGGGGTCGCCCAGGGGAGCGTAGCGGACCACCTGTACGGGCGTGCCGGGTGTGAGCCCCATCTCGAGCAGGCGGGCGCGCAACTCGGCGGGTAACGCGATCTCCGTCACCACCCCGGCCTGACCGGCCGCGAGGGTGGTCAGCGGCTGGGGAAGGCCGGTCATGGTCAGGCGGCGTTGGGTTGTTTGGCGCGGGGTTTCTCCGGCGCCTCGTCTGGCGCCGACGGGAGCGGCTCGACCCAGATGGCGTCGGCCAGCCGGCCGCACAGGCCCAGGCGCACGTTGCAGACCTGGCAGACGACGCTGCGGTCCTGGAGCAGCAGCTTGATGCGCTGTTCTTCACACAACCCCAGCTCGCGCAGCCGCTGGCAGAGGTCCGGAGTGGCCAGCAGTTGCTTGATGCGCACCGAGGTGCCGGCGCGCACCTGGCTCAAGGGACACGTGCCGGCCTGGGGCCGGTGACGCCCCTCGCTCGGGCTGGCTGCAACTTTTCGACTCACGCAGCCGCAAGCTAGGTCAAGCCACCGGGGCAGGCAAGGGCACAGTTCCAACCCGCACCGGCGCGGATACGGGGACCGTGCAAACCAATCCGTCCGCGGTCGGAAAGACCCGGTGGGGGCGCGGGTTATCGGGCGCGCGCCTTGTCGGTCAGGCTGCGCAGCCAGGCCACGATGGCGTCGGCCTCTTCGTCCGTGAGCTTCCGATCGAGCTGGATGTAGGCCATCTTGATTACCGTGCCCTTGAGGTCGGTTTCCTTGCCGTTGTGGAAGTACGGCGCGGTCAGCGCGACGTTGCGCAGGCTGGGCACCTTGAATTTGTACTCGTCGCCCTCTTCCTTCGTCACGTTGAACCGCCCCAGGTCCGGCGTCTCGTAGGGGTGAATCAGGCCCACCTTCTGGAAGCTGTTGCCGCCGATGACCGGCCCGTTGTGGCAGGTGGTGCAGCCCACGGTCAGGAACAGGTCCAGCCCCTTGAGCTCTTGCGCGCTCAGCGCCTGGTTGTCGCCTTTAAGGAAGTCGTCGAACCGGTCCCGGGTGATGAGCGTGCGCTCGAAGGCCGCAATGGCCTCGGCCAGGTTGTCGTAGGTGATGGGCTCGGCCTGGCCCGGGAAGGCCTTGGCGAACAATTCCCGGTACTCGGGAATCCCGCGGAGCTTTTTCTCGACCGTGGCCTCGTCCGGCATGGCCATTTCAACCGGGTTGAGAATGGGGCCCTTGGCCTGCTCCTTGAGGTCCTTGGCCCGGCCGTCCCAAAACTGGGCGAAGTGGAACCCGGCGTTGAGCGTGGTGGGCGAGTTGCGGTCGCCCCGCTTCTTGAAGGCACCGGGCGAGGTGGGTTCGTTGTCCACGCCGGCCTTCTGGCCGGTGAGGTCGTGGCAGGTGTTGCAGGACTGCGAATCGTTTACGGAAAGCCGGTTCTCGGAGTAGAGCTTCCGACCCAGTTCGATGCGCGCGGGGGTGTCGTTTTCCGCGCCCGGCATCTTGTCCGGCAACGGCTCGAAAAACATCTTGGCCCGGGTGCGCAATTCGGCGGGGTCCGCGGCCAGCAACGGCAGGGTCATCGCCATCAGGGAAGCCACAAGGAGGGTCTTTTTCATAGGCAGCTACGATTCGGCACGTTTCTTCGGGCCGGAGTCTAACCCGGAAAGCTCCGGGCGCAACCCGGCAGTCCCACCGCGGGGCTATCGCGTTTTTCGCATCAACCGGACGGCTGGGATGAATCCGCAGGGCCCGCACGACCCGCGGCGGCGCGGCAAGCACCTGGCCAGAACGATGCAGTTTTGTCGGGGGTGGAACGGGCCACTGGCGCTTGACGGGGAGCTAACGGTAGGGCGCCGCTGTGTCGGCGCCGCCAGCGGTCGAGCCGCAGCCCGGCACTACCGCAATCGTGGTTCGAGCGTCGTACCTTGTGGTGGGACAGCTCGAAGACCCGGCGTCGGCGGCAGGTTGCCGCCGACCACGGCCAGGTTGGCCGTGCCCCCGGAACCCACCGAATCGCTCTGGCTCAGGCCAGCAATCGCAGCGCGGCGGCGCGCACGTGTGGCGCGGGCGCCGTGCCGAGCAGCGTGTCGAGCAGTCTCCGAGCAGCCCGCGTCTCGCCCGCTTGCCGGAGATGCTCGGCGCACACCAGACACGCCTCGGCCAGCGCGGACCGGATGGTTTGCGGCGCCCGGGCCAGAAACGCCTGCAGTTCCCGGGCCGCCGCGACCGTGCCGATTTCGCCCAGCGCCGCGGCCGCGGCCGTGGCCACGCGCTCCTCCGCGTGCCCCAAAAATCCGGCCAGCGCGGCCACGCTGGTGGCGTCGCGCCGCTGGCCCAATGCCGCGATCGCGCCCAACAGAGGCAGGCCGGACAGCCGCTCGAGACTCTGGCGCAGCGCGCGTGAGGCCGCCTCGCCGGGAATGGCCCGAAGCGCGTTGGCCGCGGCGTGGGCCAGGTCCGGGTCGGACAGGAGCGCCGCCAGTGCCGGCGCGGCGTCCGGCCCGCCGATTCGGGCCAGTTTCTCGCACGCGTATTCCCGGGCCACCGCGGAGGCCGGCCCGCGCAGCACGGCCACGAGGCGGGTCTCCAAAGCAGCCCGCAACGCGGTGTCTGGCGTGGCCGCGGCCACGGCGTCATCAATCGGCAGCAACGCGCCCCGGCCGGAGCCACGGTCGTAGCGGGTCAGGGCGGCGAACGCCGTGTCGAGGGCGGCGGTGGGCGGGACCGGGCCGGCTTCCGGGGCGGCGTTCATGGGCGGGGCGGCGCCGGCGGCGAGGCCAATTCCAGCACGAACCGGTTGAAGAAGTCCGCGCACTGCGCCACGGCGTCGAAGTTGTTGTCGAAGTCCTTCGAGTACTCGAGGCCGATCATCGTGGGGCGCAAGCCCAGGCGGTGGATTTCGCGGAAAATGGCCGCCGCGCGGCCGGCTCCCGTGCCCCAGGGCACGTCGCTGCCACGCGGGGACAGTTCGTCCAGCTCGTGCATTTGCAGCGTGAGGAGCCGCGGCCCGAGCTGGCGGATGCCCTCGACCGGGTCCAGGCCCGCGCGCATCCAGTAGCCCACGTCGGCCGCCGCGCCCAGGCGCGGGCTGCGCCCGGCGCAGACCTTGAGGATGGCGTCCGGGCTCCAGTAGTGCGGGGAGGCCTTGGGGTCGTGGTTGTGCAGGGCCACGTTGATGCCGTACTCCTCGGCGAAGCGTTCAATCCGGTCCAGCGCCTCGAGCCTGGGCTCGGACATGAACGTTTCGATGCCCAGCTTGCGGCCGAACTCGAACACCCGGCGGCAGCCGGCCTCGTCGCCGGGGATTTCCTGGAGGTAGTAGGTGAGCAGGCGCACGCCGGCGTCCGCCAGCTTCAGCCGGATGGTCCGCAACTCCTCGTCGCTCAGGCCGGGCTCGAAGTTTTTGGGCAGCTCGGCGCTGACCTTTTGAAAGCTCAGCCCGCCCACGAACGGCAGGCCCAGCTTCACCGCGCGGTCCACGGTCTCGAAGAAGGTGTGGCGGTGGAAGGTGTAGGCCTCGACGCCCAGCCGCCAGCCCAGCCGTTCCGCCGCGCGCACCGCCGGCGTGAGCCAGGCGCTCGGGGTGGTGGGCGCCGGCAGGTCCCCCAGCGCGAACTGGATTGCGCCCAGGTAGAACTCGAGCAGCCGCGCGTCCCAGAAGACGTACGGGTTGTGGGCGATGGTGCAGTAGAAGGCGCGCCCGCGGCCGTAGGAATGCACCCAGGCCAGCGCGTAGTCGTTGTCCGCGCGCTCGAGCGCGCCGAAGCCGCGGCCCTGGGCGAGGTCGGTCTTCGCCGTGTCTATGCGGAAGAGCACACGCACCCGCCGCCGCGAGTACGGCTCGCCCACGCGGAAGAACTCGTCGCGAAACTCCCAGTCCCGGCCGCCGAAGACGGCGTTGAGCGGGTGGTCGGGTTCGTCGAGTTTGATGAAGACGTGCTCGGTGCTCTCGCGGTGCGCGGCGCCGCGCGCGCCGATCAGGTAGCCGAACTCGGGCCAGTCCTCGACCGCCCCGGGCCAGCGGGTGAACGCCACAGTCGTGCCATGCACGCCCAGGAGCCCGCCGCCGCCGGTGACAAACTCGACCAGGCTCTGCCGCAGCTCCGGGTCAGTGAACAGATTGCCCACGCAGTTGTTGAGGAAGACCGCGTCGAACTGACTCAGGCTTTCACGCCGGAACACCTCGGGGTCGCGCCGCACCACGGCCCGGAAGGCGCCGGTCTTTTCGCCCATCAAGGTGAAGGCGTGGTTGGCGTACTCGGCGGAAGGGTGGCCGCCGTAGCCCACGTTGTGCACGAAGAGCAGCAGGGTGCGCGGCTGGCGCGGCCGCGCCGGGGCCTGCGTAGCGAGCGCGGCGCGGATTTTCTCGAGGTCGGCGGCCGGGATGGGGCGCAGGTCGGAGGCGGGTTCCGCGGCGGCCTCTCCGGCACGGGTGCCGGCCGTGAGCCCGCCGGCCAGGGCCAGCAGGGCGAGCGCAAAAAGCGATTTCATGGCAGACGCCGGCACTTTCCCAAACCCGCGTCGGCCCGACAAAGCAAAAGCGCGACGCCGCCTCCGGCGCCGTGGCGTGCGGAGCAGCGGACGCGCCACGGCGAGCTTGTCGGGACCTGCGCGAATGACTGCGTGCCCGCCCGGCGGCCGTTCCGAGATGGGCGCGGCCTCCCGGGATTTGGCCGGGGCGTCGCCGGCGTTTTCCTATTCGGCGGGCTTGGCGGCGTCGCCTTTGGCCGCGGGCGCCTGTTGGGCGACCTTGAGCACGTCGGCGGCGGGCAGGATGATGCCGGTCAATCCTTCCGGTTGGAGGCTGAAGAGGCCCATGCCGTCCCCGTCCGAGTTGACGGCGCGCACGACGCAAATGCCGAGGATTTTGCCATCGAGCAAAAACGCCGGCGAGCCGAGCGCCGTGGTGGTCATGGTGCTTTCGGGCACGTAGAAGAGGCGCGGTTTTTGGACGACGGCGCTGAGGCGCTCGACGCTGGCGGCGTAGGCGCGTCCGGCGGCCCGGCCGAGGCGATTGAGCGTGATGACCTGATCGAGCACGTCGGCCTGACCGGCGTGGGTGAGGTCCACGGCGGGCATCGGCTGGGCGGGCTTGGTTTTGGGCCGGATGAAAGCGAGGTCGAGGTCCTTGTCGCGCAAGACGACCTCGGCCGGCAGTTCGGTGCCGTCCTCGAGGAGGATTTTCACGTCGGTCAGCTCGGTGTCGAACTTGAACTTCATGTCCTCGTCTTCCTGGCCGCCGAGCAGGCCGGGGAACATGCTGGTGGGATCGGTGGCCGAGAGGGCGAGCACGGTCAGGCCCGAGGGGTCAATGACCGTGCCGGTGAGGTCCTGTTTGGATTCGTCGCCCTGGTCGCCCATACCGCCGAAGGACATTTTGGCCTTCATGACGACCTGAACGGTCACGACGGCGCGCTGGTGCTGCTTGAAGATGGCGCGGCCTTTTTCGGCGAGTTCGTCGGTGCGGGCGGGCAGGGCGCACAGTCCCACGACCAGGCTCGTGGTGAGGGCGAAGGCAATGGCGGGACGCATGGGGGTTCTTTGGTTGAGGGTTCAGTTTTTCCAGTTCGGTTCCAGTTCCAGATACTTGGTGTGGATGCCGCGGAGGACTTTGAGGATCACCGGGGTTTGGCGGGCGGCGGCGGCGCTCTCCATTTCGCGGCGGAGCGCGTCCACGTCAGGCACGGGGCGTCCGTCCACCTGGACGATGAGGTCGTCCACATACAGCGAACCGAGCTCGGCCCAACCGCCGCGTTTGACGTCGGTGACCAGCGCGCCGGTCTGCTGCTCGTTCCATTGCTGCTCGGCGCGGTCGAAGAACGAAATGTCCCGCACGGTGAACTCGAAATTCTCGTCGCGCCACGACTTCATCTCGCGCGGCAGACGGGGCGAGCGCACCAGCTCAACGGGAATTTTCAAGATGGTGCTGTTCCGGAGCACGGTCAGCTCGACGGTGCGGCCCACGTCATACTGCCGAATGAGCGCCGACAGCTCGTCCTGGTGCTCGGCGCCGCCGGCGGTGAGTTTTTCCCCGTCCACGGCGATGATGAAGTCGCCGACGCGCAGGCCGGCCTGTTCGGCGGTGCTGCCGGGATACACGCGCGTGAGGTAGAACCCTCTGAGGTCCGGCCGGCCGAGTTGCCGGGCGATCGGGCGGGTGATGACCTGGGTTTCCACGGGCAACCACGCCTTGGTGACTTCCAGGCCCGGATCCTTGAGTTCCTCGTGGCCCACCCGGACGATGGTCAGGTAACGTTTGTCCTTGCGCTCGAAGGTGGCGACAACCGGCACCGGCTCGTGCCGTCCGGCGGTGAGTTTCTCCGTGAGCGCGAGGAGGTCCTCGACGTGGCGCACGGGCGTGTCGTTGACCGCGATCAACACGTCGCGCTCGGTCAACGGCGGCTTGGCGTCGCCGCACGGCCCGCCGGGACGCACGGAGGTGATGACGACGCCGTTGGTGTCGGGGCGTTTCATCTCGAGGGCCAGCAGTGAGGACAGATTGCGGGCGGTGATGCCCCAGGGCTTGATCTCTTTGGGCTGGGGAAACCGATCCTCGCGCTCGGCCGGTGTGAGGTGCAGCGTCACCTCGCGCCCGTCCCGGCGCACGACCAGGGGCACGGGCCGGCCGATGGGCAGCCCCGAGACCAGCCGCATGAAATCGGGCATCTGCTCGTCGTACCGCACGTCCACCGGCTGGCGCGCCAGCAAGACGAGCAGGTCGCCCGGCTGCAAACCGGCGCGCTCGGCGGGCGAGCCCGCGAGCACCCCGGCCACGAGCACGCCGCGCTCGGCGGTGTCGCCGGGGGCGGCGCCGCCCGCCGGCTTGTCCGCAGGCGAACGGGGCGCGCGTTTGAAGCGCGGTTGCATGTCCGCGCCCAGCCAACTGCGGCGCACCTTGCCCCGGGCGATGAGTTCTTCGGCGACGGCCCTGGCGAGGTTGCTCGGGATGGCGCCGCTGAGGCCGAATTTGATTTCGTTGATGCCGACGATCTCGCCGCGCAGGTTCACCAGCGGGCCGCCGGAGTTGCCGCCGTAAATCGGCGCGTCGTGGCCGATCCATTTGACGAGCGAGCCGACGTCCTCGCCCTCGAGCCGGAACTGCGCGAGCGGCCCCCAGAACCGCGGCATGGTCATCTCGGTATTGCTGAGGATGCCCAGGGTGACCGATTGCGAAAGCGCCATCGGACTGCCCATCGCAAGCACCGGGTCGCCGACGCGCAGCCGGGCGGAATCGCCGAACGGCAGGGGCGTGAACTCCATCGGCTTTTCGGGCTTCAGCTTGAGCACGGCAATGTCGGTCAGGGCGTCGGTGCCCACGAGTTCGGCCTCGATTTCCTCGCGATTCCAGAGCGTGCAGAAGATGCGCACGGCGCGCCCGGCGACGTGGTGGTTGGTGATGAGGTAACCGTCGCGCGTGATGATCGCGCCGCTGCCGACGGCCTGCATCTTGACCTCGCGCCCTTCGGCGTAATCGGTGGTGACCACGCGGATGCGAACGAGCGCGGGGCGCGCCCCGGCGATCACGCGATCCAGCTCCGCTTGCGAAACGCCGGCGCGGCCGCCGGTCGTGGCGCAACCGACGGGAAACAGCCACCCAACGCCGCACGCCAGGGCGGTCAGAAGGGCGCGCCGCCCGACTCCGGCGCAAGCAAACGTGTCCATGTCGGACAGATAAGCTGAACGTCCGGTTTTTCCAAGCCAAACCGGAATCCCCGGAATCGCGGGCGTTTTAAAGAAACCGCCGTCGTGAAAAGGGTGCGCGCGCGGTTGGCAAGAGCGCGTCGGCGCGTCCGGCGCGCCGGGACCGGGGCGCTTGACCCACCGGTGAACGGCCCATAGTTTGCGGGCGTGAACCGCTGGGTGCGAGTCGCCGCGTGGGTGCTGCTGGCCTGTTGGCTGCCGGCCACGCTGCACTGCGCGCTCGAGGTCCTGCCCGGGTTCGCTTCCCTGCAATGCTGCTGCGGCGATGCCGCGCCGGGCACCCCGGAGCCGGCGGGCTCGCCGGACGCCTGCGCCAGCCTCGAAGGCGGCTTCATCAAGCATGAGGATCAGGGCGCGTCGCGGCTGATCCCGCCGGTCTGGCCGGCCTTGATGACGGAGTTGGCTCTGGGGACCGAGGCCTCCCCGGCCGCGTTCGACTTCCGCTCCTTCCCCGTCGGGCCGCCCGAGCTTCCGCGCGCCTGGCAATTCTTCTGCCGCGCGGCTGCTCAGCCGCGGGCGCCCTCCGGCGTTTCCTGAAGCCTGCTCGATCTGCCGCCAGCCCGGCGGAGCGAGATGCCTGACCGTTGCGGTGATTTCGGCCGCCGCGCCGGGCTGCACTCAAGCCGAACTCCCTTTCTCCGTTGTAACACATGAAGCGCAATTGTCCGTTGCTGGTGTATTCCGCGCTGGGTCTGGCCCTGGCGACCGGCCCCGGCCGCGTCTGGCCCGGGGAAACCGGCGCCGGGGTGCGTGCCCGCGGTGACACTCCGTCCACCCCGGCGTCGGCGGGCTTCGCCGTCCCGTCCCGCCTATCGCTGGAGGCGGCGGTGCATCTGGCCCTCGCCCACCACCCGCAGCGCCGGGCGCAACGCGGCCGTGTCGAAGCCGCCGCCGGCCGCGCGGACCAGGCCCGGCGCTGGCCCAATCCCGAGCTGACCTGGTCGCTCGAAGACGGCCCGGCCCGCGCCGGTTCCTGGCTGGGGGACGCCAAACACACCGTGGGCGTGGCCCAAACCTTCCCCTTCCCGGGCAAGAAACGCCTGGACCACGAACTGGCCCGGGCCGATTACGCCGTGGCCGCGGCCCTGGAAGCCTGGCAACAGCGTGAGCTGGTGCGAGAGGTCAAAGCGGCCTTCTATCGCGTGCTGGCGGCGGAACGGTTCGCCGACATCGCCGCGGAACTGGCCCGTGTGGCCGAGGCCTCCGCCACCCAGGCGCGCCAACGGGTCGAAGCCGGCGCCGCCCCCCGGCAGGAGCAACTCCGCGCCGAAATCGCCCGGGAACAGGCCCGGGCGGAACAGGCCGGGGCCGCGCGCGACCAGCGCACCGCCCGCCAGACCCTCGCCACGCTGCTCGGCGGCGCCGATCTCGAGGGCGTCACCTTGGAGGGCGAACTGGAACCGCTGGACAATCCCGTCCGCTGGGACGCCCTGTCCCCGGCGGAACTTGCTTCCCATCCGGCCCTCGAGGTCGCCCGACTCAAGCGGCGGCGGGCCGAACGCGCTCTGGCGCGCGCCCGCCTTGAGCCCTACCCGGACCTGACCCTGGGTGTGGCCGGCGGCCGCGAGGGAGCCCCGGCCGGGCAGGGCGTGATCGAAATTCAAGTCACGGTCCCGCTGCCCCTGCTCGATCGCGCCCGGGGCCGCCAGCGGGAAGCCCGGGCCGAGCAGGCCGTGGCCGAAGCCGAGGCGCACACGCAGGCGCAGGCGTTGTGGACCGCCTGGGTCACGGCGCGCGAACGTTTCCGCACCGCGGCCGAACAGGCGCGCCGCCAGCGCGAAGAAATTTTGCCCCGGGCCGAGGAGGCCCTGCGCCTGGTGCAACTGGGCTTTGCCGAGGGCCGCTTTGCTTTGCTGGACCTGCTGGACACCCAGCGCACCGTGGCCGAAACACGCCGGGCCTACTGGCAAACGGTGCTCGAGTGGCGCCTCGCCCGGACCGAACTCGAGGCGCTCACGCAACCTGCGCCCACGAGCGCGCCCCCACTTCCCGCGTCTCATTCTGCCTTGAACCCCGACCAACCCGAGCCATGAAGCCGAAAATCTACCGCATCCTTGCCGCACACACATTGCCCGCCGTGCTGCTTCTGGCGACCGGCCTGCCGCCGGGCGGGCTGGCGCAAGCCGCCCCGGATGATTGCTGCGAGCCGACCGTGCCGCCCCGCGCGGCCGCCGCGGCCAAGGACCGCGCCGGGCCGTGGTGCGGCGAGCACGACGTGGCCGAGGCCGAGTGCGGCATTTGCCATCCGGACCGTGTCGCCGCGCTTCCGCCGGGCCGGTCGCTGAAGGTGCGCCTGCCCGCGCCCGAGTCGGCGCGTCTGGCGGGGATTGAGACCGCCCCGGCGGCCACCGGACCGGGGGGCGAGTTTGTCGAGTGTCTGGCTGAAGTGACCTTCAACCAGCACCGGCTCACGCACGTCGCCGCGCCCGTGGCCGGCTTCCTGCAGGAGGTCACCGCCGACCTGGGCGAGCGCGTCGCCGAAAAGCAGGTTCTGGCCCGGCTGTGGTCCGCGGCCATTGCCGAGGCCGTCGCGCGGGCCGTGCTGACGCACCAAACCCTCGAACGCGAGCGCCGCCTGCGCGTCCAGCGCATCACCGCCGAACGCGACCTCCAACAGGCCGAGGCCGAGCATCGCGCCGCCTGCCAGCACGCGCGCACGCTCGGGTTCAGCGAGGCGGACATTGACGCCTTCGGCACGCGCCCCGACGAGCCGGTGTATTTGGAAATCCGCGCCCCGTTTGCGGGGGAAATCATCGAACGCTCCGCGGTGCGCGGCGCGCTGGTCGAGGCGGGCCGGCCGCTGTTCACGCTCGCCGACCGGTCCGTGGTCTGGGCCATGTTGAGCCTGCCCGAAAGCGCCCTGGAAAGTGTGCGCGAGGGCCAGACGGTGGAATTGCGTCTGGACGCCCTTCCCGAACAGGTCTTCAACGGCGCGCTCACCTGGATCAGCGCCGAAGTGGACGCGCGCACGCGGCGGGTGCGCGCCCGCGCTGAAGTGCCCAACTCCGACGGCCGCCTGCGCGCGGGCATGTTCGGCCGGGCGCGGGTCTGGACACGGCCCGCCGCCGCGGTGGTGCGCGTGCCGGCGGCGGCGTTGCAGCGGGTCGAGGGGCGGCCTGTCGTGTTCGTGCGCGTGGCGGATGACCTCTTCGAGGCGCGCGCCGTGCTCGCGGGGCGCTCCTGGGAGGGGCAGATCGAAGTGCCGGCCGGGCTGCAATCGGGCGAGCCGGTCGCGGTGCGCGGCGCGTTTGCGCTCAAATCGCAACTCCTGATCAGCCGCCTGGGCGCGGGCTGCGCCGCGGAGTGAAATCGGTGGCCATGAAACTGCGCGACAGCGGCATGCCGGAAGAGGCCTACTGGGAAACGCTGTTCGACGTGCCCCTGATCCTCGACCGGCTGGGCGTGGAGGAGAGCCTGGGGAACGTGGTGGAGCTGGGTTGCGGTTACGGCACGTTCACGATCCCGGTGGCGCGGCGCATCCGCGGGGTGCTGGAAACGGTGGACATCGAGCCGGCGATGGTCGAGCGGACGCGCCAGCGGGCGCGCGAGGCCGGGCTGTCGAACATCGTGGCCACGGTGCGCGACGTGGTGACGGAAGGCTTCGGCGGCGTGCCCGGTTCGCGGGATGCCTGCCTGCTCTTCAACATCCTGCACGGGGAAGAGCCAGTGTGGCTGTTGACCGAGGCGGCGCGGGCGGTGCGTCCGGGCGGTTGGGTGCTGGTCATACACTGGCGCTACGACCCGGCCACGCCGCGCGGGCCGGCCCTGGCCATTCGCCCCCGGCCGGAACAAATCCTCGCCTGGGCCGCCCAGACCGGCTGGCTCGAGCCGGTCGGGCCGGTCCTGGACCTGCCGCCTTGGCACTACGGGCTGCGGCTACAACGTCGTGCATTCCCATGTTGAACCGGATCATCCTCTTCTCCCTGCAAAACCGCCTGCTGGTCTGCGTGCTCGCAGTCCTGTTGACGGTGCTTGGCGTGCGCGCCCTGCTGCGGCTGCCGGTGGACGCCTTTCCGGACACCACCCCCGTGCAGGTGCAGGTCAACACGGTTGCTCCGGCGCTCAACGCGGAGGAGATCGAAGCGCAAATCACCCAGCCGATCGAACTGGCCCTGGGCGGCCTGCCCGGCCTCCAGAACGTGCGGTCGGTTTCCAAGTTCGGCCTGTCGCAGGTCGTGGCCACGTTTGACGACCGGACCGGCATTTACCTGGCGCGGCAGCTCATCAGCGAGCGCCTGCAAAGCGTCGAGTTGCCCGCCGGCATCGCCCGTCCGCAGCTCGGGCCGATTTCGACCGGCTTGGGCGAGGTGTTCCACTACGCCGTCCGCTCGGACAGCCCGGCGCGCTCGCTCACCGAGCTGCGGGAGTTGCACGACTGGGTGATCCGCCCCGCGCTGCGGCAGGTGCGCGGCGTGGCGGAGGTCAACGCCTGGGGCGGCTTCGAGAAGCAGTTCCACGTCGTGGCCGAGCCGGAGCGGCTCATCAAATACGGCGTAACGCTCGAGGAATTGATCGCCGCCCTCGCGGCCAACAACCGGAACGTGGGCGGCGGCGTGCTCGAGCGCGCCGGCGAGGCGCTGCTGGTGCACGGCCTGGGGCTGACCACGGACACCGAGCAAATCGGCGACATCACCCTCTGGGCGCATGAGGGCGTCCCCGTGCGGGTGCGGGACGTGGCCACCGTGCGGGTGGACCACGAAATCCGGCGCGGCGCGGTCACCGCCCACGGCCGGGGCGAGGTGGTGCTGGGGCTGGGATTCATGCTCCCGGGAGAAAACAGCGGGGCGGTCACGCGCGCGCTCAAGGCCCGGCTGGCCGAAGTCCAGCGCGCGTTGCCGCCGGACGTGAAGGTGGAGGTGCTTTATGACCGGACCGAGTTGGTGGACCGGGTGATTCGCACCGTCGAACACAACCTGCTGGCCGGGGCGCTGCTGGTGGTGGCGGTGCTGTTCGCCTTTCTGGGCAACCTGCGGGCCGGGTTGATCGTGGCCCTGGCCATCCCGCTGTCCATGTTGTTTGCGGGACAGGTGATGCTGCAGGCGGGGATTGCCGCCAGCCTGCTCAGTCTAGGGGCGATTGACTTCGGCATTCTGGTGGATGGCGCAGTGGTGATGGTTGAAAACAGCCTGCGCCGCCTGGCCCTGGCGCAAGCGTCCCAACCCGCGGAGTTGCCGCCTGCGCGGTCGGCAGGGTCTGGAGCGGTCGAAAGCGCGGCGGGTGGAGAAACCTGCGCTTCCGCCGGCGAGGAAGCCGGCGCGCCGGGCTCGCCGCGTGTCCTTACGGTAAACGAGCGCCAGCAGATCATTCAGTCTGCCTGCCTCGAAGTCGCCCGGCCGGTGGCCTTCGGCGTGGGCATCATCCTGATCGTGTTTCTGCCCATCCTTACCCTGGAGGGGATCGAAGGAAAGCTGTTCCGGCCGATGGCGCTGACGATGATTTTTGCGCTGCTCGGCGCGCTGGTCTTGTCGCTGACGTTGATGCCGGTGCTGGCCAGTCTGCTGTTCCGGCGCGCGCCGCGGCAGGTCGAGCCGTGGCTGGTCCGGTTTTTGGGTCGCCTTTATGCGCCGGTGCTGGAAGGGGCTTTGCGTCATCGCGCGGCCACGCTCCTGGGGGCGCTGGCGCTGGTGGTCGGCGGCGGTTTCCTGGCCACGCGCCTGGGCGGCGAGTTCCTGCCCAAGCTGGGCGAGGGCGCGCTGGCCGTGAGCACCGTGCGCCTGGCCGGCATTTCCGTGGACGAGGCCGTGGCTTGGAATCACCGGATCGAACAGCATTTGCTGGAGGCGTTTCCCAACGAGATCGCGCGGGTGTGGTCGCGCCTGGGCACGGCCGAGGTGGCCACCGACCCGATGGGCGTCGAGGTGACCGACTTTTTCCTCGCCCTCAAACCGCGGGCGCAGTGGAAGAAGGCGCGCACCCAGGCCGAGCTGGTCGAGGCGCTGCGTCCGGTCTTTGCCCGCCAGCCGGGCATGTCCGTGGCCTTCAGCCAGCCCATCGAGATGCGGATGAACGAAATGATCGCCGGGGCGCGTGGAGACGTGGCGATCAAGATTTACGGCGACGGCCTGGCGGTGCTCCGCGCGCTGTCCGAGCAGGTGCAATCCGTGCTGACCGGCATTCGCGGGGCGGCTGACATCAGCGGGGAACAGCTCACCGGCCAACCGGTGTTGCAGGTGAAACTGGACGCCGCCGCGCTGGCCCGCTACGGCGTGTCGCGCGAGCCCGTGCTCAACCTGGTGGAGGCGGTGGGCACAAAAAAGGTCGGCGAAGTGCGCGAAGGCCAGCGGCGTTTCCCCCTGGTGGTGCGTCTGCCGGACGCCTTGCGAACCGATCCGGACGCCCTGGCCGCCACGCTCATCCCCACCGCGAGCGGGGCGATGTTGCCGCTGCAACAGGTCGCGCAGATCGTCGAGACCGAAAGCCCGGCCGCCATCAATCGCGAGTGGGCGCGCCGGCGCGTGACCGTGCAAGCGAACGTGCGCGGGCGGGACGTGGCCGGGTTCGTGGCTGAGGCGCGGCGGAGAATCGCCGAGCAGGTCGAGCTGCCGGCCGGTTATTTCATCGAGTGGGGCGGGCAGTTCGAGCACCTCGAGCGGGCCAACCGGCGGCTGCGATTCGTCGTGCCGCTGGCGCTGGGGCTGATCGTGCTGCTGCTTTACTTCAGCCTGGGCTCGCTGCGCGACGTGGGCATCGTGGCCACGGGGATTCCGCTGGGCGCGGTGGGTGGGGTGCTGGCGCTGTGGCTGCGCGGGATGCCGTTCACGGTCAGTGCGGCCATCGGGTTTGTCGCGCTCAGTGGCGTGGCGATGTTGAACGGGCTGGTGCTGGTGACGTTCATCCGGCAACGGCTGGCCGCGGGCGCGCCGCTGGAGAACGCCGTGCGCGAGGGCTGCCGGCTGCGGCTGCGTCCGGTGCTGATGACCGGGCTGGTGGCGGCGCTGGGATTTGTGCCCATGGCGCTGAACACCGGCGTGGGCGCGGAGGTCCAGCGCCCGCTGGCCACCGTGGTCATCGGCGGCATCGCGACGAACACCCTGCTGACGCTGCTGGTGTTGCCGGCGCTGTATGTTGGGTGGGCCCGGCGCCGCCCGGGCGGCGCGGCTCAGCCGCCCACGCTGGCCAGTTCCTCGTTGGTGAGGGCGTTGTAGATTTTGAACTGCTCGGCGTGGAAGGTGGGTTCGCCGCGGAAGCTCAGTTTGCCGAAGTAGCGCTTTTCGAGGTCAATGATGAGCTGCTGGTCCTCGTTGCGGAGGCGTTCGAGCACGCCGGGGTGCACGACCACGCGGAGCTGGAAGTCGGACTCGTCGCGCGGGCGGCTGCGGAGGATTTCGGCGAGCTTGCGCTGGATTTCCACGCTCATGGTGAGGGTGCTCTTGACCACGCCGCGGCCCTTGCAGTACGGGCAGTCGTCATAGACGGACTCCTGCACGCTCTCGGTGTGGCGCTGGCGGGTCATTTCCATGAGGCCCAGCGGGGAGATGGGCAGGATGTGGGTGCGGGCGCGGTCGCGCTTGAGCAGTTCCTTCATGCGCTGGTACACGAGCTGGCGGTCCCGGCCGGACTTCATGTCAATGAAGTCGAGCACGATCAGGCCGCCCATGTTGCGGAGGCGGAGCTGGCGGCAGATTTCCTCGCAGGCCTCGAGGTTGACCTTGGTGATGGTGGACTCGGGGTCCTTGCCGCTTTTGTGGCGGCCGGTGTTGACGTCAATGGCCACGAGGGCCTCGGTCTCGTCCACCACGATGTAGCCGCCGCTCTTGAGGGGCACCTGGCGGGCGAAGGCGGTCTGGAGCTGGCGGGTGATGCCGAACCGGTCGAAGATGGGCTGGGATTCGTTGTAGAACTTCACCCGGGCGGCGGAGCGGCGGGAGATTTTGGCGATCAAGTCGCGGATGCGCTCGTAGCTGGGGTAGTGGTCCACCAGGATGCGCTCGACGTCGTCGGTCAGGAAGTCCCGCACGGCGCGTTCGATGAGGTCGGGCTCGCGGAACACGCAGCAGGGGGCGGGCTGGGTGTTGATCTTTTCCTGGACGGTCTTCCATTCCTCGAGCAGCAGGGCGAGGTCGCGCACGAAGTACCGGGCCTGCTGGCCCTCACCGGCGGTGCGGATGATCACGCCCATGCCCTCGGGCAGGGTGAGTTTGCGGACGATCTGCTTGAGGCGCTGGCGCTCGGCGGGGTCTTCGATCTTGCGGGAGATGCCGCACTGGTCGGAGTTGGGCAGCAGGACCAGGAAGCGGCCGGGCAGGGCGAGGTTGGTGGTCACGCGCGGGCCCTTGGTGCCGATGGGCCCCTTGCTGACCTGGACCACGATGTCGGTGCCCGGCGGATACAGGCGCGGGATGTCTTTCTGGGAAATCTTGGGTCGTTCCTTGCGGCGGCGGTCTTCGCGCTCGACCAGCTCGACGTTGCTGTCGAAGCTGGCCGGCACGATGTCCCAGTAGTGCAGGAAGGCGTTTTTCTCGAAGCCGATGTCCACGAAGGCGGCCTTGAGGCCCTCCTCGAGGTTGCGGACCTTGCCCTTGAAGATGCTGCCGACCAAGCGCTCCTCGCCGGTGCGTTCGATGGTGAACTCCTCCAGGCGTCCTTCCTCGAGCAGGGCCACGCGGGTCTCGAGCGACTCGGCGTTGATGATGATTTCCTTGCGGGGGGCGGTTTTGTTGGTGACCAGCTTGGTGACGCGCTGGAGGACGCGCTGGGCGGCGGCCTTGAGCGTGCTCATGATCCCGGCGGGAGGAGCGGCCGGTGCGGGTTCCGCTGCCGCGGCGGCGGCCGGGGCCCCGGCGGGGGCGGCGGCCGGGGTTTCGGGGGCGGTTTCGGCCGCGGGTTGACCGAGGCGTTTTTCGATGTCGTCGGGCGCGGCGGCCAGCTCGGGCGCGTCGGCGGGCAGGCCGGCGGCCTGGTTTTCGGCGCGCTGGATTTCGCGCTCATGGCGGCGGGTGTCGAAGACGGTTTCCTCGCCGGGTTTTTCGCCGAGGGCCTCGGCGCGGGCCTCGCCGGCGCCGCGTTCGGGTTTGAAGGTTTGGCCGCGGCCGGGGCGGAAGCGCTGGCCGGCGCGACGGCGGCTGGAAAAACTGCGGTCGGTCATGGCTAGGGGTTGGAACGGTAGAGGTGGAGGTTTTGGAGCAGGCCGAGCGCGACCAGCGAGCAGATCACGGAAGTGCCGCCGTAGCTGAGCAGCGGCAAGGGGATGCCGGTCACGGGCATCAGCCGGATGTTCATGCCGATGTTGACGAAGACGTGGGTGAAGAACAGGGTCACCACGCCCACGGCCAGCAGTTGGCCCAGGCGGTCCCGGGCGCGGCCGGCCAGGTGAATCCCGGTGAACAGGATTCCGGCGTACAGCGCGAGCACGGTCGCGCTGCCCACGAATCCACTCTCCTCGGCGATCACGGAGAAGATGAAGTCGTTGTGGGCCACCGCGCGGGGCAGGTAGCCGAGGGCGTTCTGGGTGCCCTGGCGCCAGCCCTTGCCCGTGAGCCCGCCGGAGCCCACGGAGATGAGCGCTTGTTCCACGTTGTGCGCGGCGTCGCGGTACTGCTGCAACGCGCGCGCGCGTTCCGCCCCGGTGGCGTCGGGCGGAACGAAATCCTTGCCGAAATAGACCATGAGCCGGCGCTGCTGGTAGGGCTCCAGTTTGACCACCTGCCAGTCGCCCGGCGCCCAGAGCAGGTCCACCACCAGCAGGGTCACGAGCGCCGTGGCGCCGCCCACCAGGCGCCGCAGGTACCGGGCGGGCACGCCGGCCACGTAAAACATCACCAGCCCCACGGGCAGGAACACCAGGGCCGAGCCCAGGTCCGGCTCGCGCAACACCAGCACGAACGGCAGCAGGCACAGCCCCAGCGCGCGGCCGAAGGCGCCCGGGTTGGCCAGCTCGGGCGCGGGCCGGCTCAGATAGCTGGCCAGGGCCAGGATGCACGTAAGCTTGGCCAGTTCGGAGGGTTGGAACTGGAGGAGGCCCAGGTCAATCCAGCGGCGCGCGCCCCAGCCCTGGGTGCTGCCGATCCCGGGGATCAACACCAGCGCCAGCAGTGCGATCGAGCCCCAGTACCCGAGCATCGCCCAGCGCGAGAGCCGGCGGTAATCCCACAGGCAGACCAGCCCGGCCAGGCCCCCGCCCAGCACGTACCAGAGCACCTGGCGCACGCAGCCCCGGCGGTACCAGGGCAGCCCCGGGCCTTCGCTGTTGAGCGTGGCGCTGGCCACGAACAACGCGCCCAGCACCATCAGGCCCAGCGCGCAGGCCCACAAGGGCCACTCCAGACGCCGCGGATGTTTGACCGGTTCAGCGTGCATGGTCATGGAAGTTGCGCGGCCAGGGCCGGCGCGGGCGGCGGCTCCCGGCGTTCGATGAACTCGAAAATCTGGCGGACCACCGGCGCGCAGGTGCCGCCGCCGGAGCGGCCGCCCTCGACCATGGCCACCACCGCGTACCGCGGCGCGGCATACGGCCCGAAGGCGGCAAACCAGGTGACCCGGTCCACCACGCGGCCGTTTTCCTCGATCTCGGCGGTGCCGGTCTTGCCGCCCACCTGCATCCGCTTCAGCCGCGGCGTGCGGCGGTCGCGCTCGTGGAAGGCGGCAAAGCCGGTGCCCTCCGGCTCGGTGGTGTCGGCCAGCATGGCCTCGCGGAGCACCTGAAGGTGTTCGGGCCGCACGCCCAATTCGCCGCGCAGCCGCGGCGGGTAGGTGGTGACCGCCCGGCCCGGCTCGGGGTCGGGCGGCTCGACGCGCAGCACCAGGCGCGGCCAAAAGACCTGGCCGCCGTTGGCCACGGCCGCGGTCAGCACCGCCATTTGGAGCGGGGTGACGGTGATTTCCTGGCCGATGCAGGCGTTGGCCACGTTGCCCTCGGTCCACTGCCAGCGGACCTCGCGGGGGTACGGGAAAAAGCCGCGCGCTTCCTGGCGCAAGGGCAGGCCGATGCGCTCGCCCAGGAAGAAGCGTTTGCCCATCTCGAGCAGCCGCTCGCGCCCGGCCGCCAGGCCGTGGTGGATGAAGTAGGCGTTGCTGGAGCGCAGCAGCGCGCGGCGGAAGTTGTAGTCCCCGGGCGGCGCGGTGTCCCGAATCTTGCGCCGGCCCACGAAGATGGCGCCGCGGGCGGGGTTGGCCGGGTCGGGCGCCACGGTGAAGAGGGCTTCCGGGTCCAGGCCGGCCTCGAGGCAGGCCAGGCCGGTGACCATCTTGAAGATCGAGCCGGGCGGGTAGGCGCCCTGGGTGGCGCGGTTGAGCATGGGCCGCAGCTCGGGGTGGTTGAGCCGCTCGCGCCACTCGGTTTCGGGGATGCCGGCCAGGAATTCGTTGGGGTCGTAGGCCGGGGCGGAGACCAGGGCGAGTACGTCGCCGTTGGTCACGTCCAGCACCACCACGGCGCCGCGCACGTCCGGGCCGAGGGATTGCAGGGCCTGCCAGGCGGCGAGCTGGAGGTCGAGGTCGAGGGCCAGGACGACGTTATGCCCGGCCACGGCCGGCTCCCAGAGGGTGTCTTCCTCGCGGTAGCTGAGGCTGTTGACGGTGACGTGCCGGAGTCCCGGGCGGCCGAGCAACACCTCGTTGAAACCGTACTCGATGCCGAGAGCTCCCTCGTAGCTGGGGAGGCTGTAGTGGAAGAACTCGTCGCGGTCGCCGGTGGCCTGGTCATCGCGGGTGAGATAGCCCAGCACGTGGGCCGTGCGCGGGCCCTGGGGGTAGGAGCGCAGCGGACGGGCCTCGAGGTCCACGCCCGGCAGGGCCGGGGCCTGTTCGAGAAAGCGGGCGACCTGGACGGGGGTGAGATTTTCCAGGAGCGGCAACGGTCGGTACGGCCAGTAGGCGTAGTGGCGGCGGTACTGGGCCTCGGTGAGGACTATCGGCGTGCCCAGGATGGCGCCGACCCGGGCCACGGTGTTGCTGATGACCGCGTAGCGCGCGGCGTGGCTGAGGTTTTGAACTTCTTCGCGGGTGAGCCGGACGCGCGTCGAGCTGTTGCGGCCCGGGGCGGCCGGCTGGGCTGCGGCGTTGGTGCGGGCCTTCTCGGCCACATAGACGGCGCGCTGGCGCCAGTATTCCGCGCGGAACTCGGGACGGAGTTCCTCGATGTAGAGGTTGATCTGGTAACCGGGGCGGTTTTCGGCTAGGACGCGGCCGGCGCGGTCCAGGATTTTGCCGCGCACCGCCGGCTCGCGCACCACACGGTAGGTCTGGGTTTGCACCCGGGCCTGGTAGTAACGGGCCCGGACCACCTGCAAGTACCAGAGCCCGGCCAGCAACACGAGCAGGCCGGACAACACCGCGCCGGCCAGCACCCGCAGGCGCCGGTCACCGTCGCGCAATTGGTCCACCACGAGCATGAGTCAGTAACGTCCGCGTTTGATTTCGCGATCCGGCCGGTACGAGCTGGCCACCACTTCGGGATGGACAAAGAGCCGTTCGAGCCGTTCGAGCAGCCGGAACAGGACCGGGGTGAAGACGCCGCCGCTGACGGTCAACACCACCAGTTGCCAGGCCGTGTGCCAGCCCAGGTCCGGCTCGGCGCCCTTCGAGAGCACCACCACCAGCGTCAACACGGGCACCAGCGCGCTGGCCAGGGCCCCGAGAATGAGTTGCGCGTAATCCAGCTCGCGCAAGAGCGCCTCGCGCCAGCGCCAGACGCCCCAGCCCACCAGGTACAACGGCAGGAGGCTGGCGCCGAGCGGATTGGCCGAGAGGGCGTCCCGCCAGAGGCCCCCGCACAGGGCGAGCAGGGCCACCGCCGTCAGGTCCAGGCGCAGGGCCGTGCACACCATCAATGCCGGCAACAGGCTCAAGGGTGCGCCCAGCCAGCGTTGCGGGGCGGTGAAGGCGGCCTGGAGGAAGACCGCCAGGTAGGCCAGCCCCAGCACGAGGAAAAGGCGCGCGGAGTTCATGGCAGCAGGACGATCACTTCCCGGAGCCGGGCGGGGTCGGCGTGGAGTTTGACCCGGGCCTCGGCGTACAGGCCGTAGCCCACGCTGCGCGTGTCCACCACGGTGCCCACCGGGAGCCCGGGCGGAAACACGCCGCCCAGGCCGCTGGTGAAGACGCTCTGGCCGGGGCGCACGGCGAGGTTGCGCGGCAGGTGGGTGAGGTCCACCAGCCGGTGGTCCAGCACACCGGCCGAGCGGGTGGTGAGCACGCCGGTCTCGCCCGTTTCGCGCACCACCACGGCGACGCGACAGCGGGGGTCGCCCACCAGCACGACTTCGGCGGTGGCATGGGCCACGCGGTCCACGCGGCCAACCAGGCCCTCGGGGGTGACCACCGGCAGGCCCGGGCGGAGGCCGTCGCGGGCGCCGGCGTCAATGTGGAGCGTACGCCACCAGGCCTCGGGGTCGCGGGCGAGCACGGTGCAGACGCGGGTTTTCCAGGGGCTGGAGCGGGTCCAGCCCAGGAGCTGGCGCAGGCGCTGGTTTTCCTCGAGCGCCTCGCGGGCGTGGTCCAGCTCGAGTTGGAGGCGCTGGTTTTCGCGGCGCAGGGTCTCGAGCTGGCGGTCCAGTTCGGCGCGCGGGGTGAAGGCCCGGGCGGCCTCGGCGGCCAGGTGTTGGGCGGAGCCGACCAGCCCGAACAGGGGCAGGAAGAGCGCGCCGAGGGCGATTTTGAGGCGGGCGGCGAGCTGGTCGGGCAGGTTCAGGAGAACCAGCCCGACCAGCGCCACGGCGCCGAAGGCGACCCACTGCGGTCGTTTGAACATCCGTTACCCCGGTTGCAAAGCTCGGGGCGAACGGGCCGGCGCGGGCCGGCTCAGGTGGCGGAAGAGGCCACGCGTTTGAGGAACTGCAGTTCGTTGAGCACGCGCCCGGTGCCTTCGGCCACGGCGGTCAGGGGGTCGTCCGCGATGTGCACGGGGAGGTAGGTCTCCTCGGCCACCAGGCGGTCTATGCCCCGCAAGAGCGCGCCGCCGCCGGCCAGGACGATGCCCCGGTCCACCAGGTCGGCGGCCAGTTCGGGCGGGCAGCGTTCCAAGGTGATGCGGATGGCTTCCAGGATGCTCGAAAGCGGTTCCTTGAGGGCTTCGCGGATTTCCTCGGAGCGGACCGTGATGGTCTTGGGCAGGCCGGTGCTCAGGTCGCGGCCCTTGACGTCCATCGTCAGTTCCTGCTCCAGCGGATAGGCGGAGCCGATGCGAATTTTGATCTCTTCCGCGGTCCGTTCGCCAATCATCAGGTTGTGCGCGCGTTTCATGTGGGCGATGATGGTTTCGTCGAACTCATCGCCCCCCACGCGCAGGCTGCGGCTGAACACGATGCCGGCCAGGGAAATGATGGCCATCTCGCAGGTGCCGCCGCCTATGTCCACGATCATGTTGCCGGCCGGTTCATGCACGGGCAGCCCCACGCCGATCGCCGAGGCCATGGGTTGTTCGATCAGGTACACCTCGCGGGCGCCGGCGTGGGTCACGGAATCTTTCACGGCCCGTTTCTCCACCTCGGTGATGCCGGAGGGCACGGCCACGACCACGCGCGGGGCAATCAACTTGCGGTGGTGCACCCGCTGGATGAAGTGCCGGAGCATGGCCCCGGTCACGTCGAAGTCGGCGATCACGCCGTCCTTCATGGGGCGGATGGCGATGATGTTGCCGGGGGTGCGGCCGAGCATGCGCTTGGCCTCCTCGCCCACCGCCAGCACAATGTTCGTCCCGGCCTGGATGGCCACGACGGACGGTTCACGCAAAACGATGCCCCGGTCCTTGACGTAAACCAAGGAATTGGCCGTGCCCAAATCTATTCCAATATCATTGGAAAACAGGCTCTTAAGCTGCTCGAACATGAAACGTGCCTGGCACGTGATTACCCTAGGAATGCCCGGGGCGGCGGGTCAAGGAGATTCCCGGCGGGGGCGGGCGGCCCGGGCCAGTTGGGACTTGCGGCGCGGGCGGGGCGGGTTTGGAATCGGGTGGTGCGTGGTCCACAGCAGACCGGATTACTTGATAATGCCGCCGCCAGCGCGCTGCCAACCCATCCCAAGCATTATTGCGGCGTCTTCGGCATTTACGGGCACCCCAACGCGGCCGAGTTGACCTATTGCGGGCTGTACGCCTTGCAGCATCGGGGCCAGGAAAGCGCCGGCATCGTCAGCTCGGACGGCCGCCAGTTTCGCGCGCACCGGGGCATGGGGTTGGTGCCGCAGGTCTTTAACGGGCAGATCCTGCACGAGCTGGTAGGGCACATGGCCATCGGCCACACCCGCTACTCCACCACCGGGGAGTCCTATCTGCGCAACGCGCAGCCGCTGACGGTGGATTGCGCGCGCGGCCAACTGGCCGTGGCCCACAACGGGAACCTGACCAATGCCCTGGTCCTGCGCGAGGAGCTCGAGGCGGCCGGCTCGATCTTCCAAACCACGGTGGACAGCGAGATCATTCTGCACCTGATGGCCCGGCCGGGGCATGATGGTTGCGAGAACATGCTCCTGTACGCCCTGCGGCGCATCGAGGGCGCCTACTCGCTGGTCATCCTCACCGAGCATGAATTGATCGCCGCGCGCGACCCCTTCGGTTTCCGACCGCTGTCGCTGGGCCGACTGGGCGACGCCTGGGTGGTGGCCAGCGAGACGTGCGCCTTTGACCTGATCGGCGCGCGGTTCGAGCGGGATGTGAACCCGGGCGAGGCGGTGATCATCGGCGCGGACGGGCTGCGCTCGGTCGAGGTCTTCCCGCCGCGGCCGCGCCGGGCCTTCTGCATGTTCGAGTACGTGTACTTCGCACGGCCGGACAGCACGATCGCCGGGCGCAACGTGTACCGGGTGCGCGTGGAGATGGGCCGGCAGCTCGCGCGCGAGTGCCCGGTGGAGGCGGACGTGGTGATCCCCGTGCCGGACAGCGGCACGTGCGCGGGGCTGGGTTTTGCGCTCGAGTCGGGCATCCCGCTCGAGATGGGCTTTGTCCGCAACCATTACGTGGGCCGCAGCTTTCTCCAGCCCACCCAGCTCATCCGGGATTTCGACGTGCGGGTGAAGCTGAACCTGATCCGCGACCTGGTGGCCGGCCGGCGCGTGGTGATCGTGGACGACTCGATCGTGCGCGGCACCACCTGCCGCCAGCGCGTGAACAATCTCAAGCAGGCCGGCGCCCGCGAGGTGCACGTGCGCATCAGTTGCCCGCCGCATCGGCATCCCTGCGTGTACGGCATTGATTTCCCCGACCGCTCGAAGCTGATGGCCGCGACGCACTCGCTGGAGGAAATCCGCCAGTACCTGCAGGCGGACTCCCTGGCGTATCTCTCGAAGGAAGGCATGATCAAGGCCACCGGCCTGCCGGCGGATTCCTTCTGCCTGGCCTGCTACGACGGACAGTACCCCGTGCCCTTCGATCCCCAACTGGACAAGTACATCATGGAGCGGCGCCAGCAGCGGGTGAAAAGTCTCAGCGAACTGCTGGCCCGCGAGGAACAACAGCCCCGGCTGCTGTGAATCCCGGTCCTTCAGCCGAAGACGTCTCCCCGCCAGCGGCCGCCGCCGTCCATCCCGTGCAGGCGCGCTTGGAGCGGTCTCTCGGCCGCACGCCGCAATTGGGCCGGCAGGTCTATCTCGCCGCGGGGGCCCGGGTGGTGGGAGACGTGACCTTGGGCGACCACGCCAGTGTCTGGCACAACGCCGTACTCCGGGGGGACATCAACCGCATCGTCGTCGGCCACCACACCAACATACAGGACAACGCCGTGTTGCACGTGGCGGATGACTTCGCGTGCCTGGTGGGCCATTGGGTGACCATCGGGCACTCGGCCGTGGTGCACGCCTGCACCGTCGAGGACGAAGTGCTGGTGGGCATGGGGGCCACGATCCTCGATGGGGCGGTGATTGGGGCGCAGTCCATTGTCGGCGCCCACGCGCTGGTCACGCAGGGCTTTATCGCGCCGCCCGGCACGCTGGTGTTGGGTGCCCCTGCCCGCGTGGTCCGGAGCCTGACGGCCGAGGAGCGGGCCCGGCTGAGGAGCTGGGCCGAGAAGTACGCCGCCAACGCCGCCTACTGCCTGGCCCACCCGCCCCGGGTGTTGAGCGGGAGCTAACCTCCACCGCCTGTACGACCGGTTGTGCCAAAGCAAGCACGGTAGGTTCGCGTGTTGACACTTCCTGACACATCTGGCGCAGGCGGATGACTCGAGCCTTGCCTTGCACAGATTTGCATCCGTCTTGGAATCAGTGTCTTCCCAAGCCAATGGCTCCCCGGGCATCCGGCCTGCTCGAGTAACGGCTGAAATTTTATGGCAAAGGTACTTGGCATTGACCTGGGGACCACCAACTCCTGCATGGCGGTCATGGAAGGCGGGGAGCCGGTGGTTCTGGAAAACTCCGAAGGGCGGCGCACCACGCCCTCGGTGGTGGCTTTCACCAAAAGCGGGGAACGGTTGGTGGGCGAGGCCGCCAAGCGCCAGGCGGTCACCAACCCGCGCAACACCATTTACTCCATCAAGCGCTTCATGGGCCGCAAGTACTCCGAGGTCCAGGAGGAAATCAAACGCGTGCCCTACAAGGTCGTCGAGGCCCCCAACGGCGACGCGCACGTCGAGGTCGAGGAAGCCGGTCAGATCAAGCGTTACAGCCCGCCGGAAATCTCGGCCATGATTCTGGGCAAGCTCAAGGCCGACGCCGAGGTCCGGTTGGGCGAAAAGATCACCCAGGCAGTCATCACCGTGCCGGCCTATTTCAATGACTCCCAGCGCCAGGCCACGAAGGACGCCGGGCGCATCGCCGGCCTCGAGGTCTTGCGCATCATCAACGAGCCCACGGCGGCCTCGCTCGCCTATGGCTTGGACAAAAAGAAGGACGAAAAAATTGCCGTGTACGACCTGGGCGGCGGCACCTTCGACATCTCCGTGCTCGAGATCGGGGACGGCGTCTTCGAGGTCAAGGCCACCAACGGGGACACCCACCTCGGCGGCGACGACTGGGACAACCGGATCATGGACTGGATTCTGGACGAGTTCAAAAAAGAGCACGGGATGGACCTGCGCCGGCAGCCCGACGCCCTGCAGCGCATCAAGGAAGAGGCCGAAAAAGCCAAGATCGCTCTCAGCTCCGCGCAGGTGTACGAGATCAACCTGCCGTTCATCACGGCCGACGCCAGCGGGCCCAAACACATCCAGATGAAGCTGACGCGGGCGAAGATGGAGCAGCTTTGCGACGACCTCTTCGAGCGCACCGTCGGCCCGGTCCACGCCTGCCTCAAGGACGCCGGCGTGACCCCGGACCAGATCAACGAGCTGGTGCTGGTGGGGGGCATGACCCGCATGCCGCGGGTGGTCGAGACGGCTCGCCGGTTGGTCAACAAACAACCCCATCAAGGCGTGAACCCGGACGAGGTGGTCGCCGTTGGCGCCGCCATCCAGGCCGGCGTGCTCAAGGGCGACGTCAAGGATGTCCTGTTGCTGGACGTCACCCCGCTTTCGCTGGGCATCGAGACCTTGGGCGGCGTCTTCACGAAACTCATCGAGCGCAACACCACCATCCCGACCCGCAAATCCGAGATTTTCTCCACCGCCACGGACAACCAACCGGGCGTAGAAATCCACGTCCTCCAGGGCGAGCGCCCGATGGCCCGCGACAACAAAACCATCGGCAAGTTCCACCTCACGGACATCCCGCCCGCGCCGCGCGGCGTCCCGCAAATCGAGGTCACCTTTGACATTGACGCCAACGGCATCCTGCACGTCAGCGCCAAGGACCTCGGCACGGGCAAGGAACAGAAGATCACCATCACCGCCAGCAGCGGCCTGACCAAGGAAGAGATCGAGCGGATGCGCCGCGACGCCGAACTCCACGCCGAGGAAGACCGGCGCCGCCGCGAAGAGGTCGAGCTCCGCAATGAGGCCGACAACACGGTGTACCGCTCCGAAAAGATGCTCCGGGACAGTGCCGACAAGATCAAAGCCGGCGACCGCGAGCGCCTCGAGCGGGCCATCAGCGGCGTCAAGGACGCCCTCAAGGGCAGTGACACCGCCGCCATCAAGTCCGCCGTCGAACGCCTCAACGAAGCCTGGCAGGCCGTCTCCGCCGAGCTTTACCGCGCCGCGGCCGAACAGCGCGCCCACGCGGGGGCCGCGGCCGGGTCCGGGGCCGGGGCCACCGGCGGCGCGACGGGCCGCGCCAAGGGCGGTGGCGGCAGTGGTCCCGAAAGCCCGATCATTGATGCCGAAGTCGTGGACGAAAAGAAAACGTAAGCCCTTTGCCGGTCCGGCGCGGGGGACCCGGCTTCGCGGGTCTCCGGCGCCGGACCGGCGTGGGTTTGGGGCGGCCCGCTGCGGGTGCGGCGGGACCCGGCCCGAACCGGAACACACAGCAAAACCCAAGCGAGACAGCAACCTGATATGGCATTAAACGTCAAACCCCTCGGCGACCGCGTGCTGGTCGAGCCCGTCGAGGAAAAGGAAGTCAAGAAAGGCGGAATCATCATTCCCGACTCCGCCAAGGAAAAACCCACCGAGGCGGTGGTCCGCGCCCTCGGCACGGGCAAGACCGACGACGACGGCAAGAAGATTCCCTTCGAGGTCAAGGTGGGCGACCGGGTGCTTATCAGCAAGTACGGCGGCACCGAGATCAAGATCGAAGGCAAGGAGTACAAACTCCTGAACTCGGACGACATCCTGGCGATCGTCGAATAACTCCCTCAACCCTGAAGCAATCCCTGTACGACAAAACCTATGGCAGCAAAACAACTCCTGTTCGATGAAGCCGCCCGGCAGGCGGTCCTCCGCGGCGTGGCCAAGCTCTCCAAGGCCGTCACCGCCACGCTCGGCCCCAAAGGCCGGAACGTCGTGCTCGACAAGAAATTCGGCTCCCCGACCGTGACCAAGGACGGCGTCACCGTCGCCAAGGAGATCGAGCTCGAAGATCCTTACGAAAACATGGGCGCCCAGATGGTGCGCGAAGTCGCCAGCAAGACCAGCGACGCCGCCGGCGATGGCACCACCACCGCGACGCTCCTGGCCGAGGCGATCTACCGCGAGGGCCTCAAGTTCGTCACCTCCGGCGCCAACCCCATCGGCATCCAGCGCGGCATCGCCAAGGCCGTCGAGGCCGCGGTGGCCCACCTCGACAAAATCGCCAAGAAGGTCAAGGACAAGGAAGAAATCAAACAGGTGGCCACCGTCTCCGCCAACTGGGACACCACCATCGGCGAGATCATCGCCGACGCCATGGACAAGGTCGGCAAGGACGGCACCATCACCGTCGAGGAAGCCAAGTCCATCGAGACCACCCTCGAAGTGGTCGAGGGCATGCAGTTCGACAAGGGCTACCTCTCGCCCTACTTCGTCACCAACGCCGAAACCATGGAGTGCAAGCTGGAGGACGCCTACGTGCTGATCTACGAAAAGAAGATCAGCAGCCTCAAGGACCTCCTGCCGCTCCTCGAAAAAGTAGCCCGCGCGGGCAAACCGCTGCTGGTCATCGCCGAGGAGGTCGAGGGTGAGGCGCTGGCCACGCTCGTGGTCAACAACCTCCGCAAGACCATCTCCTGCTGCGCCGTCAAGGCGCCCGGCTTCGGCGACCGCCGCAAGGCCATGTGCGAGGACATCGCCATCCTCACCGGTGGCAAGTTCATCAGCGAAGACCTGGGCATCAAGCTCGAGAACGTCGAGATCAGCGACCTGGGCCGCGCCAAGAGCATCGTGGTGGACAAGGAAAACACCACCATCGTCGAGGGCGCCGGCAAGGCCTCCGAAATCCAGGGCCGGATCAACCAGATTCGCCGCCAGATCGAGGAGACCACCAGCGACTACGACCGTGAGAAGCTCCAGGAGCGCCTGGCCAAGCTGGCCGGCGGCGTGGCTGTCATCAACGTCGGCGCCGCCACCGAGACCGAGATGAAGGAGAAGAAGGCCCGCGTTGAGGACGCCCTGCACGCCACCCGCGCGGCCGTCGAGGAAGGCATCGTGCCCGGCGGCGGCGTGGCCCTGCTGCGCTGCATCCCGGCCATCGAGGCCGTCAAGACCGACAACGAGGACGAGAAAATCGGCGTGGACATCGTCAAGCGCGCCATCGAGTTCCCCACCCGCGAGCTGGCCAACAACGCGGGGCTGGAAGGCTCGATCGTCGTCGAGGAGGTCAAGCGCCGCAAGGGCAACGAGGGCTTCAACGTCTCCACCGGCCAGTACGAGGACCTCGTCAAGGCCGGCGTGGTGGACCCGAAGAAGGTCACCCGCACCGCGCTGCAAAACGCGGCCT